>JAUIJI010000004.1 GCA_030431435.1 Alphaproteobacteria bacterium | reverse complement strand
TGCCGTTGGTGGTGCCGGTGCCGCGCGGTTCGACATAGTGGCGCGGGTTGGCCGCATCGGTGCCGTCGATCGGGCGGTTGCTGGCGTTGTTGTTGGTCAGCGTCAGGTAGATCTCGCCGGTAACCGGGTTGGTGGCGGTCCATTCCGGACGGTCCATCGGGGTCGCGCCCACTGCGTCTGCAGCAAGGCGGGTGTTGACCAGGATATCCGCCTGGCTGGCGAAGACATATTCGGGTGCAGAACCGACCGCGGGGCGGTTGGGGACCTGGCCGAATACCAGCGGCAGCCATGTGCCCGTGCCATTGGCATCGAAGCGCGCGACATAGAGCGTGCCGTTGTCGAGATACTTGTCACCGATACCGAGCCGGTTCGACGATTGCGCGTCAGCAGCATCCCAGTTCGCGCTGGAGACGAACTTGTACATGTACTCACGGCGGGAATCGTCGCCCATGTAGACGACGACCTTCTGGCCCGGTGTCAGCTTGCCCAGCCACGCGCCTTCGTGGGCGAAGCGGCCCAGTGCGGTGCGCTTGCGCGGCGCGGAGGCGGGATTGTAGGGATCGATCTCGACCACCCAGCCGAACTGGTTGGGTTCGTTGCGGAAATCCTCGGTCGCATTGGCGCCTTTGACGCGGGCATCCCAGCGGGTGAAGATTTCCTGCGTCGGCTGGGCGGAGGACCAGCTGTAATTGCCGACATTGCTGCGAACGCCATAGCGGCGCAGGGCGGTGAGCTCGCGCTCGGAGCGCAGGGCATTGTCGGTTCCGGCTCCGGAATCGTCGCGGCGGAAATAGAACGCCCAGTTTTCCTCGCAAGTCAGGATCGTACCCCATGCGGCGTGGCCGTTGGCGCAATTGTTGATCGTGCCGCGCCCGGCAAGGCCATCGGGCGAATACTTGGTCTTGATGAAGTCCGTGCCGGTGACCGGGCCATGGAAGGTCGCTGGCGTGTTCGGCGTGACGCGGCGGTTGAGCGCGCTGTTCTGGACATAGGTCCAGTTGCGGTCCCCTGAATCCTGCACTTCCACGAAGCTGAGGCCGTGGGCTTCGATTTCCTTGATCGCCTCGGATGCCGGACGAGCGCCGTTGCTCTCGGTCGGGCCGTTGGGGTGCAGATACTGCACGTTGAGGTTCTCGTGGTTCTGCACCAGCACGCCGCGGGTGGACGAGTTGTCATCGCGGTTACCGGCGGCATCGAGGCCGAAATAGTACAGCGCGTCGCCATGGTCGCCGATGCGCTGGGCATAGCCGGTGTCCGTGCCGTCATTGGCGAAGGCGGGCGTGCCCGGCGAGATGGGATCACCCAGTGCGGTCAATACGCTGACGCTGTAACCGGCAGGAACAGTCACCACGTCGTCGTCGTTCTTCGGCACCGCGGCAAAGCCCAGCTGCGCCGGGTTGACGGTGACGATGGTATCGTCTGTCGCCTGGCCGTTTTCTGCGGAGAAGCGGAAAGTCAGCGGTGCGGCTGCTGCCACCGCGGGGGCAATGAAGCCGGCGCTGGTGGGCGAGAGGGAGACAAGCTCCACCACAGCGCCGCCGGTCTGCTGCCAGCTGTTGCCGCCGGTCCCGCCGACGACGGTGCCCTGCAAGGTCACGAAATTGCCGGCAGTGGTGCTGGCATCGGCACCGGCATTGACCGTGAGGCCCGAGCCGTTGTTGGCATCATTGCCGTCCCAGTCGCAGGCCGACAGCATGGCGCCGCCAAACAGCGCGAAGCCGCTGGCGCGAAGGCCGCTGACCAGCGCACGGCGGCGCGAATAACGTTCATCGACGATGGAATTGAGCGAGCGATTGCCCGATTCGTTGGTATCGACGTCACCGTCGGAGTAACCGAAAGAAATGTTAGCCATATGACCCCCAGGATTGGAAAGGAGGTCAGGCAGATAATCGCCTATGGTGACTCTCTGGCGATGGTTTGGGGACCGAATGGCGACACAATGACCGATTGATTGCGGTCTTGCGTCCGAACTGCGGCAGCTATCTTGCACGGTGACACGCAGCGGCCACAGCCGTGCCTTTTTCGCCTGCCAAGCCGGATACTCAGCCCTCTTTGGGCGCCAGCAGGTAATCGTGCGCGCTGAACTGGTCGATCACGTGATAGCCGGTCAGCTCGGCCTCCACCGCAGCAATCTCTGCGGTTTCGATCAGCATGTAGCGGAAGCTGTACTTGCCCGTATCAAGTCCGCGCAGCACGGACAGTTCGGCACCTTCGACGTCGAGCGAGAGGAGATCGATCGATTCCGGCGCTTCCGCCTCGTCGAGGATGGAGGTGATGGTGCGCGCCTTTGCTGCAAATTCATAGCTTTCGGCGCTGTCGAAATGGCCTTCTGCCTTCTGCAAATGCTGGTCCTGGTCGCGCAGGGTGGTGAGCGTGTCGGACGTGGTCATCAGGTCCGCATAGCGCATCGGCACCCATTGCCCGTCATGATCGAAGGGAACGCAGGCCGCGCAGAACACCGCACTCCTCTCGCCGCGCAGCCGCAGGCATTCCACGAAGCGGTGCGGGATCGGCTCTATCAGAACGCCGCGCCAGCCTTTCGCCAGTTCGAAATGCAGCGTGTTGGACTGGGTCTGCCCGTCATTCGCGCCCAGTTCGACGAAGAACCCGTCGCGCCAATCGCAATATTTCTCCAGCTTGCGATCAAGATCATTGAGCGCGAAATAGCCGCCGGAACGGAATTTGCGCCATTCCAGTTGCGCGGGCCGCCGAAGACGGGATGGCAATCTGTCGAACAGGCTCATCTGTCAGGTCTCCGGCGAGGTGCGCAGCTGGTGCGATCTGATCAGGCGGCCAGCTTGGCAGCGGTATTCGCTACACGCGCGCCAAGATATTTCGCACCTGCGATCTCGTCCGCATGCGGTTGGCGGCTGCCGTCCGGCCCGGCGATGGTGGTTGCGCCATAGGGGCTGCCGCCCTTAGCCTCGTCAGCGCCGTTCTGCCCTTCGAAGCCATAGTCGAGGCCGACGATGGTCATGCCGAAGTGCAGCATGTTGGTGATGAGGTCGAACAGCGTGGGCACGCTGCCGCCATGCTGCGAATTGCTGGAAGAGAAGGCCGCGCCGACCTTGCCGATCATCGCGCCCGATGCCCACAGCCCGCCGCAGGTATCAAGGAAGCTCGCCATCTGGCTGGGAATGCGGCCAAAGCGCGTCGGCGCGCCCAGCACCACGCCATCATATTCAGCCACGGCATCCGGGCTTTCGATCACGGGGTGGTTCTCATTGTGCTGGAAGCCGAAGTTCTTGACGATTTCCTCCGGCGCGGTTTCGGGCACGCGGCGGATATCGGCCTCGTGGCCTGCTTCGCGAACGCCAGCAGCGACGGCTTCCGCCATCTGCGAGTTGTGACCATAGGAGGAGTAGTAAAGGACGAGAATGCGGGCCATGTGTGGGTATCCTGTTTTGCGTCTTGTCGGGCCGGTCGGCTTCGTTACACTCCCGCAGTAGAACACAATGGGAGGGGATGGGAAGCTTGGGCCCTGGTCGGTAACCACAATTGTGGTGAGCGCGATCAGCTTGTTCAAGCGACCATCTGTTTAGCGAATGAACGAAACCGAGAACGACGCCGAAACCGGCGAATCCGCACACAGCAACGCCTACTGGAAAGCCAATCTGAAGCTGCTGACCGTGCTTTTCGCGATCTGGTTCGCGGTCAGCTTCGGCGCCGGGGTCCTGTTTCGCGACTGGCTCGATCAGTTCATGATCGGCGGATATCCTCTGGGCTTCTGGTTCGCGCAGCAAGGCTCGATCTACGTCTTCATCGCGCTGATCTTCGTCTACACCTTCGCCATGCGCCGCCTCGAGCGGAAGTACGGGCTGAGCGATGATGACTGAGCGCCTTGTCCATCAGCCCGTCATCCCCGCGAAGGCGGGGATCCAGAAGCCACTTGGTCCATGTCTGCAACTGGATTCCCGCCTTCGCGGGAATGACGGTAGGGGTTTGGCCTGATGGACACGCAAACCCTCATCTACATCTTCGTCGGGCTGAGCTTCGCCCTGTATATCGGCATTGCGATCTGGAGCCGCGCGGCGTCCACGTCCGATTTCTATGTCGCGGGCGGCGGGGTGAACCCGGTGGTCAACGGCATGGCCACAGCAGCCGACTGGATGAGCGCGGCGAGCTTCATCTCGATGGCCGGGATCATCGCCTTTTCGGGCTATGACGGCAGCGTCTATTTGATGGGCTGGACCGGCGGCTATGTGATGCTGGCGCTTCTACTGGCACCTTACCTCAGGAAATTCGGCGAGTTCACCGTGCCTGATTTTATCGGTGCGCGCTATTACAGCAAGGCCGCGCGCGTGGTGGCGGTGGTGTGCCTGATCTTCATCAGCTTCACCTATATCGCGGGCCAGATGCGCGGGGTGGGCATCGTCTTCTCGCGCTTCCTTGACGTGGACGTGACGCTGGGCGTGATCATCGGCATGGCGATCGTCTTCGTTTACGCCGTTCTCGGCGGCATGAAGGGCATCACCTATACGCAGGTGGCGCAATATTGCGTGCTGATTTTCGCCTACCTCGTGCCCGCGTTCTTCATCAGCTTCATGATCACCGGCAACCCGATCCCCGCGCTGGGGCTGGGCAGCGAGGTGAACGATGGCAGCGGCATGTATGTGCTGCAAAAGCTCGACCTGGTGCTGCAGGACATGGGCTTTGCCGCCTATACCGATGGCAGCAAGTCGACCATCGACGTGTTCTGCATTACCGCTGCGCTGATGATCGGCACGGCGGGCCTGCCGCACGTGATCGTGCGCTTCTTCACCGTGCCCAAGGCATCGGACGCGCGGCGCAGCGCGGGCTGGGCGCTGGTGTTTATCGCGCTGCTCTATACCACCGCGCCTGCCGTGGGGGCCTTCGCCCGCTTGAATTTCGTCGAGACGGTGAACGAGACGCCTTATTCGCAAGCACCCGAATGGTTCACCAACTGGGAGGACAACGGCCTGATCGCCTTCCGCGACAGGAATGGCGACGGGGTGATGCAGTATCGCAGCGGCGATGCAATAGTCGGCGCGCCGGTTTATACCGAGGAACGCGGCCCGTCGGGAGAACGGCTGACAGAGAACGCCACGCCGCCGGGCGAGAACGAGGTCTATGTCGACCGCGACATCATGGTGCTCGCCAATCCGGAAATTGCGCAATTGCCGGGATGGGTGATCGCGCTGGTGGCCGCAGGCGGGCTGGCAGCGGCGTTATCGACAGCGGCGGGCTTGCTGCTGGTGATCTCCGCCGGGGTCAGCCACGATCTGCTGAAGAAGACCTTCCGCCCGAATATCAGCGAGAAGGGAGAGTTGCTGGCGGCGCGCGTGGCGGCATCGGCGGCGATCCTTGTGGCAGGATACCTCGGCGTTTATCCGCCCGGCTGGGTGGCGCAGGTGGTGGCCTTCGCCTTCGGGCTTGCTGCGGCGAGCCTGTTCCCGGCAATCTTCCTCGGCATCTTCACCAAGTGGATGAACCGCGAAGGCGCGATCGCGGGCATGGTGAGCGGGCTGGCTTTCACCTTTCTCTACATCGGCTGGTTCAAGCTGTGGGCGCCCGAAAGCAATGTCGAGGCGAACTGGCTGTTGGGCATTTCTCCGGAAGGGATCGGCGTGATCGGCATGGTGATCAATTTCGCCGTGGCCATCACCGTCGCGAAGATGACCGCGCCCACGCCGCCCGATGTCCGCCGCCTGGTGGCCAGCATTCGCGTGCCGAAAGGGGCGGAAACCCCGCACATGCACTAAAAATTGCAGGATTGGCGGTTGCGGGACGGGTCTTTGCCACTAGGTTGATGGCATCACCCATTGCGCAAGCCTTAGGACCCAAACGGCAATACGGCCGATCCGCCCTGCATTTTCGCAGGGCCGGGTCATGCTCGCGCGCACCTCTTGAACGGAGATAACCACCATGCCGACCAATTCCGAACTGGGCGCCAAGCTTCTCGCCGATGCAGCCAGCTTCTTCCGTGACGTGGGCTCGCAGAACCCCGGCGTGAAGGAACAGATGGAACAGAACGCGGAAGTTTACGAACAGGTCGCCCAGCTGGTGGCGAACGATCCCAACGGCGAAGTTCCCGGACAGCCAGCTGAAGGGGAGTAATCTCCTTTCAGCCTTCGGCTTAGCGACCATTGCTGGCCAATCAGGTCGCGCCACTGTTCCTGGTCACGGCAGTCAAAGGCCGACCGGCCGCCCCGCAAGTGCCCCGCAGTCCGAAGGACGGAGGGAACAGCACTGAGGATGCAGCCCCGGATGGGGCTGCGTAACCACCAATAACAAAAGTGGTGCCCAGGGGCGGAGTCGAACCACCGACACGGCGATTTTCAATCGCCTGCTCTACCACTGAGCTACCCGGGCTTCGCTTCGGCGACGATCCTTTTGACGGGACCGGCGAGCGGTTGGAAGCGGCGCTATGGCGAAGCATGAACCGCTTGGCAAGGGGGTTTTCTAATCCTCTTGCGCAATATCTTCAGGATTCACCGGATCGCCGGGGACGGCGTAGTCGTCATTGAACCAGCGGGCGAGGTCACGATCCTTGCAGCGGCTGGAACAGAAGGGCGCAAATTCCTCTGTGCGCGGCTTCCTGCAGATGGGGCATTTCTTCGTCTGGCTCATGCTGGCACTGCCTGCGCGAAACCCGATTCGAGTGCAAGGGCAGCATCGGCCTTGACCAACACATCGCGGCCAAGGCGGCGTTTGAGTTCCGCCAACCAGTCCTCGGCAAGGCAGGCAATCACGGCCGGATGGGCGGTAAGCAACACTGCGCCCGCACCGGGAACGTCTTCTGCCCTGCGCAGGAGCAGCCGCGCAGCAGCCGCAGCGCGCTGGAAGCGGGTGCGATGAAGCAGCGAAGGCCCTTCCATCCGCGCCACCAGCTGCACGAAGCCGAAACCGTTCATCGCGGTGCGCTCATGGTCCCAATCGGCCAGTGCCACGCCCAGCGCGGCATCCACCGCCTTGCGGTCATCCTTCGCCTGCAAGGTGGGGAAATCCACGCCGATCACGCCGCCAAGGTCGAACAGGGCGATCGCGCGGGCGAGGGCAGGGACGGCGGCCAGCGCCAGGTCACGCGGGCGCATTGTGCCGTCGATATCGACCACCACCATCGCCGGCGTCGGGCTGAAATGCAGCGATCCGCCGGAAAAATCGACGATCCCGCTCCAGCATTCGTCGAGCACTTCCTCCCACAGGTTGTCGGGAAAGCGGCGGACCACGCGGGCGCCCAGCTTTCCCGCCAGCGGCATGGCAGGGCGTTCGGGCGCATCGGTGGGGCGGGCCTGTGCCAGCTTGCGCCGTGCAGCCTCTCCCACCGCGCCGCGGGTGATCTCGAAGCGCATTTGTGCGCCTTCGCTGGCATCGCGCGGCAGCTTGTCGACCAGCGCTTCCTCCCCGCCTGCAAAAAGGGCGCGCCCGCGCGGCGAGTTCCTTGCCCGCGCGACGAGGATGCCTTCGAGAACCGCACCGGCGACCAGTTCATCGGGCCATTGCACCTTCGCGGCAATCGCACGGCCGTTTTCGACAAGCAGCGCGCGCTCCTCGCCGATGCCTTGCTCGACCAACCAGGTCACAGCCCCACCCCGCTGCGACTAGCCTCACCTGCGGTTCGGCAAGTCTCGCTCCCCTCCCGCTTGCGGGAGGGGTTGGGGGTGGGCAGATCAGCCAAGAGAGAACCCCGCAGCTTTCAGCAGCGCGCGGGTTTCGAACAGCGGCAGGCCGACGACGGCAGAATGGCTGCCTTCGATCCACGCGATCAGGCCCTCGGCGCGGCCCTGGATGGCATAGCCACCGGCCTTGCCGTCCCATTCGCCGCTGGCGAGGTAATCGGTGATCTCTTCTGCAGAGAGGCGCTTGAAGCGCACCGAGGTTTCGCTCAGCCTTTCGCGCATGGTGCCGTCGGGTGACAGCAGCGCGATGGCCGAAAACACGCGGTGGCGACGGCCGGACAACAGTTCGAGGCATGACTTCGCGGTCGCCTCGTCCTCTGCCTTGGGCAGGATGCGCCGCCCGCAAGCGACGACCGTGTCCCCAGCCAGCACATGTCCATCGGCGGAAGCAGCCGCCTGCGCCTTCTCGCGCGCCATGCGCAATGCATAGTCACGGGGAAGCTCGCCCTTTTGCGGGGTCTCGTCGATATCGGCAGGAGCCACTGCATCCGCAGCAATGCCCAGCCGTTCCAGCAGTTCACGCCGTCGGGGGCTGGCTGATGCGAGGATGAGTTGGGGCGGGGCCATGCCCGCACTATCACTCAGGATTGCGGACCGGGGCCGCCGCGGCCCGGCATGAAGCGATAGGTGATGCGCGCCTTCGTCAGGTCATAGGGGGTGAGTTCGCACAGCACCTCGTCCCCCACCAGCACGCGGATGCGGTTCTTGCGCATGCGCCCTGCCGTATGGCCGAGGACTTCATGACCATTTTCAAGCTCAACCCGGAACATCGCGTTCGGCAGCAGTTCCACCACCTTGCCGCGCATTTCGAGGAGTTCTTCTTTAGCCATTAAACATGCATTCCGTTTTCAGTTTTGTTCATTGCCGCGCGCCATAGCCCCGGGCGGCGCAAAAGGGAAGACTCGGCGCGATTCTGGCAATCCGGGGCCGATGCAGCAGTTTCCGGACATGCGCGATACATTTGCGACATTTTATTACCCTATGTGGCTTGTTCGATTGTGCACTGCGACACATATGGCCGCCAGAGGGGCAAGCGTGACTTTCAACTGGAGTGAAGTATTTGCGATTGTTCAGCTCTGCGAGCCTTTCAGCCCTCGCCATCGGCCTTGCATTTGCTCCCGCCTCCGCGGCGCTGGCTCAGCAAGCCCCTGCCTCTGCTGACCTGAGCGCGCAAGCAGACGCCCCTCCGCAGCCGCAGCCACCCGAAGATGCCGATACGTATGACGAGGATACGATCCTTGTCCTTGGCGCGCGGCTGGCCGGCCAGGTCGATGCTCCGCAGCCCCCCATACTCGAGCTCGATTCCGAGGATATCGCTGCCTATGGCGCGGGCTCGATCGCAGAACTGCTCGAACAGCTGGGGCCGCAGGTCTCGAGCGCGCGTGGCCGCGGCGGTGGCGGCTTCCCGATCCTGCTGGTCAATGGCGTGCGGATATCCTCCCCGCGCGAATTGCGCAGCTACCCGCCCGAAGCGATCGAGAAATTCGAGGTCTTCCCGGAGGAAGTGGCGCTGCAATATGGCTATTCGCCGGACCAGCGCGTGGTCAACATCATCCTCAAGGACAATTATTCCAGCCGCGAGATCGAGATGGAATATGGCCAGCCCTTCAGGGGCGGCTTCTCCTCGCAGGAAGTGGAGGGCACGTACCTGCGCATCGATGGCCCGTCGCGCCTCAACATCAATGTCGAGTGGGACAACTCCAGCCTGCTGACAGAGGCGGAGCGCGGCGTGGTGCAATCCACCGTGCCGACCTATCCGACTGACCCCGATCCGGCGGCTTTCCGCAGCTTGCGCAGCGACACCGCCGGGCTGGAAGGCACGGTCAACTGGACCACCACGCTTGGCCCGGGCAATTCGCTGTCGGTCAACGGCACTTACGAGCGCAGCGACAGCTTCAGCCTGCAGGGGCTCGACACGGTCTTCCTCACCGATCCGGCGGGCAACACCGCGCTGCGCACATTCAACGAAGGCGATCCGCTCACTTTCGACAGCCGCAGCCAGGACTGGTCCAGCGCTTCCACGCTCAGCCTCGCCCTGGGTGACTGGGACGTTACGGGAACAGTGGACGGCACCATCAGCAAGTCCCGCAGTTTCTCGCAGATCAGGCTCGACACCACGGCGCTGGAAGATGCCGCGCTGGCGGGCGACCTGGCGCTGGATGCTGACCTTGGCCCCTTTGCCGATGCCGGTTTCGAACAGGCATTCACCAAGACTTACACCGCCAATGCGCTGGTTACCGGCAACACCATGCCGCTTTACCTGCCTGCCGGCGATGTCACGCTGACCCTGTCGAGCGGCTATCGCTGGAACCGCATCGAGAGCGAGGACACGCGCAACCCCGGTCTGCAGACCCAGCTTACCCGTGGAAGGGTGAGCGGCGGAATGAACCTTGGCATACCACTGACCAGTCGCGATGCGGCGTTTGGCGGCGCGGTGGGCGATATCAGCCTCAACTTCAGCGGCGGCGTGGATCACCTTTCCGATTTCGGCACGCTGTATGAGTGGAACACGGGCGTAACCTGGGGGCTGACCGACGCGCTGACCTTCAACGTCACCTATCTCAACCGCGATGCTGCTCCCTCGCTCAGCCAGCTGGGCAACCCTGAAGTCGCGACCTTCAACGTGCCGGTGTTCGATCTCACCAATAACGAGACGGTGCTCGCCACGGTCATTTCGGGCGGCAATCCGTTCCTGCCCAAGCAGAACCAGAGCGACTGGAAATTCGGCGTGCAGTGGGAACTGCCGTTCATGGATCGCGGCCGCGTGTCGGTCGACTATTTCCGCAATTCCTCCAGCGATGTCGCCACCGGCTTCCCGGCGCTGACCCCGGCGATCGAAGCGGCTTTCCCGGACCGGGTGACGCGCGATGCCACCGGCCAGCTGGTACAGCTGGACCAGCGCCCGATCACCTATGCTTCGACGAAACAGGAGCGGCTGCAGTTCGGCCTCAACTTCAACGGCCAGATCGGCGGGAATGATGCCGAAGAAGAACGCGGCGGTTCGCGCGGAGGCAATGGCGGCGGCGGTGGTCCGGCCCAGTTCGCGGGCGGTGCGATGGGCGCTGGCCAGCAGTCCGGCCCGCCCGCCGGTGGCGGCGATCCCGAACGCTTCGCCCAGATGCAGGCCTCATTCTGCGGGGCAGACCAGGCCACGCTGCGGCGCCAGTTCAACCAGGTCCTGCAGGCCGCCGAAACCGGCGGTCCGCCGCCGATTGGCGCAGACGGCCAGCCGATGAACATCCCGCCGCAGATGCTGCGCGCGATTGCCGGCGATGACGGCGTGATCGACGAGGCGGAATTCACTGCCATGCGCGATCGCATCTGTAATGCCGAAGGTCCTCCCGCAGCCGGTCAGGGTTTTGGTGGTGGCGGAGGCAATCCGGCCATGTTCCAGCAGATGCGCGAGAGCTTCTGCACGCTCGATAATGCGGAGCTGGTGCGCCGCCTGACGCTGCTGGCCGATGCCCGCGCTCGCGGCGAGGAACCGGGCGAGGACGCATTGCAGGTGCCGCCGCAGATGCTCGAGCGGCTGACCAATGAAGATGGCACCATCGATGCCGAACGCGTGGCCCAGCTGAAGGAACGTTTCTGTAGCGGGGAAGGCCCCGGCGCGGGTGGTCCTCCGGCTGCCGGTGGCGGCGGCGGTCCGGGCATGCGCCTGCCGTTCATGGGCGGACGCGGCGGTGGCGGTTCCGGCGGGCGCTGGTTCCTCAACCTGCAATATACGCTGGAGCTGGAAAACACCGCGCTGATCGCGCCGGGCGTTCCCGTGCTCGACTTGCTCAACGGAGACAGCAACCAGCCCAAGCACTCTGCCAACATGCGGCTGGGTACTTTCTATAACGGCTTCGGCATGTTCGTGAGCGGGCGCTACACGGGCTCCTCCACCCTCGCGGGCACGGGGCTTGCAGGCAGCACGGACCTGAACTTTGGCGATTATGTCACCTTCGATATCCGCGTGTTTGCCGATCTCGACCAGCGCGGTGGTCTGGTGGAAGCGGTGCCCTTCCTCGACGGGACGCGTATCGCCTTCTCTGTCGACAACATCTTCGATGCGCGCCAGCGCGTGACGGACAGCACCGGCACCGTGCCGATCCGCTACCAGCCGTTCCTGATCGATCCAGAAGGCCGCAGCTTCGAGATCGAGTTCCGTAAGCTCTTTTGAGTTTCGCCCGCCCATCCGGGCGGGCATCCTCGGTGCGTCTCCCTCCGCTGCGCTGCGGGGCACCTGCGGGCGGCCGGTCGGCCTTGCGGTCGCTGACGCGACCGGTTCGCGTCACGATAGGTTAGACTCGGGTCGCAGCGCCAGATGGGTCTGTTCGGCTAAAGTTCTTGCCCCGCCGCATAGCCACTCGCCCAGGCCCATTGGAAGTTGTACCCGCCCAGCCAGCCGGTGACGTCCACTGCCTCGCCGATGGCGTAGAGGCCGGGGAGCTTCTTTGCTTCCATCGTTTGCGATGACAGTTCGGCGGTCGAGATGCCGCCTGCAGTGACTTCGGCCTTGGCGAAGCCCTCGGTTCCGTTGGGGTGGAATTCCCAGCGCTTCAGCCGCTGTCCCGCCGCGCGCAGCGCCTTGTCGGGGATATTGCCGAGGTCGCCTTCCACGCCGAGCTGCTCGCCCAGCACATCGGCGAGCCTTGCGGGCAGTTGCTCGCGCAGGATCGAACGCAGGGTAGCAGATGGCCGCGCCCGCTTGGCATCCACAAGCCAGTCTGGCGTTTCACCCGGGGTGAAATCGATCAGCACGGGCTCGCCCGGCTTCCAGTAGCTCGATATCTGCAGGATTGCCGGGCCTGACAGGCCCTTATGGGTGAACAGGGCCGCCTCGCGGAACGTCGTCTTGCCAGCCTTGGCTTCCACTGGCGCTGCCACACCAGACAGCTCGCGAAACAGCACCTCCTCGCCGCCCAGCGTCAGCGGGACGAGAGCGGGGCGCGGTTCGACCACCTTGAGGCCGAATTGCCGCGCCAGCCGGTAAGCAAAATCGCTCGCGCCCATCTTGGGGATCGAGGGGCCGCCGGTGGCGATCACCAGCTTCGGTGCAGTGAACTGGCCATATTGGGTGGTCACGGTAAACTGCGCCCCGTCACGGGCGACCTCGCTCACCTCTTCATTGCAGCGGATGGTGACCTTGCCGGGGCCTGCCGCGCATTCTTCCAGCAGCATATCCACGACCTGCCGCGCGCTTCCATCGCAGAACAGCTGGCCCAGCGTCTTTTCGTGCCAGGCGATGTCGTGCTTTTCCATCAGTGCGAGGAAATCGCGCGGGCGATAGCGGCTCAGTGCGGACTTGCAGAAATGCGGGTTGGCCGAGAGGTAGTTGCCCGGTCCGCCGCCCGAAATCAGGATCTTCTTGCCGACCTTCTCGGCGCGCTCCAGCACCAGCACATTGCGCCCGCGTTGGCCCGCCTGGGCCGCGCAGAACAGGCCTGCCGCCCCGCCGCCGAGAATGATTGCATCGAAGCTGTCGCTCATGGCTCCCGCGTTAGGGGTGAACGCGCGCGGTGCCAACCGCGATCACGCCTTGCAGATGCGGTTCCTGCCGCCTTCCTTGGCCTCGTAAAGCGCCGCATCGGCCGCCGCGAGCGCCTCTCCGGGCGTGTCATAGCCGAAGACATTGGCAACGCCGCCAGAGAAGGTGACCTGGCCGAAGGGTTGCTGCGTACGGCGGTTCACCAGCTTGCGCTTGGCGAGCATTTCGCGCGCTTCGTCCAGCTTGGCGCAGGCATCATCGACAGTCGCACCGCGGAACAACATCACGAATTCTTCTCCGCCGTGGCGGGCGATGTGACACTTGTCGTCGGAGATCTGCGCGAGCGTCTTGGCGACAATGCAGATGATCCGGTCGCCCGCCTCGTGGCCGTGCGTGTCGTTGACCAGCTTGAAGTGGTCGATATCGCAAAAGGCCACGCTCAGCGGTTCGACGGCGGACTTCGCCTCGCGATATTGCTTTTCGAGATAGGCTTCGAAGGCGCGGCGGTTGGGCAGGCCGGTGAGGAAGTCGATCTCGGCATCGCGGCGCGCCCGGTCAAGGTTGCGGCGCAAGGATGCAGCCTCTTCCTCGCTCTGGCGCAGCTGCTCCTCGGCCTTGCGCGAACGTTCGAGCATGGCGCTGGCATATTCGGCAAGGTCGGTGAGGAGGTGACCCGCATCGGGCACAGCCTGGAGATGGTCGACATGCTGCTCCAGCGCCTCGCCATATTCGCTTGTCGCGTTGCGCGCATCGGCGGTGGTGCGCGAGAAGTCGGCGATACCCTGTTCGAGCCGGTCGACCAGCTTGTCCACCGCCTTGTCGTCCCGCTCGCCATCGGATGCTGTGGCAAGATCGAGCCATGCCTGGGTGACCGGCTGGCCTTCCTCGGCCAGGCGATCGATGCGCCGCTTGAGGCCGGGGTTGAGCCCGGTAAAGACGCTGTGCGCTGTGGTCAGGTTCTGCGCAGTGACCTCCAGCCCGTTGTCGAGGAGGAAGGCCGATATGCGCTGCATCAGGGCGGTCCGCGCTTGCTTCACCATGTCCTTGCCATATTCCTGCGCCGCTACGGCACTATCGTCATGGCGACCAAAGCCCAGCCAGCCGAGGAAGCCCCCGCCTGTGGTCTGCGTATGTTCAAGTTCCTGCTTCATCATGGCTTCAAGGACGGACGGTGCAGATCGGATTACAGGCCGTGAAAGCCCCTAGCGGGCGGTTTACGCCTCGTTCTGTCGGCGGGGATTGAGGCGCGGGCGCGATTGAGTATCGCCCCGTTGCATCCTATCTCCCATGCCATGGCCCGCACACCGGCAGGATCACCGCATGACCCGCGAGGGGAGGAGCGCTTCAACGAGGAGCGCGCCACCTATACCGTGCGCGGTGGCAGCAGCCAGCCGGACCTGCAGGCTGGCGTGGAAGCCATTCGCAATGTGGTGAAGACGCTGAAGCCCAGCCCGGGCGTTTACCGCATGCTCGATGCGCGGGGTGATGTGCTTTACGTGGGCAAGGCGCGCGCGTTGAAGAACCGCGTCAGCAATTACACGCAGGTGGCGAACCTGACGAACCGCCTGCAGCGCATGGTGTCGCAGACCCGCGCGATGGAAATCGTCACGACCAATAGCGAGGCCGAGGCGCTCCTTCTGGAAGCGCAGTTCATCAAGAGATTTCGCCCGCCTTACAACGTGTTATTGCGCGATGATAAGAGCTTTCCTTTCATCCTGCTGCGCGAAGGGCATGACTATCCGCGGATCATGAAACATCGCGGGGCAAGGAAGGCCAAGGGTAACTATTACGGCCCCTTCGCAAGCGCCGGATCGGTCAACACGACAATTAACGCGCTGCAGAAACTCTTCCTTCTAAGATCCTGTACAGACAGCTTTTTTGAACGGCGAGACCGGCCGTGCCTGCTCTACCAGATCAAGCGCTGTTCTGCGCCTTGCGTGGGCCGCATCGACAAGGACGGATATGACGAGCTGCTGAAGCAGGCGAAACAGTTCCTCTCTGGCAAGTCCGACACGGTGCAGAAGACCATCGAAGCGCAGATGCAGAAGGCTGCGGAGGACCTCGATTTCGAGACTGCCGCGATGCTGCGTGACCGGCTGCGCGCCGCGACCTTCATCCAGGGTTCGCAAGCGGTGAATGCAGAAGGCGTGGGCGATGCGGACGTTTTCGCACTCGCTGCCAAGGGCGGGCAGGTCGGCATCCAGGGCTTCTTCGTACGCGGCGGGCAGAACTGGGGACATCGCGCCTTCTTTCCCACACATACGAAGGAGGTGGAGGAAGCCGAAGTGCTCGCCCGCGTGCTGGCGCAATTCTATGAAGAAGTGCCGCCGCCGCGCACCATCCTTGTTGATCGCGAATTGCCCGAGCAGGAATTGCTGGAGCAGGCGTTCGGCGAACTGGCGGGGCGCAAGGTCGAGATATCGATCCCCCAGCGCGGCGAGCGGCGCAAGCTGATGCAACAGGCCAGCCGCAATGCCGTTGAAGCGCTCGATCGCAGGCTGGCCGAAAGCGGCACGCAGGCAAAGATCATGCGCGAGATGACCGACTTCCTCGAGCTGGCAGAAGTGCCCGCGCGGATCGAAGTTTATGACAACAGCCATATCCAGGGCGCGAAGGCGGTGGGTGCAATGGTGGTGGCGGGGCCGGAAGGCTTCATCAAGAACCAGTATCGCAAGTTCAACATCAAGACCGCGCAGTCGAACGATGATTTCGGCATGATGCGCGAGGTAATGCAGCGGCGTTTCAGTCGCGCGATGCAGGAGGACCCGGACCGCGAGAAGCAGGGCGTGTGGCCCGATCTGGTGCTGATCGATGGCGGCAAGGGGCAGATGAGCGCGGTGCGCGATACGCTGGAGGAACTCGGCATCGAGGACGTTCCGCTCATCGCCATCGCCAAGGGGCCGCATCACGGGCGCGAGGGGCGCGAGGTGTTCCACTTCCCTGACGGGCGCGAGAAAATGCTGCCCACCAATTCGCCCGTATTGTTCTACCTCCAGCGCCTGCGCGACGAAGTGCACCGCTATGTCATCGGCGCGCACCGGGCCAAGCGCAGCCGCGCGATCACGGCATCGCCGCTGGACGAGATTCCCGGCATCGGCCCTGCCAGGAAGCGCGCGCTGCTGCTGCATTTCGGCACCGCAAGCAAGGTGCGCGCAGCGGCACTCGATGATCTCAAGCGCGCGCCCGGTGTGTCAGAAAGCGTGGCGCAGGCGATCTATGATTTCTACCACGCAGGCAGTGGGGATTGAGCCGGCTCAGCCCTTGCCCTTGACCGGGCGCATCATGCCTTCCTGCGTCACGCTGGCGACAAGGCGGCCATCGCGGGTAAAGATCTGCCCGCGTCCGAAACCGCGTGCAAGGCCGGACCAGGGGCTGTCGGTGACGTAGAGCAACCAGTCGTCGACGCGGAAATCGTCATGGAACCACAGCGCATGATCGAGGCTGGCGGCCTTGATCTCGCCCTTGATCATCGACAGGCCGTGCGGCTGCATGGCGGTGGAAAGCAGCTGGAAATCACTCGCATAGGTGAGCACCGAGCGGTGGATCGGCCGGTAATCGGGCAGGCTGGCAACGGTGCGGAACCAGCAATGCGCGCGCGGCGGGCGTTCCTGCGGATCGAGCCAGTCCCGCGGTTCGACCGAGCGGAAATCGATCGGGCGAGGGCGCAAGGCCAGCTGCTTGATCGGACCATCGGGCAGGTGCTCGGCCATTTCGCGGCGGATGTCGGCATCGGACCGCAGCTCTTCGGGCGGCGGGACATCCGGCATCTCGGCATGCTGGTGGTAGAGGCCCTCCTGCGGTGCCTGGAAACTGGCGGTAAGGTTGAGGATCGCTTCGCCTTGCTGGCTTGCCACCACCCTGCGGTTGGAAAAGCTGCGCCCGTCAAGATCGCGCTTCACGCGGAATTCGATCGGGTGATCGTCGCTTCCCGGCCGCAGGAAATAGGCATGCAGCGAATGGGTGAAGCGATCTTCGGGCACCGTGCGCCGCGCCGCGCCAAGGGCCTGTGCGATCGCCTGGCCGCCGAAGACACGGCCGCTGCCATCCGGATGCTTCGGGCCGACAAAGGCATCACCGCCCTTGGGCTGCAGGTCGAGCAGGACCATCAGGTCAGCCACCAGCTGCTCGGGCGTCGGAGTCGTTTTGGTATTACTATCCATTGTCCCGCCCATGGGCGGCGAGAGCGCTTTCGTCAATCCACGCCCGGCAGCCGGCGCAGGACACGCCAGGCGATTGCCTTTGCGGTGTTGCGCCCCGGCCATCGCTTTGGCGGCTTGGGATCAAAGCCCCATTTCCGCAGCAAACCATTGAGAGCACGGGCATCTGCCTCGGCAAAGCTCCACTCGCTGCGCCATGTGATGGAAAAGGAGATGGACGGCTCCGGCCCGTTCTTCACATGATGCGGAGACATGACAGGCACGTATAGCGCTTCACCCGGAGCGATGGAGAACGGCATGCCTTCCTCGGCGAATTCCTCCTGCCACTTGAGCTCGCGCGCGCCGCCAAGGTGGTACTGCTCATGCACCGTATCAGCGGCATAGCGCGAGGACCCTGCCGGGAAGATCGTCATCGTCTTGGAACCGCGCAGCTGCAGCAGGATGTTATGCTCGGGATCGAAGTGATACGGGGTCACGGCATGGGGGCTCGAGATAAAGATGAACCCCTGAAGCTTCATCATCCTGCCCGTGCGCGGCTCTATCAGCGGGCGCAGTTCGTCGAGCAGTTCCTCCAGCAGCCGACGATAGCTGGCTTCCTGTTCGATGTTCTTGAGCACCGCCCAGCTGTTGGCCTTGGCAATATTGCGGATCGTCTCGCCGATGGTGAGGCCGGTCGCACCCGGCTTGCCTTCGACGCCAACGGGCAAGTCACCACGATTATACTCGATGCTGCTTTCGGGAAGCAGTTCGCCCAGCTGGGCAAGCATTTCCAGGTCCATCAGCGGATGCTGGTCCAGCCCGTGCTTCAGCTTGTGCGCACCTTCGGGATAGGAAGCAGCGAAATCGGCTTTGGAATTGGTAGGAAACATCCGCGTCCCTCCGGGAGCAGGGCGAAGCGCCCTCTTGTCTTGTATGGTCACGTGATCCCCCGTGGCTGTTTCCCGGTTTCATGGCGGGCGAGCTGGCCAAAGATGCTGCGCCGCACGCCTCCGCCGATGCCAATCGAATGGGACGCCATGCGGCGCTTCTCGCGCCACAGGTGATCGATCATCTTGTGGTCCTCGACCGCGCAGCTATCGACCCAGGCGATCTCCGGGTCCCCGATGATCGCGAGGTTCTCGAGCTGCAAGAGTACGCCGGGCGAAAAGCGGGCATAGTCCTCGTCAAAGGCGGTCTTGAAGGAATAGGCACCGGGCGCGGCCAGCAAGGTTGCCAGCATGGCGACAGGCTTGCCATCAAGCATGAGCGAGAGCCGCTCCAGCCTGCCCAGTTCGGCAGCGGCCCGCATGGTCTGGCGGAACATGGTTGCGGTGGCATCGCCTGATGCAAGTGCCGAACCCGCGCGGCCCTTCCAGCCGGCGGTTTCGAGAGCGAGAAATTCCTCGATCCACTCGTCCACGCCGCGAGCATCGCGGCTGCGGCGGGTTTCGAGCTCGCCCTCTTCACCCAGCCGACGCTGCTGGCGGCGCAGTTCCTTGCGCTTCTTCTGGGTCAGCGACTGGCCAAGGTAGGTTTCGGCATCGAGGCTGGTGGCGAGCATGGCCCGCGCTTCATCCAGCACCGTGGCGGCAGGGCGTTCCTCGCTTGCCACCAGCAGCTTGAGCGCTTCGTGCTGCACGCCGTCTCCGGGCAGTTGCTGGAGGTGGAGGAACAGGCTGGTGCCAGCATGGCTGTCACACCAGGCCAGCACCTCGCGCCAGAACAGCGCCTCCATGCCAGCGGCCACCAGCGGCTGGCCGGAAAAGGCGTTGGCATGCAGCCAGTTGCGCATGTGCGGCAGGGGATGGCCGTAATAGGACGTCTGGCGGCATAGCGGCATGAGGCCGGCCAGTTGCCCGTCCACCTCGAGGCAGAGCAGCTTCACTGTGCCGCGCGGGTCCAGCGCCTCGAGCGAAGGCAGGAGGAACCAGTGCTCGCAGAACGGATTGGGCTGCACACTGCAACGGGCGAGGGCTTGCCAGCGGCCGATCTGTTGCGGGCTGCGCATGTCCTGCCATGCCATGGCGCGCACGCTGCCGAGCGGGCGGTACTGCGCCCCGCTGGCGGTGCCTGCCGCGCGAACATCATCACGCGGCGGCAGTGCGTTTACACTTTGGCCCAAGATTTCTTAACCCTTCCGCGGCGAGCCCCAAGCTGCCGAAGGGATTTTCTAAGGGCGGGCGGCCCAAGGAAGGATTAAGGCAAAGGGTAAAGAAAACCCTGCCCGGACGCATTGTCCGGGCAGGGTTCTTTCGCCAAAACTGTCGGCTGGTTAAAGGCTTAGTGCCCGGCCAGCGCTGCCAGCAGCAGCAATGCGACAATATTGGTGATCTTGATCATCGGGTTCACGGCAGGCCCCGCGGTGTCCTTGTAGGGATCGCCAACGGTATCGCCGGTCACCGCGGCCTTGTGGGCTTCGGAGCCCTTGCCGCCGTGATTGCCGTCCTCGATGTATTTCTTGGCGTTGTCCCATGCACCGCCACCGGCAGTCATGGAAAGCGCCACGAACAGGCCGCCCACGATCACGCCCAGCAGCAGCGCACCCAGCGCGGCGAAGGCGTTGTCCTGACCGGCAAGGCCGTTGATCACGAAATACACCACGATCGGCGCGAGCACCGGCAGCAGCGAGGGGATGATCATTTCCTTGATCGCTGCCTTGGTCACGAGGTCCACCGTGCGGGCATAGTTCGGGCGGCTGGTGCCTGCCATGATGCCGGGATCGGCGGCGAACTGTTCGCGAACGTCCTTCACCACGTCACCCGCAGCGCGGCCCACGGCGGTCATGCCCATCGCACCGAACAGGTACGGGAGCAGCGCGCCGAGCAGCAGGCCGACGATGACATAGGGATTCTCGAGACTGAAGTTCACGTCAGCAGTCGGGAAGTATTCCCTGAGGTCAGCGGTGTAAGCGGCAAACAGCACGAGTGCTGCGAGCCCTGCCGAACCGATGGCATAGCCCTTGGTCACGGCCTTGGTGGTGTTGCCCACGGCATCGAGCAGGTCGGTCTTTTCGCGGACGCTTTCGTCCAGACCGGCCATTTCGGCGATGCCGCCGGCGTTATCGGTCACCGGACCATAAGCATCGAGCGCCACGACCATGCCGGCCAGCGCCAGCATCGCGGTTGCGCCATATGCCAGGCCGATCAGGCCAGCCAGCTGGTATGCCCCGATGATCGCCGCGATAATCACGATGGTCGGCAGGGCAGTCGATTCCAGGCTGATGGCGAGACCCTGGATCACATTGGTGCCGTGGCCCGTTTCCGATGCCTTGGCGATGGACTTCACCGGGCGGAAATTGGTGCCGGTGTAGTATTCGGTGATCCAGATGATCACGCCGGTCAGCACGAGGCCGATCAGCGAGCAGTAGAACAGGTCACGGCCGGTGAATTCGACCATGCCCGTGCCCGGGTTGAGGACGGTGTTCATGTCCGTTCCCACGCCGCCAAGGGCATAGGAGACCGCAAACCAGATCAGCGGAATGGCCAGCACGGCGGTGACGATGAAGCCCTTGTACATGGCCCCCATCACATTGGTGCCATTGCCGAGGCGCACGAAATAGGTGCCGATGATGCTGGTGACGATGCAGGCACCGCCAATCAGCAGCGGCAGAGCCATCAGCGGCATCAGCAAATCGCCCAGCTGGGTCAGCAGCAGCGCGGTGAGCACCATGGTGGCACCCACGGTCACGACATAGGTTTCGAACAGGTCAGCCGCCATGCCCGCGCAGTCGCCCACATTGTCGCCCACGTTGTCAGCGATGGTGGCGGGGTTGCGGGGATCGTCTTCCGGGATACCGGCTTCGACCTTTCCGACAAGGTCAGCGCCCACGTCGGCAGCCTTGGTGAAGATACCACCGCCGAGACGCGCGAAGATCGAGATCAGCGAGGCACCGAAGGCGAGGCCGACAAGCCCGTCAATCACGGTGCGGCTATTGGCTTCAAGGCCCATGCTGGTGGTCAGCACATAGAAGAACACGGCGATGGCTAGCAGGGCGAGACCTGCCACCAGCATGCCGGTGATCGCGCCAGCGCGGAAAGCGATGGTCAGGCCCTGTTGCAGGCCCTTGGCCGCAGCCGCTGCGGTGCGCACGTTGGAGCGAACCGAGATGTTCATGCCGATATAACCGGCCACACCCGAAAGCACGGCACCGATCAGGAAGCCAACTGCCGGGATGACACCCAGGAACACGCCGACCAGCACGGCAACAACCACGCCGACCATGCCGCTCGTGGTGTACTGCCGGTTCAGATAGGCTTGTGCGCCTTCCTGAACGGCTCCGGAAATTTCCTGCATTCTTTCGTTCCCGGCGTCAGCACCGAGAACCTGGCGGCTGGTAAAAATGCCGTACACGACGGCCAGCCCGCCCAGTATGATTGATAGTAAAACGAGGTCCATGACCCGTAATCCCCCTCTCCAAAATGGAAACGGCCCGGTTTGCCCGGGTCCGTGTTGAGGACAACAGGGCTAATTGCCATGGGCGCAATTGCAAGCGGAAAGGGCGGTTATCCCCGCAATGGCACCTTATTTGTGGGTGTAGCCGAGGCCTTCGGGGTTCAGCAGCGGTTCCCTGTCGAGGAACAGCGGGGCAAATCCGCGCGGTTCCACGCTGCCGATGCGGGTTGCGGGCACGGGCGATTCCACGCCTGCGGGCAGGGCGAAGAGCAGCTGGTAATCATCGCCCCAGCGCATGCAGTCGAGCGCGCGCGCGGGATCGGCTACGGGCACGGCGGTGCTGTTGATCGCGATGGAGACTTCGCTTGCCTCGGCCATGCGGAAGGTATCGAGCAGCAATCCGTCCGAGACATCCATCATCGCGGTGACATGCGGGGCGAGGGCCTTGCCTTCTGCAATGAGGGGTATCGGGCGGGAATATGCCGTATGATCGCCCCCGGTCCCATCGCGCAAGGCCTCGAACCCGAGCATAGCCGCGCCCAGCGTGCCGGTGACGTAGAGGGCATCGCCCACCTGCGCGCCTGAGCGGGAGGGCACGGGCGTGTGCGTTGCGCGGCCTATCGCAGTGATGCCGTGTGATTTGGGGCCAGCACCGGACACGGTGTCTCCACCCAGCAACGGCACGTCGTAAGCGGCGAGAACTTCCGCTAGACCTTCAGCAAAGCGATGGTCACCTTCACCCAGCATATGGCCGAGCAGCACGCCCACAGGCTCTGCGCCCTTCGCCGCAAGGTCCGAAAGGTTCACTGCCACCAGCTTGAACGCCACATCGGCCATGTCCGACCCGGCGAGGTAATGCGTGCCCTCGACCATCATGTCATGCGTGAGGACCAGCGTTTCGCTGCCCAGTTCCAGCACCGCACAATCGTCGGCCAGGCCGCGCGCAGCGGGATGCGTGGCTATTGCCCGCAGGGAATGGATAAAGTCAGCCTCGCGGCTCACCGAACCTCTTTGCCAATCGCATCGAGCACGCCGTTGACGAATTTTGCCTCGCGCTCGTCGAAAAAGGCGTGGGCGACGTCGACATATTCGCTGATCGCTGTGGCCTTGGGCACATCGGCGCGGGCGAGCAGTTCGTAGGTGCCGCAGCGCAGGATCTGGACCATCGTCTTGTCGAGCCGCGCCAGCGTCCAGCCCTCGGCGAGCTTGGCGGTGACGAGCGCGTCGATTTCCTCGTCGCGGGCGATCACGCCGCTCACCACGTCATCGAAGAATTCGACTTCGGCATCGGCATATTGCTCGTCCTCGATCTCCTTGCCTAGCCGGTGCTGGTGGAATTCGTCGAGCAGCTTGGCGGTGGGCGTGGCTTCCATATGGCGCTGGTAAAGCGCCTGCACGGCGGCGAGGCGCGCGGCAGAGCGCGCGGTGGATCGGGCGGACTTGGTCATTTGAGGCGCACCTCGACGGATCTTGCGTGAGCGGGAAGCCCCTCCATCTCGGCCAGCGCCACGGCAGCGGGGCCGATTTTCCCGAGCGACGCTTCGTCCAGCCCCAGAAAACTGGTGCGCTTCATGAAGTCGAGCACGGAAAGGCCGCTGGAAAAGCGGGCGCGGCGGCCGGTGGGCAGTACGTGGTTGGGGCCGGCAACGTAATCGCCAACGGCTTCGGGCGTGTGGCGGCCGAGGAACACGCTGCCCGCGTGGCGCAGCTTGTCGAAAAAGCCTTGCGGATCATCGACCGACAGCTCGACGTGTTCGGCGGCGAGGCGGTTGGCGAGGGCGGTGCCCTCCTCGAGCAGGTCTTCCACCACCAGCAGGACGCCGTAATCGTCCCAGCTGGCGCGCGCGGTGTCGTGCGTGGCGAGCTGGGCGCAGGTCACGTCCACCGCGTCCTCGACCTGTTCGGCGAAGATTGCGTCGTCGGTGATGAGGATGCTTTGCGAAGTGGGGTCATGCTCGGCCTGGCTGAGCAAGTCAGCGGCGATCCAGTCCGGATCGGACTTGTTGTCTGCGATCACGAGGATTTCGCTGGGCCCTGCCACCATGTCGATGCCGACCACGCCGTAAAGCTGGCGCTTGGCTTCGGCGACGAAGGCATTGCCCGGGCCGGTGATGACATCGACCGGCTGGATCGTCTCTGTGCCATAGGCGAGGGCGGCCACGGCCTGTGCCCCGCCGACGCGCCAGATTTCGTCCACTCCGGCAACATGCGCAGCAGCGAGCACCAGCTCGTTCACCTTGCCATGCGGGGTTGGGGTGGCGACGACCAGCCGCTCCACCCCTGCCACCTTGGCGGGGATCGCGTTCATCAGCAGGCTGGAAGGGTAAGCGGCGCGTCCACCGGGAACGTAAAGCCCCGCCGCGTCCACCGGATACCAGCGCGCGCCGAGGCGGACACCGGCAGCATCGGTATAGTCGCGGTCCTCGGGCAGTTGCGCTTCGTGATAGGCGCGGATGCGCGATGCGGCGAGGTCCAGCGCCTCGCGCAGTTTCGGCTCCAGCGCTTCGTAAGCCGCCTTGCAGGCAGCTGCCGGGATAGACCATCCATCACTGCCAAGGTCGTGGTGGTCATACCGCTCGGTCAGCTGGCGCAGGGCTGCATCACCGCCGGTCTTCACCCGCGCAAGGATATCGCTGACCACGCGGCTGACGTCATTGTCGCTCTCGCGCCGGTCATTCACGATCGCGGCAAAGCGCCGCTCGAAATCGGGGTCGGTTGTCTTGAGGCGCTGCATCAGGCGGCATCCTCTGCCGCATTGGCGCGAAAGCGTTCGACCAGCGCGGCCACGCGGCCATCGGTCTTCAAGGCGGCACGGTTGACGATCAGCCGGGCGCTGATGTCCATGATGCGGTCCTTCTCGACCAGACCGTTCTGCTTCAGTGTGCGCCCGGTGGAGACGAGGTCCACGATCCGCCCCGCAAGGCCCAGCGAAGGCGCGAGTTCCATCGCGCCGTTCAGCTTCACGCATTCGGCCTGCACGCCCTTTTGTTCAAAGTGGCGGCTGGTGATGTTGGGATACTTGGTGGCGATGCGCAGGTGGCTTGCATGGCCCACTGCGGCCTCGCTGCCTTCCACCGGTTCTGCCACCGACAGGCGGCAGTGGCCGATATCGAGGTCGACCGGTGCGTAAAGCTCCGAATAGCTGAATTCCTCGATCACGTCGGAGCCCACGATGCCCACCTGCGCTGCGCCGAAAGCGACGAAGGTCGCCACGTCGAAAGCGCGCACGCGGATGATGCGCATGTCGTCTGCCTCGCAGGCGAAGCTCAGCGAACGGTCGGCCTTGTCATGGAAGGCCGAAACAGGCACGACGCCCGCGCGCGCCATCACCGGCAGCGCCTCTTCCAGGATCCGGCCCTTGGGCACGGCGAAGGTCAGTGGTCGGGGTGCAGTCTGGCTCATGGGCGGGCATGTAGTTTGCAAGTGCGGAAAGGGCAATCACATTGGCGGCGAAAGATGATCCGGTCCCAGCGATGGAAATTCCCACGATTGCCGAGGCGCTGGAATGGCATGCGGCGCATTGCGAACGATCAGACGCGCCGATCACCGCGCGGGTGATCCGCGCCCTGCTGCCGGTGATGGAAAGCGATACCGCTACCGGCCGCCGGTTGAAGGAATGGCAGGGTCAGGCGATCGAGGATGCGCTGGCGCTGCGGATCACGGCAGGTATCCATTCCCTGTATCTGAATGGCGAGGACGCGCGGCTGGAGCCTGTCTTTACCGGGCTGGTGAGTGATCAGGGGCAGGTGGATACCCTTGTGCTGGAAGCGGTCGAGACCTGCGATCACATGCTGCTGAAGTGGTTCGACAGCCCGCCGCAAACGAACGAGGCGGGCCGCTCGGCCAGCGTGATGGGCGCGCTGCTGTGGCTTTCGACGCGGCTGGGGCCGAAGTTCGAGCTGACCGAGATCGGTGCGAGCGCGGGCATCAACACGATGATGGCGCGCTATCACTATGACCTTGGCGGCACCAGGGCAGGGCCGAGCCTGTCGAGCATGCAGATCAGGCCAGAATGGCGCGGCGATGCCCCGCCGAAGGCAGAGGTGCGGATCACCGACATTGCCGGATGCGACATTGCGCCGGTCGATCTGACTGACGAGCGGCAGGCGCAGCGGCTGAAGGCCTATGTCTGGGCCGACGCGCAGCAGCGCATGGCGCGCATGGATGCGGCGATTGCGCTGGCGAAGAAGATGCCGCCTGACCTGGCGCGGATGGACGCGGTGGACTTCGTGCGCGAACGGCTCGCGCGGTCACAGGAAGACGGCGTCACCCGCGTGCTGTTCCACACGATCATGTGGCAGTACCTACCGCAAGCCTCGCGCGATGCGATAACGGACATGATGAACGACGCGGGTGAGGCGGCCACGGCAGAAAAACCGCTGGCGTGGATCAGGCTGGAAACCAACCGCACAACCTTCCGCCACGAATTGACGGTGAAATACTGGCCCAATGGTGAAGAGGTGGTGCAACTCGCCGAGGCGCACCCGCATGGCGCGTGGGTGCAGTGGCTGGCGTGAACAGAATGCCGTTCGGCAAGTGCCGAACCATAGGGCGACCGCCCGCCCGCAGCTGCCCCGGACCCGGATTTGTACGGGGGAGGGAATAGCAGCGAGGATGCAACCGCGGATGCGGTTGCGTAATCACATCATGGAGCGATCATGATGTCGATCAGCTCGATCTCGAAGAACAGCGTGGCGGCTGGCGGAATTGGCCCTGCGCCGCGCGGGCCGTACCCCATGTCGGCGGGCACGATGATCTCGATGCGGTCGCCAACGCCCATATAGGGGATCGCCACCTGCCATGCGCGGATCAGGCGGGAGAGCGGGAAGGTGACTGGATCGCCATCCTCGCTGCTATCGAACACTTCGCCATTGGTCAGCTTGCCGGTGTAATGCACCTGCACGATATCGCGCACGGTGGGCGCAGGGCCGGTGCCGTCGCCTGCGATCCGGCGGAAACGCACGCCGCCATCGAGGATATACCAGCCATCAGCAGGCTGGGCGCTGGCGAGCGCGGCCTGCTGCAGGTTGAACCACGCAGCGGACTGGGTGACGTCGAATGGCTGTTCGGCCTCGTCCTGCGCAAAAGCAGGGGTTGAAAGGGCGAGCGAAGCGGCGGCAAGCACGATGATCTGTTTCATGGCGCGGCTGTGTAATTGCCGCTGCACCTCGCGTCACGTGCAAAAACGGAGTGCTGGAAAAACCGGCGAGATCGGTTAAGCAATCGCGCCAGTTTTCTTGGGAAGAGGATCACACCCGATGCGCATTTTTGCCACCGCCGCCACTTTCGCAGCCCTTGGCCTTGCGGCCTGCTCAACCCCGCCAGCAGAACAGCCGCTGTCGGGCAGCTGGACGCTCGACGCGGAAGAATCGCACCTCGCCTTCGTGTCGGTGAAGGCGGGGCAGGTGGCGGAAGCGCACAGCTTCCCCGGCCTGTCAGGTTCGGTGAGCGATAGCGGTGAGGCATCGCTGTCCATCGATCTTGCCAGCGTCGACACGCTGATCGATGTGCGCAATGAACGGATGCGCGACATGCTGTTCAACGTGGCCGAATTCCCCAGCGCCACGGTGACGACTTCATTCGATCCTTCAGCCTTCGGCGCGCTGACCGTTGGCGAGACCATGGTACAGCCGGTCACGGCGACGCTGGACCTCAACGGCACCAATGGCGAAGTGGCATCGGACCTTACCGTCACCCGCGTGGGTGCGGATAAGGTGCGTGTTGCCACCATCGCCCCGATCATCATCTCGGCGGACAGCTACGGCCTTGGCGAGGGCATGGAAGCCTTGCGCGAAGTGGCCAATCTGGATTCGATCACCGGCCAGGTGCCGGTCACCTTCTCGCTCACATTCGTGCAGCAATAACAGCGGGCTATCGCTGGTTCTTCAGGGATAGCTTACGGTCTTGGGCTTGTCGGGGAGGGGGATGAACTCCTCCTCGTCACCCGGCACCTTGGCAAAGCGCCCCTCGCGCCAGTCTTCCTTGGCCTGGTTGATCCTGTCACGGCGCGAGCTGACGAAGTTCCACCACACGTGGCGCCGTTCGGGGAAAGCCTCGCCGCCCATCAGCATCACCTTGCCGCCCTTGTCGGATGCCAGCGCCATCGCATCGCCAGGACGGATCAGGTAGAGCGTATAGAGTTCCAGCCTGTCGCCGCCCAGCGTGGCATCGCCGCCCACCAGCATCACCGCGCGCTCGTCTGCCTCGGCATCGATGGGGATCGTGCCGCCTGCCTGCAGATTGATCTCGGCATAGATGGTTTCGGCATGGGTGGTGGTGGCCGCGCGCGCGCCCCACAATTGGCCCATGATCACCGTGGCACTGGCACCCGAATCCTCGACAACGGGCAGGTCGCTGATCGCTTCGAAGGCGGGGTCTATCTCCTCCAGCGCTTCTGGCAGGGCGAGCCAGGTCTGCATGCCGTACATCGCCGGGCCTGATGCGCGCTCGGATTGCGGGGAGCGTTCGGAATGGACGATGCCCTTGCCCGCGGTCATCAAGTTCACCGTGCCGGGATGGATGGTGGAAAAGGTGCCGAGGCTGTCACGATGGTCGATCGCGCCTTCGAACAACCAGGTGACGGTTGCAAGGTTGATATGCGGGTGGGGGCGCACGTCCATGCCTTCGCCCGTTTCCAGCCGGGCGGGGCCAAACTGGTCGATAAAGACGAAGGGGCCGACCATTCGGCATTCGGGGCTGGGAACCGCGCGGCGGACCTGAAAGCCCCCCAGATCGTGGGTGACGGGGGTAACGGTCTGGGTAATGCTCATCGCGGGTGCTCCTGTTGGCCGCAGGGGGAACGTGCCTATTGCTGGTCCAGTTCCTCGTAATGGCGGAAAATGCCATCCTCGTTGAAATCGATGCGGCGCTCCGATGCGAGATAGGTCGCGACGCCCTCGATATCGGGGACAGTCGCCTGCACCCCCTCAAGGTAGGGGAAATGCCCCTGCAGATGCTCCATCAGGCGGGGGAAAGCGTGGTCGAGCCCTTCCATCAGCTGGAACAGGCTGGTGTCGACATGGCTCCACTGCTGGCCCAGCACGAAGGGGCCGCCGCTGGCCGCCACCGCATTCTCGAAATGGATGAGATATTTGGGCAGGCGGTTCTCCCGGAAATCATGCGCCATCTCGTAAGCGGCATCCATCTGGTCCGCATAATGAAGGCCGGGCGCAACGGGGTGGTGGGTGCGGAACACCTCCTCGACCAGGTCGGCAATATCCATTTGCAGCTGGACCAGTTGGAGATCGGTTTCCAGCTCGCCCGAGCCGAGCCCCTCGCGGTCTTGCAGATAGGTGAGGATCAGCGGCGTCTGCGCCACGCAGACCTCGCCATCGACAAGGTAGGGCGGGGCGAAGGGGCGGATGCCTTGCCGCGCGTGCATGTCCTCCACGAGCGCGTCTGCGCCTTCCAGACGCGCCATGTCCTCATATTCGATCTCGGCGGCTTCCAAATAGAGCCGCACGAACTCGCCGCGCCCGGGAAAATCGGGCCAGTACCACAGCTGCGTGGTCATGCAGTTTCACCCGGTGCCGATGCCTTGATGGCGAGGGCATGGACCCGCTCACCCGGAATATCGCCCAGCGCCTTGTTGACCATGCGCTGGCGCATCACGCGGTTCACGCCGGTGAAGGCCTCGGCCTCGATCACCACGGTGAAATGCGATTCCCCGCTGCCGTCATCGCCCGAATGGCCGCGATGCATCGCGCTGTCATTGATGACTTCCAGCCGAGTGGGGGCAAAAGCCTCGGTCAGAAGGGTTTCCATTTCCTGCTGGATCGGTCCGGCCACGAATTTGCTCCTGCTCCGCGCTTTTTGGGGGTTTTAATCTGGGCCTGCATACCCCAGTTTCAAGCGAATGCGATCAGCCAAATTTCATGGACGATTTGAGGACGAGGGCCGTCAATGCGAAGCGCCGGGCTGCCCCGAGGCAGGCGAGTTCCGCGCGCCGGGAGGCCGTGGCCACGGATTTGACGGGCCGGGCGAATGGCGCTGGTTCTGCCTTGACCATGTGCGAGAATTCAACGCGGGCTATGATTTCTTCGAAGGGATGAGCGCGGACGAGATCCTCACCGCACAGTCGCCCCTCTCAGGCTGGCAGACCGAAAGCCGCGCCTTCAAGCCCACCGCCGGCATCGACGGCATGCCGCGCTGGGCCGATTTCGACGATCCGCTCGATGCCATCGGCGCGCGTGCCGGGGATATCAAGCGCAAGGCGCAAGGCCGCCAATCCGAACAGTTCAGCCGCTTTACCCCGATGGAGCGCGAGGCGCTGAACGTGATGGGCCTTACCCCAAAGGACGACCGCGCCCGCCTGCGCCGCCGCTATTCCGAACTCGTGCGCCGCTACCATCCCGATCGCAACGGCGGGGACCGGCGGCACGAAGGCAGGTTGCAGAAGGTGGTCGAAGCCTACCAGCTGCTGCGCCGCGCAGACGGCTTCGGCTAGCGTGCCGGATCAGCTTTCGGGTATCGCGCCCAGACTGGCCTTGTAGGCCGGCCTTTGCTGGATGCGGGCCTGGTATGCCTTCAGGCTGTCCAGAGCCGGCATTGATCCGAACCGCAAACCCCAGTCGACCTGGCTGCCGACATAGACATCGGCCATGGTGAACCTGTCACCGCACACATGATCGTGGTCTGCGAAATGGCGGGCCAGCGTATCGATCGTGCGGTCGAAACTGCCGAAACCGGTAGTCATTTCCTGTTTCGCGTCTTTCGGTTCCCATCCCATGGCCCTGTTGGTCACCGCCGCTTCCACCGGACCAGCGGCAAAGAGCAGCCAGCGGAAATAGTCCGCTTTCTCTTCCGGCCGGGGCAAGAGTTCGGGCGCCTCCATCTCGGCCAGATAGTGGCAGATGGCGGGGCACTCGCTCACCACCCTGTCTCCGAAAGCGGCGTGGTGGATGATGGTGGGAAGCTTGCCCATGGGGTTTGCATCCAGCAGTGCAACGGGCTTGTTGTCCCATTCGACCAGGGCGATCCCGGGCTCCACACCAGCTTCCGCAAAGGCCCATTGCGCGATCAGAGCACGGCTCATCGGGTTGAAGAAGAATGTATAACTGGCCATGTGCGCGCTCCTGCAGAAATGTGCTGCACAAGCGGATAGGGAACAGGCACCTGTTTGCAAGCATGGGCTTGTGGCTTGCTATCTGCGCGACAAATTTTCTGCGCGACAAGGCAGCGCAGGGCGCAAGCGTCTATGCGCGACCTGCCACAAACAATGGCTCGAACCCGCCCCACATCATGCGCATCCCATCGAACGGCATTTCGGTGGGCATGTCCTCCATCCCTTCGCCGCTCATCATTCTCGCGGCAGCGTCTTCATAGGTCGCCTTGTCGGGCCAGACGATCCAGGAAAAGACGATCTTCTCGCCGGGCTTTGCCTTGGTGGCCATGCGGAAATCGGTAACCTTGCCGTCTTCCACACTGTCTTCCCAACCTTCGACCGTTTCGATTGCGCCAAAGTTCTTGAACAAGCCCCATGCGGCATCAGCCATGGCGCGGTATTCCTCTTTCTTGTCCTCCGGAACGGCGAGCAGGAACCCCTGGATATACATGTCTCTCTCCCCTTATGCGTGCGGCGGTTCGCCGGTCAGGTCGTCAAGCTGGGCTTGCAGCGCGCGGGCGAAGGCCGGGCGGTCCAGCGCGCGCTCTCTAAAGGCCAGCAGGTTGGCGTGATCATTGATCAGCTGTCCGCCGAAGCTGCGCAGCACGAAGGCCATCATGATGTCGGCGACTGAAAACTCGCCTGCGAACCAGTCCTTGTCTCCCAGCGCCTCGGCAACGCGCGACAGGCGCTTTTCTGCCGTCGGCAGCATTGAGGCGACAGCAGGTGCGCACCATTCCTTGTCACCGCTGAACAGCGGCATCAGCGTGATCGGGCGCAATACCGGTTCAACGGAACTGATCGCCGCAAAAAGCCAGCTTTCCGCCTGCATGCGCGTGGCGGGATCAGCGGGCAGCAATCGCTCCTCCTGCCGCCCGAGGTGGAGCAGGATCGCCCCGCTTTCGAACATTTCGCCGGTATCGTCGCGGTAAGCGGGGACCTGGTCGAAGGGTTGCCACGACAAATAGCTTTCCGGCCGCGCGGAGCCCGCGTGCAGAAGGAGCGTACGGTATGGAACGCCCGCTTCCTCAAGCGCCCAGCGCACGGTCAGGTCGCGCACCTGGCCGCGCGCGAATTCGGGCACCCATTCAAAGGCGCTGATGGTGATATTGGCGCTGGCAAGATCGCCCATGGCGCTGTGTCCTTCCTCCGAGTCGTCCCGACGGGCAGCATAACCGGATTACGGCGGATGGGTGCAGGCGAATTGCGTAGTAGGCGTCAGCCCGCCTTGTGGTGCCCGCTTTCCTTGGCGGCTTCGATCATCGCGGCTTCCTGTTCCGCCACCGCAATCCACGCCGGACGCGCTTCCACCCGGCCAAGCCAGGCAGCGGTTTTCGGGCGTGATTTCACGTCCAGCCCATAAGCCAGCGTGCGAAGGCAGCAGGCCACGGCAATATCCGCCAGCGAATATGTCGAAAGCAGCCAGCCGTCGTCAGGCACCTGCTCCTCTAGCCAGTCGAGCGCGGGCAGCGCCTTGGCTTCGGCCTCGCCAGCCGCTTCCTCGTTCACCGGCAGGCCTAGCAGGGCGGGGCCGATATAGCGGTTGAAGGCCACCCCGCGTGCGGAATTGGCAAGGATGGTGTCGGCAAATTCGTCAAACCACATCGCTTGCCCGCGTTGCTGCGGATCAGCGGGCAGCAACGGCGGATCGGGATATTTCGCATCGAGATAGATGAAGATCGCGGTCGAATCGGGCAGGGTGAAATCCCCTTCCGCCATCGCCGGCATCATGCGGAACGGGCTGGCGGCAAGGAATTCGGGCGTCGGCTTGTGCGGCGTAGCCTCCACCAGATCGACCTCCACCCCCTTTTCCGCCGCGATCAACAGCACCTTTCGGACGTAGGGGCTGGTGGGAAATCCGAAAATCTGCATGGCAATCTCTCCTTGGTGGACTTGAATGTTGCAGCCATTGCCGCCCCCGTCTAGGCAACGCCTCGAGATGAATGACATGACAGACAATTCCGAACATGGCGGCACGCTGATGGCCGCGCCCGATATCGAAGTGGATGTGCGCGAGACATTCGGCATCGATATCGACATGAAAGTGCCCGCCTTCTCCAAGGCTGACGAGCGCGTGCCCGATCTGGACGAGAGCTATGTGTTCGATCCGGACACCACGCTGGCGATCCTTGCGGGCTTTGCCCACAACCGCCGGGTGATGATCCAGGGCTATCACGGCACCGGCAAGTCCACCCATATCGAGCAGGTAGCAGCGCGCCTCAACTGGCCGTGCATCCGCATCAACCTCGATGCGCATATCAGCCGTATCGACCTTGTCGGCCGCGACGCCATCGTGCTGCGTGACGGTTTGCAGGTCACCGAATTCCGCGAAGGCTTGCTGCCCTGGGCGCTGCAGCACCCTGTGGCGCTGGTGTTCGACGAATATGACGCTGGCCGCCCGGACGTGATGTTCGTGATCCAGCGCGTGCTGGAACAGGCGGGCAAGCTGACCCTGCTGGACCAGAACCGCGTGATCCGCCCCGATCCCAACTTCCGCCTCTTCGCCACCGCGAACACGGTGGGCCTTGGCGATACCAGCGGGCTCTATCACGGCACGCAGGCGATCAACCAGGGCCAGATGGACCGGTGGAACATCGTCTCCACGCTTAACTACCTGCCCGAAGAAACCGAACGCGAGATCGTTGGTGCCAAGACCGACCTCGATCCCAAGCTGGTGGCTGACATGATCCGCGTGGCGGATTTGACGCGCCAGGGCTTCATCAACGGCGATATCTCCACGGTGATGAGCCCGCGCACGGTGATCAGCTGGTCCGAAAACACCAAGATCTTCGGCGACCCCGGCTTCGCCTTCCGCCTCACCTTCCTCAACAAGTGTGACGAGGCGGAACGCATGCTGGTGGCCGAATACTACCAGCGCGTGTTTGGCGAGGAATTGCCTGAAAGCGTTGTCAGCAAGGCTTGATTGCCGGGAGGCTCGTGCGCATGATCCATCCAGAAATCTTGGGAAGGGTCAGGACATATCCGTGAAATCAAGCCGTTTTTTCGCGGCAGCGGCAATGATGTCGGCTGCGCTTGGAATTGTCGCCTCAGCCAAGGCGCAGGACGCGGTAGAATGGCGGCAATCGCCGATCATCTTTCTGCCAGGTGAGGCCGAGGCTGGCGAAGGCGACTTTGTGCAAGGTGATCCGCTGGTCACCTTCCCTCTGCGATGGGCACTTTCAACCCGGCTTGTTGAAGATGTTGTGATCAGTGCCGAGGGCGAGGAAATCGTCCTTGGACAAGGTGAACTCTTGCCGCGTGTAGTGTTGAAGGAAGGTGACCAACTGCAGAGGGAGCGGATGATCTTTTGCACCCGGAGCCGCGTGGCAGAATCGCTGGAAAGCTCCGGCTTCCTTGGCATGATGGGTGGCCCGCTGTTCAACAGCCTGCGCGATGGCCAGACATGTTTGGAGGACACAGACCATGACGGTTACCTCGATCATGCCCTCGCATTGGGGGAGGGTGATGAAATCCTCGATCTCGGCACGGTGTCGAAGCTGGCTTACGAGGAATTGTTGGCTGAGCCGATTAATCCAACTCGTGACTACGCGCAGATCAGTCTGGGCAATATTGGCAGCCGCCGGATCACCCTTAATTTCCGCGTCTACCAGCGTGGGAACCGTCGGAATTTTGACAGCTTGAGGAGCGGCGGTTTCTATGCGCAGGGTTCCAATCGCTTCCGCTATGGCGATGGCGAATCCAACATGCTTCCGCTGCTGGGAATGCTATTCGTCGTAGGAAGCGCAGATCGCAAGGAAAAGCGCGCAAGCTTCACTTGGAATTCGCGGGTGGGTCTGGATACATTCATCGTCATTCCCAACATTGTGACTGCTCGATACGGCTGGTGAGCGCGCCACCCACGCCACTAACCCCTCCGAGTCACCCCTTCGTCGAGTGAAGGCTTGCGTCTGCCGTCCAAGCGGCTAGCAGGATACTTTCATTTGAAACGGGGACTGACCTTGACCAACCGCCTTTGTGTTGCCGCTTTCGGCACCGCTCTCTCGCTTGTCCTTGCCGCGCCTGCGCTTGCGCATGAGGCCGATGTCGACCGTGCCACGCTGGAACGCGACGTCAGGATCCTGTCCGCCGACAACATGGAAGGGCGCGAGGCCGGAACCCGCGGCCATGCCCGGGCTGCAGGATATGTCGCCGGGCGTTTTGCTGCCGTGGGGCTGGAGCCTGCTGGCGATGACGGAACCTATTTCCAGGCCGTGCCCATGCTGAAATACGAGCGCGCCGAAACCGGCAACTCGCTCTCCATCGAAGGCATGGACGGCCTTGCCATGTGGGACGATTACTACATCTACACCGGATCTCAGCAGCAAAGCGGCACGATCGAGGGTGAGCTGGTGTTCATCGGCTATGGCCTCGATATCGAAGGCCGCGATGACTTCGAAGGGCTGGACCTTGAAGGCAAGATCGTGCTGCGCGTCTATGGCGGTCCGGAAGGCATCGATACGGAAGAAGCGGCGCATTACCGGTCAACGCTTTCTGCCCGTGCTTCCGAACACGGAGCGATTGGCTCGCTGTTGCTCTACACCCCCGGTCTCGGTGAGCTCTATGAGTGGGACGACCTGGTGGAATCGGCACGCCACAACAGCTCGATGACGTGGATCGGCAAGGATGGCACACCGCATTCCACTTCGCCGAATATCCGAGCTACCGGCACACTGAACGAAGCGACATCGCGGGCAATCCTCGAAGGGCTGGAGTTCGACTACGACGATCTTGTCGCTGCCGAGCAGACCGATGCCAAGCGCTTCCCCAGCTTTGCCACCGGCCGCACCGCGAAGATCGAATTCAACAGCAATTTCGAACGGCTCGACACACCCAATGTGGTGGCGCTGCTTCCTGGCAGCGATCCCGAACTGGCAGATGAATATGTCGTGCTCACCGGCCATCTCGACCATGTCGGCATCCAGCCGACCGAGGAGGAAGGCGATGACGAGATCTACAACGGCGCGATGGACAATGCCGTGGGCATCGCCAGCATGATCGAGGTCGCGCGGCTGCTGAAAGACCACCCGCCGCGCCGCCCGGTGCTGTTCGTGGCGCTGACTGCGGAAGAGAAGGGGCTGGTCGGATCATCCTATCACGCCGCCAACCCCGACCTTCCCGAAGGCGCGGCGCTGGTGGCGAACGTCAATCTCGACATGCCGATCGTCAGCTATGCCTTCAGCGACGTGGTGGCCTTCGGCGCGCCGCGCTCCAACCTCTACCCGCAGGTGCAGGCTGCCACGGCAGAATACGGCTTGACGTTGAGCCCCGATCCGCAGCCCGAACAAGGCTTCTTCACCCGATCTGACCAGTATTCCTATGTCCGCAACGGCGTGCCTGCGGTCTATCTCGACATCGGCTGGGGAAATGGCGGCGAGGAAGCGCAGAATGAATTCCTCGGCACCCATTATCACCAGGCTTCGGACCATGTCGAACTGGTAGATTTCGAGGCGCTGGAACGCTTTACCGGAGTGAATTACGCGATCGCCCGCAACATCGCCAACATGGCCGAGCGGCCTGCGTGGAACGAGGGCGATTTCTTCGGCGAGAACTTCGGCGGCGAATGATCCGGCGCAAGACGGGGAAGGGCATCAGCCCTTCCACACCGTTTACCGTTTTCGGCAAAGGGATGTTGCCTAATTTCGGGTGAAGGCGGTGGCGGTGGAGCATCACCGGCGGTCGCGCATCATGGCGTCCGTTCTTTCCCAGGGGAACACCATATGCCCGCTCGGCGGATTTCCGATCTCGTGCAGAAGCTGACGGTGAAATGCCGCAGCAAGTCCGGACAGAATGTCGAACTGGACGTGCTCGATATCTCGCCCGGCGGCTGCATGGTCGATGCCAAGCGCTGGGCGGTTGACGAAGGCCAGCGCGCGCTGGTCAGGCTGCCGGGACTGTCGTTCCAGCCTGTCACCATCGTGTGGATCGAGGATGGACTCGCGGGCCTTGCCTTCGAAAGCCCGCTGCACGAAGCGGTCCTGGACAACCTCTGGCAGCGCCTTTCGGTGCCCAGCGCCGCCTGAGGAAGGCAGCCCTATTGCGCGCCGTGCACCAGCAATGGCACGCGGTAGATCGTCATCGCCACATTGCGGATGCCTTCGGGCGTTTCCCAGGCCACACCTTCGGGAGTGGAGGCGCCCATTGCACCGACATAGAGCATGTTGCGCTCCGGCCCGGCCAGCGTGACCGTGATGGTGCGGCGCGGGGCGGGGATCACGCCCAGCTTTTCACCATTGGCGGCAAAGACGTAGACCCCGGCATTGCCCGTCACATAAAGGCGGCCATCGGCATCGACTGCCATGCCGTCCCCGCCAAAGCCCTGCGTATCCTCGTCCAGCGTTGCAAAAATGCCCGAAGTCGCGCCGCGTTCGCCAGTGTTCAGCATGATGCCGATCACATTGGTCCGGTCTGTCACATAGAGCATGTCGCCATCGGGGCTGGTGACCACGCCATTGGTGAAGACCTCGGGCTCGTAAACCGTGCTGACATTGCCTTGTGCATCGGTGTGGTAGAGCGCGCCTTGCGTGAACCATGCGCCGCCTTCGCCATCGACCTGCAGATCATTGAGACGGCCGAGTGAAGAACCATCGGCCATGCTGTCTGCCACAACGCGGCGTTCGGGCGTCAGCTGCATCACGCGGGTAGCGCGATCACAGGTAAGTTCCATCAGGCCGGGATCGGTACAGCCGCGTTCCACGGCATAGATATTGCCGTCCGCATCGACAGAGGTTGCCCCCGCGCCGGTAACATAGGGCAGGACGACGAAGCTCTGCCCGTCAGGCCACAGCTTCCAGATGGCGTTGCTCTGTTCCTGGGCGAAGATCACATTGCCGTCAGGCGCGGTGGACATGCCGTCTGCCGTCATCGGGCCGGTCCACACGGTTTCCCATTCCGCATCGCCAGCGATCACGCCGGCAATGGCGGGAATGTCCACGGCCATTTCGCCCGGTTCGAGCGCCTGCGCGAAGGAAGGTGCGGAAATGGCGCAAGCCGCTGCAAATGCGACAATCGGAAGCAAGACCAGTTTCGTCATTCCACCTTCTCCAGTTCGATCGTGTTGAACTCGCCATCATTGCCGGTACGGTCGTTGTCCCAGTCCACCTGGATCATGCGGTCGAAGCCTTCGTCGCGAACCCAGCTGACGGTGACGTTCCAGGGTTCGGACAGGGTCACGGGATCGGTGATGGTCATGTCCGATACCAGCCGGTCCCCTTCAAGGTGGATGCGCTCGACATAGATCGCTTCCTCGCTGAGCGCGGGCGAGCCGTGAAAGAAGTCCGACGGGTTCTTCACCATCGCGGTGGTGATCACCAGCGTATCGCCTTCCCAGTGGCCGACAGACGTGCCCCAGGTGGTGGGCCACATGTCATACTCGTCCGGCATGTCGCGCCCGTCGGTGTAGATATAGCGCGTTTCGTTATAGGCGTTGATGATGATGGTGAGTTCGGGCGTGATGACAAAGGCGAGCGGCGTCGCCGAGTTCATCATCATCGGATAACCCCAGCCCAGCGCCTTGCGGGCGCCGGCGGAAGCACGGGCCGCATCCTGGCGGCGGCGGCCTTCCTCGTTCCACGGCGCACGTTCACCGCGCAAAGCCATGACTTCGGCGAAATCGTCCTCCGTCCGCTCGGCAATACCGTTGAAAGCCGGGGCAAGGCCGGTAATGGTGGTGCCGGCCTGATACTCGGACACCCAGTATCCGGGCCAGTAGGGAAGCTCTGCAAACTTCTCCACCCGTGTTTCGACTTCGGCGGTTTCCTGCGCTGCGGCAGGAGCAGTTCCCAGGGCCAGCGCGAGGCCGGCGGCAAGCAGCATCCTCATTCGTTCGACCCGATCAGATTGCCATCCTTGTCACGCACGTCCAGCACAACGCCGCCCGGCGAGCCGTTGCGCAGCGGGTTGATGCGCACCTCGACCTGCATCCCGGCGCGCAGCGTGCGCGGGCGCCAGTCACGGGCATAGAGATACATGGGCGAACCCATCTCCATGCTCCATTCGACATCACGGCCATCGCTGTCCTTGGCCATGACCTGGATATAGGCGTGCGGGTTCGACCACTGGAATTCGCGCACGACACCGTTGACGGTGACTTCGCGGCTACGGTCAAACATGGCGAATGAATGGTGTGCGGTGGCCGACGGCGCTGCCAGCGCCATGCCTGCCACTGCCGCCAGAGCGAGCAGTTTCTTCATAATCCTCTCCAAGCCTTTTGGCCCTGTTAATCCGGATGATGGCACCAATATGGGCGCTAGTCATTACCCGATTTGGCTTTTTGCCGGGCCAATCAGGGGGGAACGGGGCAAGGGACGGGAAAACGCTCGCCTTTGCTGTATTGTTAAGGTAATACACGAAGGCGATGTCGTGGTTGCGGTCAAAACGGAAAGACAGGCAGGGGCGCTGGGAGCCGGGGGAAGTGAGCCGGGTGCTGGAGGATGCGCCCTGGCATCCCGCGTTCCGAGGTGGTGACCGCGACGAAGCTGATGCGGATTGGGGTGACGAGGACGATTTCGCCCCGTCCGAACGCTACCCCATCGACTTGCCTGATGGCGAATTTCCCGAAGGTGGCGACGGCGGCGCTCCGCCCGCGAAGCGAAAGCGCACCCGCTGGTGGTGGGCAAGCCGTGGTGCCGCAGCGGTGTTGTTCGTGTTCATCCTGCTGGTTGGCTGGCTGGCGATTACCGCGCCGCTATCCAAGTCACTGGAGCCGATAGCCGCACCGCAGATCACCCTGCTGGCGAGCGACGGCACACCGATTGCCCGCAATGGCGCGGTGGTGGATGAGCCTGTCGAAGTGGCAAACCTGCCCGATCACGTGATCCAGCCGTTCCTCGCCATCGAGGACCGGCGCTTCTATTCGCATTGGGGCATCGACCCGCGCGGCATTGCCCGGGCGCTGTTCACCGGCACGGGAGGCGGGTCCACCATCACCCAGCAGCTCGCCAAGTTCACCTTCCTCACGCCTGATCGCACGCTGACGCGCAAGGCGCAGGAGGCGCTGATCGCGCTGTGGCTGGAAGCGTGGCTGACCAAGGACGAGATCCTCGAACGCTACCTGTCGAACGCCTATTTTGGCGACAACATGTATGGCCTTCGCGCCGCCAGCCTGCACTATTTCTACCGACATCCGGAAAAGCTTCGGCCCGAACAGGCAGCGATGCTGGCCGGATTGCTGCAGGCCCCCAGCCGCCTTGCCCCCACGCGCAACCCCGAAGCTGCGGCAGAGCGCATGCGGCTGGTTCGCATCTCCATGGTTGCAGCCGGTTACCTGACCGAGGAAGAGGCGGCGGCCATGCCGGTCCCCTCGCTCGACGTGCGCACCACCAACGATTTGCCCACCGGCACTTATTTCGCTGACTGGGCACTGCCCGAAGCAAGACAGCGCAGCGAGGTGGGCTATGTCAGCCAGACGCTGACCACGACGCTCGATTCGCGGTTGCAGAACTATGCGCGGCAAGCGGTGAACAGCGTTTCGCTGGGCGGGGCGCAGGTGGCGCTCGTCGCCATGCGCCCCAATGGCGAGGTCGTCGCCATGATCGGCGGGACCGATTATGCGCAGAGCCCTTTCAACCGCGCCACTCAGGCGCAGCGGCAGGTCGGCTCCACCTTCAAGACCTTCGTCTATCTCGCCGCGCTGGGGCAGGGGTGGGAGCCGGATGACACCATCCCCAACACAGAAATCACCCAAGGCTCCTACCGCCCGCGCAATGCCAATGGCCGCTATTCGGACGAGATCACGCTGGCTGAAGCCTTCGCGCAAAGCTCCAATGTGGCGGCCGTGCGCCTGCAACAGGAAGTGGGCGATGCGGCGGTGATCGCCATGGCACGCGAGCTGGGCATTACCGCGCCGATGGACGAGGGCGACCCCAGCATCGCGCTGGGCACTTCCACCATGAGCCTGATCGAACTGACCGCCGCCTATGCGGGGATCGCCGGCAACGCCTATCCGGTAGAGCCGCACGCCTTCCGCCGCGAGGAGCAGGGCTGGTGGGACTGGCTGTGGAACGGGCCGGATTCGCTGCCGTCGGGCGTGCATCAGGACATGGAGCAATTGCTGCGCGGCGCGATCAACCAGGGCACCGGCCGTGCGGCGATGCTGCGCAGCCCCAATTTCGGCAAGACCGGCACCACGCAGGACAATCGTGACGCATTGTTCGTCGGCTATGCAGGCGAGGGTGAGGACATGCTGGTTGTCGGCGTGTGGATCGGCAATGATGACAATTCGCCCCTCAGCGGCGTAACCGGCGGCGGCCTGCCTGCGCGCATCTGGCGCAGTTTCATGGCTTCGGCCCTGGGCGAGACCACGCGTCCCGCACCGCGCCCCACTGCTTCGCCCGATCCGGGCGGGCCGGTGCAGCCATTGGACGTGGACGACCTGCGCGATATCCCCCTCACCGAGGATGGCACCACGCGGCTTTCGATCGAGGAGGATGCGGCCACGCTCTCGACCGAGATCGAGGGCGTACCCATCGATATCCGGCTGGGGGAAGACGGCGAGTTCTCGATCCAGCCGTCGGATGCGCCGGACTAGGGTCAGGACCTAGGGCGTAACCAGGTATTTCTCGCCGGTCGCCATGCGCGCATAGTCCAGCATGGCATCGCGCGTGAGCATGCCCTCAAGGCTGACCTTCTCCTTGAACGAGCTGGCAAAAGTGGTGGTCAGCTCGTCCTGGACGCGCTGGCGCATGCGGGCCATCACCTCCATTCCCGCCTGCTCCAGAAACGGTGTCAGCAGCCAGCCGGAAACGGTCCAGCCGAAGCCATAGGTCGGTGTCAGGATGGTCGGCCCGGTGGCCAGCCTGCCATAGATGTACATCTTCTTGGGCTGGTTGGATCCATAGCGCGAATATTCGCTCATCCGCGCCGCGGCGACGCGCTCCATGGCCTGCAGGCAGTTGTCCGTCATCCGCCCGCCGCCAATCGGGTCGAAGCCGAGGAAGGCACCCGTCGCATCGATCGCTTCGGCCAGCCTTTCGGCAAAGTCATCGCGCGAGGAATCGACCACGTGGCTGGCACCCTGCGAGCGCAGCAATTCGCATTGCTCCTCGCGCCGCACGATATTGACCAACGGCATCCCGTCTGCCTGGCAGATGCGGCCCAGCATCTGGCCCAGGTTGGACGCAGCGGCGGCATGGATGATCGCATCGTGCCCTTCCATCCGCGCGGTCTCGGTAAAGGCGAGCGCGGTCATCGGGTTGACGAAACAGCCAGCGCCTTGTTCCGCCGAATGATCGCCCAGCGGCAGGCACATCGTTGCATCGACGAGCGCATATTCGCCATAGGCATGCAGCGGCACGCAGCCCACGCGCTGGCCCATCAGTGCTTCGGCCATGGGATCGTCGCCCGTTGCGATCACCGTCCCGGCGCCTTCATTGCCCACTTTCAGCGACTGGCCGATGCGTCCCTTCTGCGCTGCGGCTTGCGCAGCGGGCATGTGCGCCACCACCTTGCCGGGCGTGTATTCCGCATTTTCAAGATCAACACCCGCCGTCAGCAGGAACAGGTCCGAAGGATTGATCGGCGCGGCTTCCATCCGCACCAGAACCTGCCTGCCCCTGGGTGCAGGAAATTCGGTTTCGACCAGTTCCAGCACCAGCGTGCCATCTTCCGACAGGGTGGATCGCAACTGCTTGCCGGTGGTGGTCATCGCTGTCTCCGCTTGATCAGGGATAGATTGCCCGCATGAAATAGAGCCCGTCGGGCGGGGCGTTGAGGCCCAGCTGCTGGCGGTCCTTTGCTTGCAATACGTCACGCACCTGCTGCGGTTCCCACTGTCCAAGGCCGACCAGCGACAGCGTGCCGACCATGCTGCGGACCTGGTGGTGCAGGAAACTGCGGGCAGCGGCGCGCACGATCACGTGCTCGCCCTCGCGCGAGACATCGAGCTGGTCCAGCGTCTTCACCGGATCGTTCGCCTGGCAGTGGACAGACCGGAAGGTGGTGAAATCATGCCGCCCGACAAGGTGCTGCGCGGCCTCGTGCATCGCCTCATGGTCAAGCGGGCGGGTGACGAGCCAGGCCTTGCCCTTGTCCAGCGTCAGCGGCGCGCGGCGGTTGACAATGCGGTATTCGTAAGACCGGCCAATGCAGGAAAAGCGGGCGTGCCAGTCCTCCGGTTTTTCCTCGCAATGCACCACGGCGATGGGGTGGGGGCGCAGATGCGCGTTGACCGCCTCGCCAAAGCGGAAGGCCTCGAAGGGCTTTTCCACATCGACATGGCTGACCATGCCCAGCGCGTGCACGCCGCTGTCGGTGCGGCCTGCCGAATGCAGCCGCACATTCTCGCCTGTGAAGGCATGGATCGCCTCTTCCACCGCCTGCTGCACGCTGGGGCCGTGGCTCTGGCGTTGCAGGCCGAAGAACGGCGCGCCGTCAAATTCGAGGGTGAGGGCGAAGCGGGTCAAGCGAGCGCCTCGCCAGCCTTTACAGGCCTGCCGCGCAGGTAATCCTCCAGCGCCATCGCAGGCTTGCCCGCGCGCTGCAGCTGGATCGGGCGGATCGCGCCGGTGCCGCACGCCACGGTGAAGCGGTCATCAAGCACAATGCCCGCCGCGCCATCGCCAGCGACAATTTCGGCGCGCAGCAGCTTCACCCGCTCGCCCGCAAGATCGAACCATGCGCCGGGGAAGGGCGAGAAAGCGCGCACCTGCCTCTCGATCGCTTCGGCGCTCTTCGACCAGTCGATCTTCGCTTCGGCCTTGTCGATCTTGGCGGCATAGGTGGCGAGCGCGTCGTCCTGTGTTTCAGGCGTGATCGCATCGAGGCTGGCGAGCGTTTCCACCATCAGCGAAGCTCCCATCACCATCAGCTCGTCATGCAAATCGCCTGCGGTCTTGCCCGCTGTCGGCGTCTCGCCCTTCAGGAGCATCGGGCCGGTATCGAGGCCGGTTTCCATCTGCATGATGGTGATGCCGGTCACTGCATCGCCCGCTTCAATGGCGCGCTGGATCGGCGCGGCACCGCGCCAGCGCGGCAGCAGCGAACCGTGGACGTTGAAGCAGCCAAGCCGCGGGCCGTTGATGATCGGCAGCGGCAATATCTGGCCATAGGCGACCACCACGGCGGCATCGGCTTCCAGCGCAAGGAAATCGGCCTGCGCGGCCTCGTCCCTCATGCTGTCGGGCGTGCGCACTTCCAGTCCCAGTTCCTCGGCGCGGGCATGGACGGGGGAAGGGCGCAACTGCTTGCCGCGTCCGGCGCGCGCGGGCGGCTGCGAATAGACCGCGCAGATTTCATGCCCCGCATCATGCAGCGCATCCAGCGTCGGCACGGCGAAATCCGGCGTTCCCATGAATATCAGGCGCATTGCGCGAAGCCCTTTCCCTTCATCGCCAGCGGCCCTATCTCCCGCAACATGGCATCGCAAGAGATCGAAAACCTCGCATCGGCACTCGCCAAGCTGCCCGGCCTCGGCCCGCGCTCTGCACGAAGGGCGGTGCTGTGGCTGGTGAAGCGCCGTGAAACCGCGCTGGTGCAGGTGCTCGATGCGCTCAATTCCGTGCGCGACAAGCTGACCGAATGCGAGGTCTGCGGCAATGTAGACACGCGCAATCCGTGCTCGATCTGCGCCGATCCGCGCCGCGACACCAAACAGATCTGCGTGGTGGAGGATGTGGCGGATTTGTGGGCGCTCGACCGCGCGAAGCTGTTTTCAGGCACATACCACGTGCTCGGCGGCAGGCTGTCCGCACTGGACGGCGTGCGCCCGGAAGACCTGACGATAGACACGCTGATCGGCCGCGTGGCCGAAGGCGGGGTGGACGAGGTGGTGCTGGCCATGAACGCCACATTGGAAGGGCAGACCACCAGCCACTACATCGCCGAAAAGCTGGAAACCTATCCCGTGCGCATCACCCAGCTGGCGCATGGCCTGCCGGTGGGCGGGGAACTCGACTACCTCGACGAAGGCACGCTGGCGCAGGCGCTGCGGGCAAGGCGGCCTGTGGGATAATTTTGCGCCGCAGGCTTTTCAAGTTTCTCGCAGAGACGCAGAGAATAAGGGGAGACGCAGAGATGCGGCACAACATCTTCGCGTCCTCTGCTTCCTCTGCGTCTCTGCGAGAAACAGAGTCTTCACACGAAGACACCAAGAGGGGAGCGCACGGCGCAGCCAGATCGCACAATCACTGGCGCATTGCGTGGGATGATCGGATTGCCTGCGGCGCAGCAGGACATCTTGGTGTCTTCGTGTGAGATAACCCCCGAGCGCACCGTCACTTGCCGCCCCCGCAGGCGCTCACTATATGGCCCTCCATGGCTATCCGTGAAATCCTTGAAGCGCCGGATCCCCGGCTGAAGACCGTGTCCGTTCCCGTCGAGACCTTCGACGCGGAGCTGAAGACCCTCGTCGATGACATGTTCGAGACGATGTATGACGCCAATGGCATCGGCCTTGCCGCCATCCAGGTGGGTGTGCCGAGCCGTGTGCTGGTGATCGACCTGCAGCCCGAGGACACCGATGCCGAGCCCGAGCCGTGCGACCATGACGGCCACGATCACGTGCATTATCCGACGAAGAAGGAGCCGCGCATCTTCATCAACCCGGAGATCCTTGATCCGGCGGAAGAGCTGAGCACCTATCAGGAAGGCTGCCTGTCGGTGCCCGATATCTATGCCGATGTGGACCGCCCGAAGACTTGCCGCGTGCGCTGGCAGGACCTTGAAGGCAACACCCATGAGGAAGCGCTGGACGGGTTGATGGCCACCTGCATCCAGCACGAGATGGACCATCTGAACGGCATATTGTTCATCGACCACCTCAGCCGCCTGAAGCGCAACATGGCGCTCAAGAAGCTGGAAAAGGCGCGCAAGGCCGCGTGATGGCTCGTCGCCCCGTGCTTGACACGGGGCAGGGCTTGTTCGTTTTCGATCGCAAGGAAGCCTGACCCCGGATCAAGTCCGGGGTGACGTTCTTTTTGGGGCGCGACATTCTCGGAACTTGCGCTATCCTCACGGCGAGAGATCTTGGGAGACCACATGACAATCCGCAATACAATCGCGCTCGCTGCAGCGCCGATGCTGCTGCTGGCAGGATGTGCCGATGCCGGCACCGAACAGCAGGATACCGCAAGCGTGGCAGCTGATGGGCAGGCGCAGCTGGAAGCCAACAAGCAACTGGTGCTCGACATGTGGCACACGGTGCTGAACGGGCAGAATTTCGATGCTGCGGGGGATTATATCGCGCAGGATTACATCCAGCATTCGCCGGGCATCGCCAGCGGGCTGGACGGCCTCCTTGAATATCTCAGGACATCACGCCCCGGGGCAGAGCCGCTGGAGCCGGGAACCTATCCGCTGACCGAATTCGAATTCGTGCTGGCCGAAGGCGACCTGGTGCAACTGATGCACCGGCGCGAACTGCCCAGCCGCGATGATCCCGACACGCTGGTGCCGGTGTGGTGGTATGACACCTTCCGCGTGGAAGATGGCAAGATCGTGGAGCACTGGGACTCGATCCACCGCTAAATGCGCGGCGGCATGCGGGCCGATTATTGCCCGGTGCTGACGGATTGCTGGAGAAGCCGTGCTTCCTCGCGTTCACGCTCGCGGCGTTCGGCGCGTTCGGCATCCGCCTTGGCGCGATCCTGCTCGGTCTTCAGCGCCTTGTCGGCAAGGCCGCGCCAGGTCTTTTCCGACCGCAAGGCGCGGTCGCGGACGTTGTCCAGCGTCGCTGCTTCGGCATCGGCAGCAGATTCGCGGGCGCGGGCGTCATAGAAGTCGAAAGTCTGGCTCATCGGGCAAGCTCCCGTGAAGGGGAAAGGTGGAAGCGAAAACCCCCTCCCGCTGCGATGAGCGGAAGGGGGATTTCGATCAGTCTGCGTTCGACAGGTTGACGGCAGATTCCTTGCCGTTGTTGCCGCGCTCGACATCGTAGTTCAGGCGCTGTTCGCGATCGAGCGTCTGCATGCCGGCAGCCTGCACGGCAGTGATGTGCACGAAGCTGTCAGCCGAACCATCATCGGGCTGGATGAAGCCATAACCCTTGTCGGCGTTGAAGAATTTTACGGTGCCAGTCTTGGCCATGATGTGTTCCTTTCAAAGAACGAGTGTTCCGCGCGGCGGAATTGCCGCGTGGATCGTGCGTCAAATCGTCAGATGAAAGGAAGTCGCCGTCTGGTCTGCACCGGTGGCCGCAGGCGCAAGGCCGGACCGAAAGGCGAGTAGTCAAATGCCGAAGTCCGTCGCAAATTTCGACGTCAGCTGAGTTCACCTACCACAGTAAGGCGGAGATGTAGAGCTTTTTCGCCTTCAAGGCTCTCGGCCGAACCATTGGCCGAGATAATCGACCATGGCCTCGCCCTCTGCGGGCAGAACCGGCAGGCCAACGTAAAGGTCCGGCCGGATGAGCACGAAGCGGCCTTCATCGCCAACCTCGTATCGCTCGCGCACTTCGCCTGTCTCGTCAGGCACGCGGTGGTCGAAGTCGAAGCCGCTTTCGTCGAGCTTGTCGGTGACGAGGAACACGCGCACGCGGCCGGGGTAAGCCGCTTCCAGTTTGTCACGCAGCTCGCGCGCCTTCGCTTCATCGCCTGCCACATCCTTGCCGGGGATCGCCAGCACGGTGAAATCGGGATGGCGGGTGAGGTCGTAGACGCGCTTTTGCGGTTCCTTTGTCAGCAGCGCATCGGGCGCACGGTCGCCAGCGCGCGGGCCGGCAACGGGTGACAGGCCATCGGGCACCACGACATTGTCCGCATAGGTGTGCGACAGGCCGGAAACGAGGCGGATGGTATGTGCCTCCCAGCCTTCGGCCTGCGTGAGGTGATAGCGCTCTTCCGGTTCTTCGCCGAAACCCATCACGATGTGATGCGTGGCCATGGCGCCTTCGCTGATCTGCTCACCGATGGGCTTGCGCTCCTTCTCATAGCTGTCGAGAATCGCTTCACCGGCTTCGCCGCGCACCACGGCTGCGAGCTTCCAGCCGAGGTTGAAGGCATCCTGCATGCAGCCGTTCATGCCTTGCCCGCCTGATGGCGAGTGGATGTGGCTGGCATCGCCGCAGATCAGCAGGCGGCCATTGCGATAACGCTCGGCGATATTGTTGCGGATTTCCCATGCGGTGGCCCATTCCGGCTCGCCTATCTGTATCCCGATGCCGATCTTGTCCGCCACTTCCTGGAAAGATGCGCGCTTGTCCTCGGCATGGATATAGTCGCCGTTCGGCTCGCTCATATACAGGCGCCAGTTCTTGCCCGGCAGCTTGGTGCAGTTCATGAACAGGTCGCGGTTGAAGAAATAGTTCATCCAGCGATCGTCGAAATTCACGTTTTCGAGCACCACGTCCATCATCGCCATCTCGGCCACGATGTCGCCGGTAAAGGCGATGCCAGCGCTCTCTCGCACGAAGCTGTTCTTGCCGTCGCAGCCGACCACCCAGCCGAAGTGCTGCGTTTCCACCGAGCCATCGGGCAAGCAGATCTGTGCCTCCACGCTGTCTGCGCCCGCATCCAGCCCGACGCATTCGGTGCGGTATTCGGGGCGCATGTCATATTGCGCCAGCAGGTGTTCGCGCAGGACCTGTTCGAAATCGTTCTGGTTGATCTTGTAGTAGAAGGCGAAGCGGGTGGGCAGCACGCGATAATCGGCGCGCGGCTGGTCTTCGTAAGCGCGGCCGGGGAAGTTGTAGATGTTGCCCGGGCACTCGAGGCAGACCTCCTCCAGCCGGTGCGCCATGCCGATATGTTCGAACATCTCCATGCTGCGGGCATGAACGGTCATCGCGCGGGTGGTGTGCGAGGGGCCTTGGCGCTTCTCGATCAGCCGAACAGGCACGCGGCGGCGCAGCAGTTCATGCGCCATGATAAGGCCTGATGGCCCTGCACCAACGATCAGGACTTCCGGCTGGCCGGTCTGCGGCATTCTCTCATCCTCCCCATTTTTCTGTTCGGGGGAGGTTGGCGGCGAATTGCCTAACGATCAAGTATCAATTTGGACATTTCGCAAAAAAGGATGTCGGCCCGGCGGAGCGGTTGATCAGTTGATCGCTTCCTCACCGGCATCGGCGACCGATTCCAGGTCCTGACCCACGCCGCGCACGGTGTTGCAGGCGGTGAGGGCGATGGCAGAGCAACCGAGCGCGAGGGCGAGCATCGCATTGCGGATCATGGCGTGTTTCCTTTGTGTGAGGCGCGAGGGCGCACCGATGATCGGGATATACTGCGCCGCATGTTGCCCGTCCATCAGTGAGCGATGCGTGAACAGCGCAAGAAAAAGGGTCGCCCCATCGCTGGAGCGGCCCCGCTTGTCTCGGTTCAAGACCGGGAAGGCTTAGAACAGCCCTTCGATCTGGCCGTTCTCGTCGAGGTGGATCGCCTCGGCAGACGGAACCTTGGGCAGGCCAGGCATCGTCATGATGTCACCGGCGATGGCGACAACGAAGCCGGCGCCAGCCGACAGGCGCACTTCGCGGATGGCGATTTCGTGGCCTTCGGGTGCGCCCAGCTGGGTCGGATCGGTGGAGAAGCTGTACTGCGTCTTGGCGACGCAGATCGGGAACGAGCCATAGCCCATTTCTTCCCACTGCTTCAGCTGCTTGCGGATCGCTGCCGGGATCGCCACGCTTTCCGCGCGGTAGATTTCGGTGGCGATCGTTTCGATCTTGTCAGCCAGCGGCATATCTGCCGGATAAAGCTGGTTGAAGTCCGGAGCACCGGCATCGGCCTTGGCCGAAACGATCTGCGCCAGTTCTTCCGCACCTGCGCCGCCTTCGGCCCAGTGCTTGCAGATCACGGCATCCGCGCCATAGCTTTCAGCCATTTCCTTGATCACGGCGATTTCGGCGTCGGTATCGAGGTAGAAGTGGTTGATGGCGATGGTCGGGGTCACGCCGAACTTCTTGAGGTTCTCGATGTGGCGCTTGAGGTTCACGGCGCCCTTGCGGACAGCGTCGACATTCTCGCCTTCGGTCAGCTGCGCCTTCGGCACGCCGCCGTTCATCTTCAGCGAGCGTACGGTGGCGACCAGCACGATGGCATCGGGCTTCAGGCCAGCCATGCGGCACTTGATGTCGAGGAACTTCTCGGCACCAAGGTCAGCGCCGAAACCGGCTTCGGTGACGACATAGTCTGCCATCTTCAGCGCGGTCTTGGTGGCGATCACCGAGTTACAGCCGTGAGCGATGTTGGCGAAGGGGCCGCCGTGCAGGAAGGCCGGGCGGTTTTCCAGCGTCTGCACCAAATTGGGCAGGATGGCGTCCTTCAGCAGCACGGTCATGGCCGGATCGGCCTTGATGTCGCGGCAGAACACCGGGGTACGGTCACGGCGATAGCCGATGATGATATCGCCCAGGCGCTTCTGCAGGTCGTCGAGATCGGTGGCGAGGCACAGGATGGCCATGATTTCCGAAGCCACGGTGATGTCGAAGCCGGTTTCACGCGGGAAGCCGTTGGAAACGCCGCCCAGCGGGCCGACGATCTGGCGCAGCGCGCGATCGTTCATGTCCAGAACACGGCGCCAGGTGACGCGGCGCAGGTCGATATCGTTGGGGTTGCCCCAGTAGATCGAGTTGTCGATCATGGCCGAGAGCAGGTTGTGCGCCGAGGTGATGGCGTGGAAGTCACCGGTGAAGTGCAGGTTGATCTCGTCCATCGGCATGACCTGGCTCTTGCCGCCGCCAGCACCGCCACCCTTCACGCCGAAGCACGGGCCGAGCGAAGGCTCACGCAGGCACAGCATGGTCTTCTTGCCGATGCGGTGCAGCGCGTCAGACAGGCCGACCGAGGTTGTGGTCTTGCCTTCGCCGGCAGGCGTCGGGTTGATCGCGGTGACGAGGATCAGCTTGCCGTTGCTGTCCTTGGGCAGGGCATTGGTGTCCACCTTGGCCTTGTACTTGCCATAGGGGATCAGCGCTTCCTCAGGCACGCCGGCATTGGCGGCGACTTCGGTGATCGGGATAAGTGTGGCCTGGCGGGCAATCTCGATATCTGTAGGCATGGAGATCCTCTTCCTCTCTGGTCAGGTCCGGGATCGCATTTCCCCGGCACCCTTGGAACGGCGTTGTGGTGAAACTGCGAAATTTCACCATCGCGAAAATTTCGCGAATCTGAATTTGTAAGCACCTCTTACAATTTTGCGGGGGGTTTTCTCAAGCAAGTTTTGCACTTCGGGGCATTGGATTCGCGGTGGATGATTGCGCGGGCGCGCTTGTGCGATTTCGCTCCATGCTTTACGTTCGTGTTTCGTTCCTGTTTTGCGTGTGGAGTTCCATGGATCCGTTTCTTGCTATCGTGCTTGTTGTCGTCGCGCTGCTGAGCGGCGCTGTGCTGGGCTGGTTCATGGGCCACAAGGCCGTGGCTGACTGGAAGGCCCGCGCGGGCGAGAGCGATGCCCAAGCGAAGGATTTGTCCGAAAAGCTCTCGCGCATGGCTCCCGAACTGGCGACGATGAGTGACCGCGCGGCAAGGGCGGATACGCTGGCCGATCAGCTCGACAAGGCGCGCGAGGAACTGACCACGCTGAAAACGCAGGCCGCCGGCTTCGAGGAGCAGAAGCGCCTCCTCACCGAAAGCCGCGAGGCGCTGCTCAAGGAATTCCAGAACACCGGGTCCAAGGTGCTGGGCGAGGCGCAGGAGGCCTTCCTCAAGCGCGCGCAGGAACGCCTCGGCCATTCGGAAAAGGCGAGCGAGGAGAAGCTGAAGTCGCTGCTCGATCCGGTCGACAGGCGGCTCAAGACCTATGAGGAGCAGGTGAAGGAGCTGGAGGCGAAGCGCGTCGATGCCTTTGGCCAGCTTACCGGCTTGCTCAATTCCATGCGCGAGGGGCAGGAGGAAGTGCGGCGCGAGGCGCAGCGGCTGGGCAATTCGCTGACTAACGCCCCCAAGGCGCGCGGGCGCTGGGGCGAGCGGGCGCTGCAGAACGTGCTCGAACAATGCGGACTGTCAGAGCACACCGATTTCAACCTCGAACAATCGATGGATACCGATCAGGGGCGCTTGCGGCCTGACGCCATCGTCCATGTTCCCGGGCAGAAGAAGCTGGTGATCGATGCCAAGGTCTCGCTCAATGCCTATCAGGCGGCGTTCGAGGCGGATGATGACGAGGTCCGGCGCGAGCAGTTGAAGGCGCACGCCCGATCGATGCGCAACCATGTGCAGCAGCTGGGCGCGAAAAGCTATCAGAGCCAATTCGACGAAGCGCCCGATTACGTAGTGATGTTCGTTCCCGGCGAACATTTCGTCGCTGCGGCGCTGGAGGCTGATCCCGAGCTGTGGGACTTTGCCTTCAAGAATGGCGTGTTGCTGGCATCGCCCACAAACCTTGTCGCCATTGCGCGCACGGTGGCGCAGGTCTGGCGGCAGGACAAGATGGCCAGCGAGGCGAAGGAAATCGGCCGCATGGGGGCAGAGCTCTATGACCGGCTGCGCGTTGCCGCCGAGCACCTGAAGCGCATGGGCGGCGGGCTGGAGACGGCGGTCACCAATTACAACAAGTTCGTCGGCAGTTTTGAGCGCAATGTCCTCACCTCAGGGCGGCGCATGGCGGACAAGGGGCTGGAAATTGCCCGCGAAATAGACGACGTGCCGCTGGTGGAAGGCGCGCCGCGCTATACGGCTGACGATGTTCAGGAACCGGCAAGCCCGGCTCTTGTTGAGAAGGCCGGAAGCGAAGGCGCGGGCAAGGAGGAAGCGGGAAAATGAGAATGATCGGCACGGTTTGCGCGGCAACACTGCTGCTGGCGGCGTGCAGCCAGTCCGACGCGCCGTCCGAGGAACTGGGACTGGCCGCAGAGGAGCTGGTGGATTCCGTTCTCGAAACACCGCAACCCGGTGAAGGGGCCGAGCTCGGCCCGCTTGCCCCGCGTGACGATTGCGTCAACCTCAAGGGCGCAGAGGATTTCCTGGCCATGCTGCAGGGGGCCATTGCCCTGCGCGATGCGGAAGTGGTCGTTGCACTGGCGGCAGAGGACGTGAAACTCGGCTTCGGCGGCAATGATGGTGCCGATGTGCTGCACGAAGCATTGACCGGAGACGACGATACGCTGTGGCAGGCGCTCGAGGATGTGGTCGCAATGGGCTGCGCGCCCAACAGCTCGGGCGGCCTCACCATGCCGTGGTATTTCGCGCAGGACCTGCAGGGCGACGCATTCGAATCCTATATCGTCACCACCGATGACGGTCCGCTGCACAGCGAACCGCGCGAGGAATCACCCCGCATTGCCATCCTGAACTGGGAGGAGGTGTCGTTGCGCTTCGGCGAAGATGGCACCATGCTGACAGGGAGCAATCCCGAAGACCCGGAAAACAGCTGGTACGGCGTGCGCACCCTGCCACCACGCGGAGAGGAGCCGGTCGAAGGCTTCATCCGCGCCAGCCAGCTGCGCAGCGTGGTCGACTACCGCATGCTCGCCGCCAGCCGCAACGGCCGCTGGCGCATCGTGGCGCTGCTGGCGGGGGATTGACCGGTTTTCAGGTTGGCCGACTTCGTCACCCCGGCCCCCGAGCCGGGGTCCAGCTTGTTGTGAGCGCAGTTACCGAAGAAAGCTGGACCCCGGATCAGGTGTTTCTACGAAACAGCTTGGCTTCCCCGGGCGACGGTTAAGGAGAGGTGGTGCCTACCCCTCCAGCCCGTCCAACACCTCATAAGCCAGCACCGCCGCTGCCACCGCCGCATTGAGGCTGTCTGCCCGCCCGCGCATGGGCATGGTTACGCGCAGGTCGCAGGCCATTTCGTAGCTTTCCGGCAGGCCTTGGGATTCGTTGCCCACCATCACGAAACAGGGGGCGGCATAGGGTGCGCCGCGATAGGGGACGGCTTCGCGTAAGGAGGCGGCGACAAGCTGGCCTTCTCCGCCTCGCAGCCATGGCAGGAACTCGTCCCATGAAGCGCGCGCCACTTTCTGGGTGAACACCGCGCCCATGCTGGCGCGCACGGCTTCGACGCTGAAGGGGTCCGCGCAATCGTCGATCAGGATCAGCCCGCCCGCGCCCACCGCATCGCCGGTGCGCAGCATGGTGCCGAGGTTGCCGGGATCGCGCAGCGCTTGCGCCACCAGCCAGATTTTCGAATCTGACCGGTCA
>JAUIJI010000003.1 GCA_030431435.1 Alphaproteobacteria bacterium | reverse complement strand
TCCACCAGGCGGTGGACCTTCGCCTCGTCATCGCCTTCTGCCATCACGCGGATCAGCGGCTCGGTGCCGGACTTGCGGATCACCAGCCTGCCCGATCCGGCAAGGTCGGCCTCCGCCGAAGCAATGGCTTCCTTCACCGATGCGGCAGACAGCGGATCGCCGCTGTCATAGCGCACGTTCTTGAGCAGCTGCGGCACCGGATCGAACAGGTGCAGCAATTCGGAAGCGGGCTTGCCGCTGCGCACCAGCGCGCCGAGCACCTGCAGCGCGGCAATCGTGCCATCGCCGGTGGTGGCGTGATCAGTCAGGATCATGTGGCCCGACTGCTCTCCGCCGACATTGTATCCACCCGCCTTCATCGCTTCGAGCACGTAACGATCACCCACCTTGGTGCGGATAAGGTCCAGCCCCCTGTCAGCAAGGAAACGCTCAAGGCCAAGGTTGGACATGACCGTGGCGACTATCCCGGCGCGGCTGAGCAAGCCCTGATCCGCCATGGTGGTGCCGATCAGCGCCATGATCTGGTCGCCATCGACCTCCTCGCCCTTCTCGTCGATCACGATCAGCCGGTCCGCATCGCCATCCAGCGCGATGCCGATATCCGCGCCTTCGTCCACCACCCGTGCCTTGATTGCGCCAAGATCCGTCGAGCCGACACCGTCATTGATGTTGAGGCCATTGGGGCTGACGCCCATCGCCACGACCTTGGCACCCAGTTCCCAGATGGCAGTCGGGGCCACGGTGTAGGCCGCGCCATGCGCGCAATCGACCACGATCTTGAGGCCATCGAGCCGGATATCGTCCGAGAGCGACTGCTTGACGGCGTGGATATAGCGCCCGCGCGCATCGTCGATCCGGCGCGCGCGGCCGATGTGCTGGGCTTGCGCCAGTTCCTGCTCGCGGCCCATCTCGGCCTCGATTGCCTCTTCGTCCTCGTCGGAAAGCTTGAAGCCGTCCGGGCCGAACAGCTTGATGCCATTGTCGGCAAACTTGTTGTGGCTGGCGGAAATCATCACGCCAAGGTCTGCCCGCATTTCGCGAGCGAGCAGTGCCACGGCCGGCGTCGGCAGTGGGCCGGTGAGGATCACATCCATGCCCACGCTGGTGAATCCGGCGGTCAGCGCGTTTTCCATCATGTAGCCAGACAGGCGCGTATCCTTGCCGATCACCACCCGGTGGCGGTGGTCGCCGCGCAGGAAGTGCTTGCCGGCGGCCTGGCCCACTTTCATCGCCGTGGCGGCGGTCAGCTTGTCGGCATTGGCGCGTCCGCGGATCCCGTCGGTCCCGAAATAGCTGCGTGCCATTCAATCATGTCCTTTGGCAGGTAATAGCAAATCTGCGCTTGCAATGGCGCGCCTCAACGCCAATGTCACGCCCACTGAACAGTTTTGCAACCATTGTGCTTCTGGCGCATTGGTTGGATACACGTCTTTTAAACAGGAGGATCCCTCATGGCTTTCGAACTTCTGCCGCTGCCCTATGACAGTGAAGCCCTCGCACCCGCTATCTCTGCGGAAACGTTGAGCTTCCACCATGGCAAGCACCACGCCACCTACATCAGCAAGATGAACGATGCGATTGCCGGCGGCGACCTTGACGGCAAGAGCCTGGAAGAGGTGATCGTTGCAGCCCGCGGTTCCAACCAGGGCCTGTTCAACAATGCCGCGCAGAGCTGGAACCACGGTTTCTACTGGCATTCGCTGACCCCGTCCTCCAACGGCCCTTCGGGTGATCTGGCTGACAAGATCGATGCTGCTTTCGGCTCGCTGGATGAACTCAAGTCGCAGCTTGAAGCGCGCGGTGCTGGCCACTTCGCCAGCGGCTGGGTGTGGCTGGCCGAAAAGGACGGCAAGCTCTCGATCGAGGAAACCCATGACGGTGACACGATCGCCGACAGCGATTTCAACCCGCTGCTGGTGATCGACGTGTGGGAGCACGCCTATTACATCGACCACCGCAATGCTCGTCCGGCTTACCTCAAGGCCGTGGTGAACGACCTGCTGAACTGGGATTTCGCAGCCGACAATCTGGCGCGCGGTTCGGCCTGGACCTACCCCGCCTGATAGCGTTCGCAACGCAAGCAAAAGGCCCGCCCTGCCACCACGGCAAGGCGGGCCTTTTTCGTTCCTGCCGCCTCTTTATCTGGCGACGGGGTTGGCGCTGTCTCCGCAGCTTTCGAACACCCGGTTGATCGCGTCGCGCGCGCCGGTGACGGTAAAGATCATGCGGATTTCCGTACCATCTTCCGGGTCGAGCCACATCGTCACTTCGTCAGCATCTACCATCGGGCCGAGCAGGTCAGCCAGCACGGCCTCGCGGCGATTGTTGAGCGCGATGGCGGTGTTGGGGTGGAAGCGGAAGCGTGTGTCGACGATCCGTCCGCCATCGAACTGCAGCTTCACGTCGCGAGCGGGCGGGCGTTGCTGGGCACCGGCAAGGCTGTCTGGCGAATGGATCGCAGCATAGACCTTGTTGTCGCCATCCTCGTCGCATTTGAGGATGATCTGCTGGCCTTCGGCATTGCCCACGCCCGCTTGCAGCAGGCCGTTTTCGCCTTCGAAATAGCCCCAGGCAGAGGTTTGTGCATGGGCCGCACCCGCCGCCAGAGCGAGGCTGGCGCCAAGTGCCATCAACGTCGTTTTCTTCATCGTCTCCCTCCAGAAGATAACTTTGTGCATTCCCGGATTGGTCCGGGGATTGGCACAAGCCTATCGGCTTGGAAGCAAAAGGCAATGCTTAGCCCGGGAAACTAATCGTCCTCACCCAATTCGAGGACGTTGGTGGCAAACAGCGGTTCGCCGAACAGGAAGCCGATCAGGTTAGGCTTGCCCAGATGATCGACCAGCGCGGTCAGCGCCAGCAGGATGGGCACGGACAAGAGAGCGCCGGTCACGCCCCAGATCCAGCTGAAATAGGACAGCGCCAGCAGGATCAGCACCGGGTTCATGGTAAAGCGCGCGCCCAGCACGGCAGGGGTGATGACGTTGGCCTCGACCGTATGCAGGCCCAGATAGGCAGCTGCCGGGATCAGGCCCAGCAGAGGGGCTTCCGCTGTGCCGAGGCCGAACAGCGCGACCAGCGCCGTCATCAGCAGCGGGCCGATATAGGGCAGGAAGTTGAGCAGCGCGGCAAGGCCGCCCCACATTACCGGCGCATCCATCCCCAGCGCCCACGCGCCAAGTCCCACAATAACACCAACCCCCAGATTAATGACGCCCACAGTCAGGATATAGGCGGCCACCCGGTCCTGCACCTCTCGCATGACGCGCGCAGCCTTGAGGCTGGAATCGACAGCAGCGCGTTGCAGCAGCAAGCGGTGGCGCAAGCGGATGCGCGCCTCGATCATGAAGAATGCAAGCATGAAGGTAAGCAGTACCTCTAGCAGCACGGTGGGCGTGGCGAAGGCGAGTTCCTGCAGGAAAGATGGCCCCGCCAGCACCACTTCGCGCCCTTCTTCGCTGCCAACCAGCGCCCCGACCTGTTCGTTGAGGCGTGTGACCCATTCCAGGCTGCCGCGCAGCTGGCTGAAATGCTCACCCACTCGTGCGATCATGGATGGCACCTGGTCATAAAGCGAAACGGCGGGACGAAGTACTGCGGTCAGCGCCAGCGAGAGCACGGCGAAGAAGGCGATCAGCGCCATCAGCGAGGCGAGGAAATTGGGCACGCCCCATCCCGCCAGCCTGTCAGCCAGCGGTGAAAGCACGATAGTGAGGATGATCGCCGCCACCAGCGGCAGGAACACCACCGCGCCGATCGACAGTACGAAGGGCAGGGCAAGGAACAAGCCCACGGCAAGCAGCACCACCAGCGCCGAAATCAGTCGAAGCTCCTGCGCGGCAAAGGTCATGGCGCGGCGGCGCGAGCGCGGCTGGCCGGCTGTGTCACTTTCCTTGTTGTCCACGGAACTCATCGGCGCCCTGCCATCCCCCAAGCTTCAACTGGCCGAGAATGGACCGCAATCCGCGCCCGATCAAGCCGGGTTCAGCGTGTCGGCTCGGTCACCCCATTGCCTGCAGCCACCTCGTCCAACTCTTCCAGGATCGCGCGGTGGGCAGACGGGTCTTCCAGCGCGCGCTCGGGAACCTTGCCCTCTTCCACCATGCTGGCGATGGTCGAGCGAGCACGGCCTACGCGGCTCTTGATCGTGCCGACTGCGCAGCCGCAGATGTCAGCTGCCTCTTCATAAGAAAAGCCGCCTGCGCCCACAAGCAACAGCGCCTCGCGCCGTTCCGGTGGCAGGGTAAGCAGCGCACGATGCAGGTCTGACAGGTGGATCGGCTCCTCCTGTCCAGCTGGTGCGGTCAGGATGCGCTCGGCCACGCCTTCGTCATAATCCCCGCGGAACCGGTTGCGGCGCATATCGGTAAGATAGGCGTTGCGCAGGATCACGAAAGTCCACGCACGCATCGAAGTGCCGGGCTCGAAACGGTCCTGTGCAGCCCACGCCTTGAGCAGCGCCTCCTGCACCAGGTCGTCCGCCATGTCCGGCCTGCCGCACAGGCCGCGGGCAAAGGCGCGCAGGTGCGGAACGACTTCGGTCAGTTCGCGCTTGAACGCCTTCTTGTCTTCCGCAGTCCGTTCGGGAAGCTCGCGCTTTTTCTTGCCGGTCATCAGGCCTCGTCTTCGTCAAAGCGGGCGAGCAGTTCGCTCAACTCGTCAGGCAGGGGTTCATCGACAACGGAGTCGTAGAACTGCTTCAGGCCATCGGCCCAGTCCGGCTTTTCGCCAGCCTTCGCTGCGACTCCCGCGCCCTTGCTGGCAGCGCCAGCCGGTTTTGCGGCGCCTCCGGTCTTTCCTTGATCGGTCATGTGCTCTCGAACATCTGTTGAATTTGCCTTGCAATCCCGAGCCTAGCGCGAACAACAGTGTTGCAACAAGGCATCGTTTGCCAGACCATTGTCCGGCAATTCATACAGCTTGGGGAACGAAACAGCAGCGATCCGGTTCCAGCCACTGAGAAGTGATTATGCAATTTGGGCCTCGAAAGCGGATTGCTGCGAGGTGTTCGAGGGGCGATAGGGGTGATTTAGCCCCGGCTAGGGAGTGCACTTGACCATCCGCGCAGCCAGACGCAGCAGGACCAAGAGATGGCTCGTGCGCTATCCGCGCGCGCTCCCTGTCGGCATCTTCCTGCTTGTCGCTGCCATCACCATCGTATCCATCTTTGCGATCGAACGCAGCGAAATGCAGCAAGCGCGAACCGAGCTTGGCAGCCGCACCACGGCGATTGCATCCGCACTTGAACGGCGCGCCAATGCCAGCAGCGCCTATTTGCGCGCAGGTGCCGCGCTGCTGGCTTCGGTGGGTGATATCCAGCCGGACCAGTTCCGCCGCTTCGTATCGGAGTTGCGGCTTGATGCTGACTATCGCGGGGCGGACGGAATTGGCTGGGCCACGGTGGTGCGCCCGAACGAGATTGCCAGCTTCAACCAGATGCTTGCCGAAACGGCGCCCGTGCCGGTGCAGCTCTACCCCGTGCCAGAGGGCGACCAACCCTATTCGGTGCCTGTCACATTGTTGCAGCCCGACACCGAGCGGAACCGGCGGGCATTGGGATATGACATGTTCTCCGAGCGGGTGCGCCGTGACGCCATGCTGGAGGCAGAGAGGACCGCGCGGCCCACGGCCAGCGGCAAGGTGGTGTTGCAGCAGGAAGGCGGAGAGGAACGTCCCGGCTTCCTCGTCTACATGCCCGTTTTCGAAGCGGCGCCAGGCGGCAGGCAGTTGCGCGGATATATCTACAGCCCGTTCAACGCGCAGGATTTCCTCTCCAGCGCACTGGAGCTGGAGGATGCCGGCCAATATGGCGTGCGCCTGTTCTACGGAACGGCTGATGCCGAGAACCTGCTGGCCAGCACCGAGGCGGGTGGAAACGAGGACCATGAGCAGACGCGCCAGCAGGTGACGATCGCCAATGCCCCCTTCGTGTTGCAGGTGAGCCGCGCGAACAGCGGAGTGCTGTCAGGGCTTTCGATGGCGACCCTGATCTTCGGGCTTCTTGTGGCCAGCCTGCTGATGTTGCTGGTGCGAATGCTGACGCAGCAGGCGTTGGAGGACGATGCCTCGCTGGTCTGGTTCGAGGAACAGGCATCGATCCGCAACTCGCTCACGCGGGAGCTGAACCACCGGGTCAAGAACACGCTCGCCAATGTGCTGTCGATCATTGCGCTGACGCGCCGCCGCGCCGAGGATGTGGCAGAGTTTGCCGATGGCCTTGACGGACGCATCCGCGCGCTTTCCGCCACGCATGACCTGCTGACACGCTCGGACTGGGGCACCACTCCTGTTGCTGCGGTGATCCAGGCGGAACTGCGCCCTTATGTGCAGGATGCCGACCATTCGATCCGCATGGAAGGGCCGGACGTGGAACTCGCGCCCAACGATGCCCTGTCGCTGGGATTGGCCATGCACGAACTGGCGACCAACGCCGCCAAATATGGTGCGCTCAGCCAGCCGGGGGGCAAGGTCAGCGTCATTTGGGAAATGGTCGACGCGAAACTGGTGCGGGTTGAGTGGCAGGAAAGCGATGGTCCGCCTGTGGCAGAAGAGCGCGGTCGCGGCTTTGGTACCGACCTGATCGAGCGTGTGGTGGCCAGCGAACTGCGCAACCCTGTCCAACTCGAATTCGAGCCGGAAGGCGTTCGTTGCGTGCTGATCATCCCGGTGCGCGAGCCGACCGAATTTGCCATGCGGGCAGCCAAGGCCGAAGCGCGCTCGCGGCTCAAGACGTCCGACCTCGAGGGCTGATCCCGACTGACGCGCGGGCTGGACCTGCTATATCTTGCTGTATATAGCGCGCATATTGTGATCTCCCGCTTGCGCTTCCTGTCCTGCTGCCTGCTGGCAGCGCTCGCCTTTGCCTCCTGTTCGTCCGGAGAGGCGCGCGGGCCGGTGGTGCTTGCGCCATCGAGCATGACCAATGTGATGGAGGAGCTGGCCGACAGCTGGGAAGCGCAGGGGCACCCGCGATCCTTGTTGTCCTTTGCCGGAACCCCCTCCCTCGCGCGCCAGCTGGCGGCGGGATCGCCTGCCGATGTCATGATCTCTGCCGATGCGGAGTGGATGGACTGGCTGGAGGAGCACGCGCTGATCGATTCCGGCAGCCGCAGCGACATCGCTGGCAATGTGCTGGTCTATGTTGTGCGGGAGCCTGTTGCGGATGGTAGCGTGCCGGTCCCGTCAAATGGCGGCAAGCTGGCCATGGCTGATCCCGACAGCGTTCCTGCCGGGCGCTATGGCAAGGCCGCGATGATTGCTGCGGGTTTATGGGACGGGGTTGCCGCATCGGTTGTCCCCGCAGAGAATGTTCGAGCGGCGTTGCAACTGGTGGAACGCGGGGAGGCGGAAGCGGCAATCGTCTACGCCAGCGATGCTGCGGCGAGCGAGCAAGTCACTGCCATCGCATTTCCACATGCGTTGCCAGACGGAATGACCATCCGATATCCGGCGGCGCTCGTGGCTGGGGCGATCCACCCCGATGCAGCCGGTTTCCTTGCCTCCCTGTCCAGCGAAGAGGCGAAGCGCATCCTGTGCGCACATGGCTTCACTTTGCCTGAAGGGCAGCAGCCGTGTTGACCGAAGCCGAATGGGCGGTGGTCGGTCTCTCGCTCAAGGTCAGCCTTGTCGCTGTGCTGCTGACCGTGCCGGTCGCTTATGGCCTGGCGTGGGTGCTGGCGCGGAGACGCTTTCCCGGTCTCGTCGTGCTCGACGCGCTCGTGCACCTGCCACTGGTGGTTCCGCCGGTGGTGACGGGCTGGCTGCTGCTGATCGCCTTTGGCCGCAACGGCCCCATCGGTAGCTGGCTGGAAAGCGCCTTCGGCATCACGCTGGTGTTCAGCTGGACAGGCGCTGCGCTTGCCGCCGCTGTCATGGCCTTGCCGCTTATGGTGCGCGCCATGCGTCTGTCTATCGAGGCGGTGGACCGGCGGCTGGTGGGCGCAGCGCGCAGCCTTGGCGCGAGCCGCTGGCGCGCCTTTGCAACGATCACCTTGCCATTGAGCCTACCGGGAATCGCCGCAGGCGCGATGCTCGGCTTTGCCCGATCGCTGGGTGAATTCGGCGCGACGATTACCTTCGCCAGCAACATCGCGGGCGAGACGCGTACGCTGCCGCTGGCGATCTACAGCGGGCTGCAATTGCCCGGCGCAGAGAGCCAGGTGGCGCGGCTGGCGGTGATCTCGATCATCCTTTCATTGCTGGCGCTACTGCTGTCAGAAATGCTGGTGCGGCGATCCGCCGGGAGGCAGGCGCATGTTCTTTGAAATCAGCCTGCGTCACGATTTCGGATCGCGACAAGTGGCGCTGGACCTTGAGAGCAATGCCGTTCTCACCGCGCTGGTTGGCGCTTCGGGTGCGGGCAAGACAACCGTGCTGAACGCGATCGCCGGATTGCTGCGGCCCGATCACGGGCGCATTGCTGTTGCGGGCGAGGTGCTGTTTGATTCCGCGCATGGCATCGACCTGAAGCCGGAAAAGCGGCGTGCCGGATATGTGTTCCAGGATGCGCGGCTGTTCCCGCATATGAAAGTCGCCGCCAACCTTGCCTATGGCGAGAAGCTGGCTCCCGCTTCAGAGCGATGGATCGCGCGCGACAGGGTTGTGGATCTGCTCGGCATCGCCGACCTGCTCGGCCGCTATCCCGCAAACTTGTCAGGCGGAGAAACGCGCCGCGTCGCCATTGGCCGCGCCTTGCTGGCTGCCCCGCGTTTCCTTCTGCTGGATGAGCCAATGGCCTCGCTCGACGCGCCGCGCGCCGAACGCATGCGCAAGCTGATCGAGGATATTCGTGACGAGCTGGGCTTGCCCATGCTGCTCGTCAGCCACGATGCCGCCGAAGTGGACAGGCTGGCAGGCCGCGTCGTCTCGCTGGATTAGAACACTCCCCTCCCGCTTGCGGGAGGGGTTGGGGGTGGTCATGGGCCGAAAGGCCCACCCCGCTGCGACTAGGCAGCAAGCTGCCAAGTCTCGCTGCCCCTCCCGCATGCGGGAGGGGTGTTCGCCTCACGCAAACAGCGACGTATCGATCGGCAGGCTGCGCACGCGCTTGCCGGTGAGGGCATGCAATGCGTTGGTCAGTGCCGGTATAACCGGGGGCAGGGCGGGTTCGCCAAGGCCGGTGGGCGAGTGATCGCTTTTCACCCAGTCGACGTGGATCTGCGGCGTCATCGGCATGCGCGGCAGCTGGTAGTTGTGGAAGTTGGACTGCTTCACAGCGCCGCCTTCGATCTCCACTGCCAGCTGCATCGCCTGGCCCAGACCGTCGATGACAGAGCCTTCGACCTGGTTGAGCGCGCCATAGGGGTTGATGATGTGCCTGCCGACATCGCCGGCGACCCAGACATTATGCACCTGGACCTGGTTGCGCTCGCTAAGGCTGGCTTCCACTACCTCGGCGAAATAACCCTGATGACTCCAGTAATAGCCAAAGCCCAGTGCACGGCCTTCTGCGACCGGCTGGCCCCAGTTTGCCATCTCCATCACCTTGCGGGTGACATCGCGCAGGCGCTGCGGCTTGAAGCCCGGTTGCGGGCCGACAAAGCCCATCGTGTCAGGCTCCGCCTCGGCCCCTTCGACGATCTCCAGCATCAGCGTGGGCAGGTCCTTGCCCTGCGCATGCGCCACCTCATCGAGGAAGCTCTGGAACACGAAGGCGATGGCATTCGACGTCGGTGCCCGCAGCGCGCCCATAGGCACGGCGGTGGGCATCTTGGTCAGCGAGTAATCGACATTGTCGACATAGTTGAAGGGGAATTCCGTCACCGGCATCAGCGCGGGATTGAATGCGCCACCGTCGATATCCCAGGTCACGAAGTGGTCCTTCAGTCCGGTGATCTTTCCGTTCTCGTCCAGCGCCGCGCTCAGCTTGTGCCAGCCGGACGGGCGGTAGAAATCGCTGCGGACGTCGTCCTCGCGGCTCCAGATCAGCTGCACCGGCGTGCCGGGCATCTGCTTGGCGATAGCCGCCACCTGCACCATGTAATCGTTGGTGAGGCGTCGGCCAAAGCCGCCACCCATGCGGGTGATGTGGACGGTGACCTTGTCCGGCTCCACGCCAAGATATTGCGCAACCGCAGTCTGCCCGCCCTGCGGTGTCTGGCTGGGGGCCCACATCTCGATGCTGCCGTCTTCCTTCACCAGCGCGGTGCAGTTCATCGGCTCCATCGCAACGTGAGCGAGGAAGGGATAGGAATATTCGCCTTCCACTACCTGAGCTGCGGATGCAAAGGCGCTGTCGACATCGCCCTTGGCTGAAAGCTCTTCCTGCGGCTTGCCTTCGGCCATGAAGCGGCGGGCGTCTTCTTCATACTTGGCAGAGGAGTGGCTGGCCCATTCGCCATTGTCCCACTGCACATCGAGCACCGAACGCGCCTTGTTGGCGAGCCACCAGTTGCTGGCAATCACGGCGACGCCATCGACCAGTTCTTGCGCGTTACCATTGCCTTCGACGGTGAAGGCATCGATCACGCCGGGCTGTGCCTTGGCGGCTTCGGTATTGGCCGAAAGCAGCTTCGCGCCGAACACGGGAGAGCGCTCGTAAGCGGCATAGACCATGCCTTCGAGCTGGGTGTCGACGCCGAAGATCGGCTCACCGCGAACGATCTTGGGGCTGTCGATCCCGCCGATCGGCGTGCCGATGATGCGGAAATCGTCTTCATCCTTCAGTGCCACGGAAGACGGATCGGGCACGGGCAGGGTGGCGGCTTCGCCGGCCAGTTCGCCAAAGGTCGCGCGGCGACCGGAAGCGGCATGCACGACCACGCTCGGCTCGGTGGAAAGCGATGCGATATCCACGCCCCAGCGCAGCGCGGCGGCCTGCAACAACATGTGCCGCGCGGCTGCGCCGGTCTGGCGCATGGGCATCCAGTTCATCGGCGTGGCAAAACTGCCACCGGCCAGCTGCGGGCCGTATTTCGCCATGTTGGTATCGCCCTGCTCGATTGCGACCATATCCCAGTCTGCATCCAGCTCTTCCGCGATCAGCATGGGGAGCATGGTCTTGATGCCCTGGCCGATCTCCGGGTTCTTGCCGATGATGGTGATGGTGTTGTCAGGGTTGATGGTGATGAAGGCGTTCAGTTCCGCCGGTCCGCCCTGCGCCATGGCCTTGGCGGCCATGGGGATGGTGGCAGCGATGGCGAGGCCGCCACCGGCTGCTGCGGAAACCTTCAGGAATGCGCGGCGGCCCAGCGCGGGGCCGCTATCCATGGTTGCGGTATCAGACATTGGCCGTGTCCTCCTTGCGGGCGACAGCGGCAATCGCGGTGTGGATCCGCTTGTAGCACGCACAGCGGCAGATATTGCCGCGCATGGCGTTGTCGATTTCCTCGTCAGTGGGGTTGGGATTGCTGTTGAGCAAGGCAGTCGCGTTCATCAGCTGGCCTGCCTGGCAATAGCCGCACTGCATCACGTCCTCGTCAAGCCATGCCTGCTGCAACGCCTGCCCCACCGGTGACTGACCGAGCGATTCGATGGTCGAAACCTCGCGATCTCCGATAGAGCCGATGGGCATGGCGCAGGAGCGCGTGGCCTGCCCGTCCACATGCACGGTGCAGGCACCGCACATGCCGATGCCGCAACCGAACTTGGTGCCGACCATGCCCAGTTCCTGGCGCAGGGCCCAGAGCAGGGGCATATCCTCGGGCGCGTCGATGTCGCGCGTTTCGCCGTTAATCTTGACCCGGACGGCCATAAGCGTCTCCTTGCGTTTCGCAATTGAGCGAGCGCGCCGCTACCAGTGCGGGGCGCAGTTGATCCATTGTGCACGCAGACTACCCGTTGCGCGCGCCTCTGCCAAGTGGACCAAGGGCGGGGCTTTGCATCAATTTGTAGCAATATGCCGGATAGGGCATAGATCGCGCCAATGACGGCAAAATGGCACTTCTGGATCGATCGCGGCGGAACCTTCACCGATGTGGTGGCGCTGAGGCCCGATGGTGTGGCCGAAACCGCGAAGTTCCTTTCCGAAAATCCGGATCAGTATGACGATGCCGCCGTCGCCGCGATCCGCCAGTTGACGGGCGTGGCCGAGGGGCCGCTTCCTGAGGCGGATATCCGCATCGGCACCACGGTGGCCACCAACGCCCTGCTCGAAAGGAAGGGCGAGCCGGTGCTGCTCGCGATCACCAAGGGTTTCGCCGATGCGCTGGTAATCGGCACGCAGGAGCGGCCCGATATCTTCGCCCGCGAAATCGTGAAGCCGGAGCCCTTGCCCGCCGATGTGCTGGAGGTGGACGAGCGGGTTGGCGCTGACGGCACCGTCTTTCAGGCGTTGGACGAAACGGCAGCGCGTGCCGGGATGCAGGCGGCCTATGACCGGGGGCTACGCGCCGTGGCCATCGTGCTGATGCATGGCTGGAAATACACCGCGCATGAGGAGCAGCTGGCGCAAATCGCCGCGGAAGTGGGCTTCACCGAAATCGCGGCAAGCCATCGCACCAGCCCGCTGGCGAGGTTGGTCGGGCGCGCTGATACGACCTGCGTCGATGCCTACCTCTCGCCCGTGCTGGGCCGCTACGTGGCGGGGCTGACGAAGGCGCTGGGCAAAGGGCAGGCGCCCTTGTTCATGGCCAGCAATGGCGGGCTGGTCGCGGCGGACATGCTGCGCGGGAAGGACGCGATCCTCTCCGGCCCGGCAGGCGGCATCGTCGGCATGGCGGAGACGAGCCGCAAGGCGGGGTTCGACAAGGCGATCGGCTTCGACATGGGCGGAACCTCCACCGATGTCTCTCTTTTTGCAGGCAAATATGAACGCGACACGGACAACCGCGTGGCTGGCGTGCGCGTACGCGCGCCGATGATGCGGATCCATACGGTGGCGGCGGGCGGCGGGTCGATCTGCAGCTTCGATGGCGCGCGCTTCCTTGTCGGGCCGGAAAGCGCAGGCGCACAGCCCGGGCCTGCCTGTTACCGGCAAGGCGGCCCGCTGACGGTGACCGATTGCAACCTCATCCTCGGCAAGCTGCAGCCCGACCATTTCCCCGCCGTGTTCGGCCCGGATGCGAACCAGAAGCTTGACCCACAAGCGGCGCACAAACGCATGGAAGAGGTGCTGAACGCTGTCGAGAGCGCCACAGGCGAGGCGATGAGTGCGCAAGAAGCAGCCGAAGGTTTCATCGCCATCGCGGTCGCCAATATGGCCAATGCGATCCGCTCGATATCTGTCGCGAAGGGCCATGACATGGCGCATTTCGCGCTCAACTGTTTTGGCGGGGCTGGCGGGCAGCATGCCTGCCTCGTGGCGGACGCTCTTGGGATCGACACCGTGCTCGTTCATCCGCTGTCGGGCGTGCTGTCGGCCTATGGCATGGGCCTCGCCGATCGCAGCGCCATGCGCGAGGGGACGGTGCAATTGCCGCTCGCTGACGTTCAGGGCGAAGCACTGTCGGCCGCTTTCGAGAAGCTGGAGGAGGACGCCACGGCGGACATGACCGGGCAGGGCCTCTTAGCCGAAGACCTGCAGATAGAAGGCGAGGCGCATATCCGCCCCGAAGGCGGGGAGGCGACCATCGCGGTTCCCTTCGCCGAGATCGCCGCCATGCGGGACAGTTTCGCCGCCGCGCACCGCCAGCGCTTCGGCTATGACAGCGATGCAAGGCTGGTGGTCGAAAGCCTGCGCGCCACCGCTATCGCGCCCACCCGGCATGGCGGATCGCTTAACCTTGCCGATCAGGCCGAGGCGACACGCGGTGAACACGCCTCCTGCCACATGGCGGACGCTGACCATGATTGCCCCGTCCTCCCCCGATCCGCGCTGGCACCGGGCGAGCAATTGCAAGGCCCCGCGCTGGTGATCGACCCGGTGGCGACGCTGGTGGTCGAACCCGGCTGGCAAGTGCGCAGCGCGCAAGAGGGCATGCTCGTCCTCACCCGCCATGCGGCACGCGCCGAGGAGCATATCTCCACCGAAGTCGATCCCGTCAGGCTCGAAATCTTCGGCGGGCTGTTCATGGGGCTGGCGGAGGAAATGGGCGCCGCGCTGCAAACCTCGGCGCGCTCGGTCAATATCCGCGAGCGGCTCGATTTCAGTTGCGCGATCTTTGACGCAAGCGGCAACCTTATCGCCAATGCCCCGCACATGCCGGTGCATCTGGGCAGCATGGGCGACAGCGTGCGCGCGGTGATAGACAAGCACGGTGGCGCCATGCGCGATGGCGATGCCTATGCCTTGAACGCGCCATACCAGGGCGGCACACACCTGCCCGATATCACCGTGGTGCGGCCTGTGTTCGTGGACGGAGAGAACACGCCCGCCTTCTTCACCGCCGCGCGCGGGCACCATGCGGACGTGGGCGGGATCGCGCCCGGCTCCATGCCCTCCACCAGCCGCACCATCGGTGATGAAGGCGTGGTGCTCGACGCCGTTCCACTGCTGCGCGATGGCAAGCTGCTGGAAGCAGAACTGCGCGCGCTGCTCGGCTCGGGCGAGCATCCCGCGCGCAATATCGACCAGAACATCGCAGACCTTGCCGCCCAGCTCGCCGCCTGCCAGCGCGGAGCCGCGCGGCTGGTGGAAATGGCCGCCACCTACGGCGCGGATGTCGTCACCGCCTATATGGGCCACCTGCTCGACTATGCCGAAAACGCCGCGCGCGACGTGCTGCGCGGGCTGAAGGACGGCGCGCGCACGGTGGCGTTTGACGATGGCGCGCAAGTGTCCGTCAGCATCGCCGTCAACCGCGAGAGCGGCAGTGCGAACATCGACTTCGCCGGCACCAGCCCGCAGCAGCCCAATAACTTCAACGCCCCCAGCTCGGTGGTGCGCGCCGCCGTGCTCTATGCCATCCGCTGCCTGACAGACCTGCCCGTGCCGCTGAACGACGGCTTCCTGCGCCCCGTCAGCATCCATATCCCGGAAAGGTCAATGCTCAGTCCCGAATATCCCGCCGCCGTTGTGGCGGGCAATGTCGAGACCAGCCAGATGGTCACCGACGCACTGCTGGGAGCGATGGACGCGATGGCGGCCAGCCAGGGCACGATGAACAACTTCACCTTCGGCGATGCGGCGCACCAGTATTACGAGACGATCGCCGGCGGCGCAGGCGCAGGCCCGGGCTTCGCCGGAGCCGACGCGGTGCAGACCCACATGACCAACTCGCGCCTGACCGATCCCGAGATCTTGGAAATGCGCTTCCCCGTTCTGCTGGAGGAATTCGCGGTGCGCGAAGGATCAGGCGGTGCGGGCGAGTGGAACGGCGGCGACGGCACGCGCCGCAGGGTGCGCTTCCTCGCCCCGATGGAGGCGAATATCCTCTCCGGCAGACGCACAGTCGCGCCCTTCGGCCTGGCGGGCGGAGAGGACGGAGCCTGCGGCGTGAACCGCGTGATCCGGAGCGGTGGTGGGGTGGAGGAATTGCCCGCAACGGCTTCGGTCAGGCTGGACGCTGGCGATGTGTTCGAGGTGCTGACGCCGGGTGGCGGGGGGTATGGGGGGTAGGTGTACTGACGCCGTAATCAGTTAGGTATACTGTCCCCGGAATTCCCCTGTCACCGTAATCCAATTAAGTGCACTGTCACTGTAACCCGTAATTAACAGTAGTTCCTATTTCAGGTGTCCAAACTTAAATCATACCAACCATTTGACCGATAGCAGACCCATTCAAGTACTTGGCGGCGTGCTTCAATCACTTCAATTAGCAAATCACATTCTCGATTGTAATCGTTCCACAATTCTGGGTGACGAAAGGCCGCATGCAAATTGTAATACATATCCAGATTGAAGAACAAATCCTGCGCACCTCTCAACTCCGAAGTGGCCAAGAACCTTTCTATTGAGATTTCTGGGGGAATGAAGGGGAAAAGTGCACCATAGTCAGGTGTATCGCTAGGCCACGGCAGCTCTTCCAAAATTCCAATCGACCAGCAAAGCGCTGTAATCGATTCACCTCGCCAGGAAGCCTCATTCAACTCCTCGTCAGTGAAGGATTTCCGCTGGAGCAAAGCATGTTCTTGAAGGTCAAGAACATCTAATGCCTTCTCTTCACCCAACCATTCTAGGAGCAACAAAGGGTCTGCATTGTTGGCCAATCCTGCAATGCAAAAACTCCCAACAACCTTGCATGCAACCTCAGTTGCGTCTCTGAATGACGGACTGTCTAAGAGCGGAAGGTGGGAGAGGAGTGGAACACCCCTAATGCGCAGTGCCTCTTCAACCTGTGCCCTTACTCTCTTGGAATCTACTGGCATGATACCTTTTTCTATTTATCTATGGAAGCGATTGTAGCCACCTCCCCGCGGCCCATCCCTTCTCGTTTTCGCACGATGATTTGCCGTTGTGCGCAAGTCAATTTGGTCAGGCACATAATTGTTGTGATCCCACTCTGCTCCCTGGAATTCCGGGGACAGTATACCTAATTCTGGACATCGGTCCCGCGCTTCGGCTTCGGTCCGGGCTTTGATCGCCGGAGGCGCAGGCCGGTCGATTGCTCTTGTGCTGCGATCCATTCATCTGTCGCCAGCGGCCTGCCGGTTCGCAAGCGGGCCTCGATCGCTTCGGCTGCCGCCTCTCCGGTTGGGCCAAGCTCGCCTGCGTCCAGTCCATGGCGGAGCATCGCGCGCCAGTTCCGCGCCACTCCTTTGAGCGCAGACATATCCGTCAACGGGTCCTCGCCTGTCCTGCGTCCCTGTATGTGGCTTCTTGCGCTTGACCAGTGCCAGTCTTCGGCGCGTTCAACCATTCCCGCCGCGACCGGATTGGTCTCGACATAGCGCACAGCCGCTACCAGGTGAGCATCGTCCATGGGGTAGCTGGCAAAGCGCCCCTGGAACAGGTGACCGCGCCATCCTTCGCGAAAGTTGACCATACGCGTGTAACGCCGATGCGCCTCGCCCAGCGTTGCGCGCAAGCCGTCTTCACTTTGCGGGACAAGGATCAGGTGGACATGATTGTCCATCAGGCACCACGCCAGACAGCTGGTCCCCGCAGCATCAGCCGCCTCTGCGACAAGCCGGAGATATTCGCGCCGGTCGTCATCGGAGAAGAACACCGGCAACCGACGATTTCCGCGCTGCGTGATGTGATGGGGAACCTGAGGAATGACGATACGGGCAAGGCGAGCCATGGCCGCAGATTATGCGACCAGCTGAAGCCCGTCAATTAAGTATACTGTCCCCGGAATTCCGAAGTACTGTCCCCGGAATTCCGTCCCCGGAATTCCCTGTCTCCCCGGAATTCCTCCCCTGACTACCCTATTCCACTACCGGAATTCCAGTTTCAGAGAATACCTTTTCCCACGATCTCCAGTGTCGAAATCAGCAAAGTAGTCAAACCTCCGTGCATCGAAATCCGAAGGAACAATCTCCGCAAGCTGCAAACAGGTAACGCCAATTTCGTCAGCCGGAAAGCTGTAAAACAAGTCCACTCTATTGCTCGACTTGTCCTTCTTCAATATCATTGCGCCATTTACGCACACGTCTTCGCGCTCCAAATTCCTCAAGTCTATGGTCAATTTCCCATCACTATAATAGAACTCGCCTTGGTCACTTATACAGCCTGACAGGCTGAAAACCACCAAGAACGCGACGAAAAACCGGACATGGCAATTGAGTTCTTTCATATTTGCAATCCCGACCCCTCCTTCAGCCGCTCAAGGTCTTCACGAATTTCGGGGACAGTATACTTAACTCGCGCCGCCAGACATCCGCATCGACCTCAGTAGCGGAAACACGCATTAGCATGTCCCCAATGAAGCTGGCACCTCCCCAATGTCCTACACCCCACCCGCCTGCTAGCGGCGGTGGATGGCCTGCTTCTGTCCTGTCCTGAAATCCGCCTCGCAAACGCGTGCAAACCGCGCGCCGGACAGCGCGTTTTCGGGCGGGGGGATTTCCTCTTCAGAACCGTGTTCCATGCGTTCCATCCGTGCATGGTTTGCGACGGGTGGAGTGGTGGTTTCGGGTCAGCGAGGCGTTGCGCGCGGAGGATATCCGAGAGGGGGAATCGTCATTTGTCGGGCGTGGTATTCCCACCTCCGAACGCTCCCCAAGGGGAGGGGAGGCACGGGGATCAAAAGCCCCAGTCTATTCGTCGCCGTAATACTGCTTGCCGATTTCGATCGCCGGGCGGCCCTGGGATTCGCGGTGGGCGTTGGTGTCGCGCAGCGAATAGACGCAGCCGCAATATTCCTGCTGGTAGAAGCGCTCGCGCTTGGAAATCTCGATCATCCGCGCCGCGCCGCCGCCCTTGCGCCAGTTGAAGGTCCAGTAGGTGATGCCGTCATAATGCGCCGCCGCGCGCTCGCCGCAATCGTTGATCTGGTTCATGTTCTTCCAGCGCGAGATGCCGAGCGAGGAGGTGATCACGGGAAAGCCGTTCTCATGCGCATAGAGGGCGGTGCGTTCGAAGCGCATGTCGAAGCACATGGTGCAGCGCGCGCCGCGTTCCGGCTCCCACTCCATGCCCTTGGCGCGCTTGAACCAGTTCTGCGTGTCGTAATCGGCATCGACGAAGGGCACGTTGTGCTCCTCGGCAAAGCGGATGTTCTCCTCCTTGCGCAGGAGGTATTCTTCCTTGGGGTGGATGTTCGGGTTGTAGAAGAAGATGGTGTAATCGATGCCGCTGGCGGTCATCGCTTCCATCACCTCGCCCGAACAGGGCGCGCAGCAGGAATGCAGCAGCACGCGCTTCTCGTCACCCGGCGGGGTGAGGATCGGGCGGTCGGCCTGCTCTGGCTTGTCTGGCTGGGCCTGCCGGGTCATTCCACATGCTCCTGTTGCGGGCGGGGTTGGGCGTGCGGCGGGGCGCAATGCCGTGATCCCTGCCGGTGGTGGTGCCGCTTACTGGACTCGAACCAGTGACCCCATCATTACGAATGATGTGCTCTACCAACTGAGCTAAAGCGGCCCTTCACGCGTTCCCGCGCAAACTGTGTGGAGGCCCGAGCCGGAATCGAACCGGCGTGCAAGGATTTGCAGTCCTCTGCGTAACCACTCCGCCATCGGGCCTCTTTCCCCAATGAGGAGGCGGGCAAGTAGCGAAAGCCGGGGGGCGATGCAATCATTTCGTTACAGTCCGCGACGCGGCATCGCTTGCCGCCTTGCAGCAGGAAAGATAGATCGCTGGGTCATGGCCAATAATGACGTGAAGATGAGCCGGGTCGAGGGACATAGCGAGGAGCGTTTCCTCGGCTCTGACGTGTTCGAATCCAACGCGCGAAACCTTCCGCCGCCCAATGGCAGCGGGACGATCCGCGAGGATGCGCGGGAGATCGATATCTACCACACATGCGATGTCGCGGTGATCGGCGGCGGGCCTGCGGGATGTGCGGCTGCATGGGCTGCGGCGAAGGCCGGCGCGGACGTGACTTTGGTGGAGCGCTACAACTGCCTTGGCGGGCTTTCGACAGGCGGCCTCGTGATGTGGATCGACCGCATGACTGACTGGCAGGGCAACCACGTGATCCAGGGCTATGCCCGCCACTTCATCGACCGCATGCCGCCCGAAGCCGTGGCCGGTCCGCCCAAGGAGGACTGGGGCAGCCAGGACCATGACAAGTTCGCATACTGGTCCAACCGCACCACCGCCTTCCACGGCATCGTGCAATGGGCGCCTACGCTCGATCCGGAGCGGATGAAGCTCAACAACCAGGAGATGCTGCTGGAAGCGGGCGTGCGCATCGTCTTCCACGCATGGGCCGCGCGCCCGCTGGTGGAGGATGGCGCGGCGAAGGGCGTGATCTTCGAAAGCAAGCAGGGCCGCAATGCGCTGCTCGCCAAGGTGGTGGTCGATACCACGGGCGATGGTGACATGTTCGCGCGCGCCGGGGCCGAGTTCGATACCGATATCGAGGAAGGCGACGTCCACCATTCGATGAACACCGGCTGGGTGCTGGGCGGGGTGAACATGGACCGCTGGATTGACTGGAAGGTCCACCATCCTGACGAGCTGCGCGCCTTCATGGAGCGCGGGCGCGAGGAGCTGGGCTATTTCCAGACGCCTTATGTCAGCTGGCGGCCCGATATCGCGCTGTTCCTGGGGCCGCGACAGAGCGGCTTGTCCGCGCTCGACGTGGATGACCAGACCGAGGTCGAGATCCGCAGCCACCGTCTGATGGAGGGGCATTGCCAGTTCTTCCGCAAACACGCGCCCGGTTTCGAGAATGTCTATTCGCTGCAAAGCGCGCAGCAGCTGGGCGTACGCCACACGCGGCGGCTGGCGGGGCTTGGCCGGATCGAGCGCAAGGACTGGGGCAATGGCACGCCGGTGGCAGACGAGGTGGGCGTATCGCCCTCGATCAGTCCGAAATTCCCGGTGGTCAGCGTGCCCTATGGCTCGATCGTGCCGCGCAACCTTGATGGCCTTCTGGTCGGCGGGCGGCATATCAGTTGCGATGCCAATTCCCACGGCTTCATGCGCGAGATACCGCAATGCTGGCTGACCGGCCATGCGGCAGGCGTGGGTGCGGCGCTTGCAGCAGATCAGGGCGTACAGCCGCGCGCGGTGGATGTGGACGCGATCCGCAAGCTGCTGCGCGAACAGGGCGCGCATTTGCATGACGATGCTGCGGTGAAGGCTGCGCGCGGCGAGGCGGTTCCGGCGGAGTAGGGGCGCTCAGTCCTTTTCCGGCAGCAGCACACCGCCGGTTTCCATTCCCCGCACATCCTGCCGGAAATTGCCGAGATAGCCGGGGGCTGGTTGCCGGTACCCGGGGGCATCGCGGGCGGCAAGTTCCTCTGCGGCCACGTCGAGATCGATGCTGCGGTTGGCGACGGAGATGGTAATCACGTCCCCGTCCTGAACCTTGCCGATGGGGCCGCCGGTCGCCGCTTCCGGAGCGACTTCGGCCACGGTCAGGCCCTTGAGGCATAGGCCGGACAACTGGCCGTCAGTCACGAAAGCGGTGGTCTTGGCAAGGCCCGCCGCATCGAGCGCGAAGATCACGAGCGAAGCGCTGCCACCCATGGCGGGGCCGCCCTTGAGGCCCTGGTTGCGGGCGATGACGACGTCGCCTTCCTTGACCTTGCCGTCCTCGATACCCTGCAGGCATTCCGCCGTGCTTTCGAACACGCGGGCCGGGCCGGTGAACTCCTCGGGTCGCGAACCGTCGCGGATGCCGAGGCGCACGACGGCGGTATCAGCAAAATTGCCTTTGAGAATGGCGATGCTCGGCCCTTCGCTGAACGGTGCGTCGAGCGGCTGGATTACCTCGGGGCCGGGTATCTCCCAGCCTTCGAGGTTCTGGGCCAGCGTCTTGCCGGTGCAGGTGAGGGCATCGCCGTGGATGCGCGGCAACAGGCGTTTCAGGATAGCGCGCGCGCCGCCTGCATCCTCGAACTGTTCGATGCGGATATCGCCGGTGGGCCGAACGGGCGAGAGCACGGGCACGTCGCTCATCTCCTCCCACATGGTGAAGATGTCGATGTCGCTCTCGGCTTCGACGGCGGTGGCCTGCAAGTGCTTGATCGCGTTGATCGAGCCGGAAACAGCAAGCACCGTGGCCACGGCATTGCGGAAGGCGCCCGCGGTCATGATGTCGCGCGGCAGCAGCTGCTCTTCCACCATCTCCACGATGCGGCGCGCACAGGCGCGGGCATTGTCCTGCATCTTGGGTGAATTGGCACGCACCGGCGCATTGCCGGGAAGCGTCATGCCGAGTGCTTCGACCACCGAATGCATGGTGTTGGCAGTCGCCATCCCGGCGCAGACGCCCGGGCCCATGATGGCATTCTCGGCCATGTCGGCGATGGGGAATTTGGGCTTTGCACCGAAGCGCTCACCGACAGAGCCTGACCACACGTCCTCCACGTCCACCGGTTCGCCATCGATTGCGCCGGCCTGCTGGTATCCGCCGATCACGAGGATGGTGGGGATGTTGAGACGCGCGGCGGCCATCAGATGGCCGGGCGGCGTCTTGTCGCAACTGGTGAGGCAGATCATGCCATCGAGCATGGCGGCTTCCACCTGCACCTCGATATCATTGGCGATGATGTCGCGGCCCGCAAGGATATAGGAGCCTGCGCGCCCTGCGCCCGTGATGAAGTCAGACGGGGCGGCAGTGCGCACTTCGAAAGGAACGCCGCCGGCCTTGCGGATTTCCTCCTTCACGATTTTGGCAATGCCATCGAGATGGGCATAGCAGATCGCCAGCTCGCTGGAGGAATTGACCACCGCGATCTTGGGCTTCTCCATATCCTCCTTCGACAGGCCGAGCGCTTTCCAGTTGGCGCGGCGGCCCGGCGAATTGGCGGAGAGGCTGCGCAGCTTGTGCATGGCGTAAAGGTCCTATTCTGCGGGCTGTGCGGAAGTCTTTGCGGGTTCCGGCTCGTCCTTCAGGCCCTTGGCGACATTGGCCAGCAGCAGCACGAAGACCACGATCCCGGCCATGCAGAAAGCGGTGAAGACATAGCCCTCGCGCGCGCCCGACGCGCCTTGCAGGAAACCGGCGCTGGAGCCGATGAAGGGTGCGGCCACAGCGCCGAACTTGGCCATGAAGCTAGCCCAGCCGCCGCCGAAAGCGCGCACCGCGCTGGGGTAATAGATCGAGGTGATCGAGATCACCGCTGCATGGCCTGCGCCCACGAAGATCGCGCCTATCAGCAATACGGCCATCAGCTCGAAGCCGCCGGAGACATAGCCGAAGCCGACCAGCAGCACGATGGGAATGCCAATCAGCGGGGCGAGGGCGATCCAGCCGGGGCCACGCTTTTCGGTGAAGGACAGCAGCACCACGCCGCCGATAGCGCCGACAATGCCGCTTGCGCCAGCCAGCCATGCGGCATCCTGCCTGAGGATGCCCAGGTTCTCCATGAACAGCACGCCGTAGGCATTCTTCAGGTAGATCGCGATGCTGGAGAAGAAATAGGCTGCCCAGATGAAGACGGTGATCAGGGCGAGCTTGCCCACGAAGAGTTCGCGGAAACGCAGGAAGACATTCGCCGCCTGGCGGAAGAAGGCGTTCACATCCCGGTTCTCGTTGGTTCGGACCTTGCGCTCGTCAGACAGGTAGAAGCTGTCATAAGCATCACGATCAAAGGCAGGATTGAAACGCGCAAGCATGGGCGTGATGCGGGACTTGTCCTGCTGCGTGGCCACCATCCAGCGGGTGGATTCGGGCAGCATGAAAATCAGCACCAGCGCGAAGACGCCGGTCATCGCACCGCAGACCCAGAAGATGCCTTGCCAGCCCAGCACCGGCGCGGTCCAGTTGGCGATGGGTGCGGCAGACGATGCGCCGAAGCTGAAGCCCAGCATGATGATGGTCACGCTGGTGGCGCGCATCGACTTGGGCATGCTCTCGATACCCAGCGCCCAGACCGGGGCCAGCAAGCCGCCAATGGCAAGGCCTGAAACAAAGCGCAGCACCATCAGCTGTTCGGGCGACTGGGCAAAGCCGACAGCCGTGGTGAGGACAGCGCTGCCGATGGTGGAAGCGATGATCACGGGTCGGCGCCCGAATACATCGCCGAGGTAGGAGCCGAACAGCGAGCCGATCATCTGCCCGAGGAATGCCGCAGAGGTGATCAGCGCCGTTGTCTGGTCGTCTATCGCCCACTCGTCGCGCAGATAAGGCAGGGCATAGGGAAGGGCGGTGAAATCCTGCCCGTCAAAGAATGTGACAAGCGAGCACAGGATCAGCAGCGTCACATGGTAACGGCCGAAGGGTTGCTCCTGCAAATATGTCGATACGTCGAGCGTTCTGCCCGGTGCGCTGGCCATTGTTGATCCTCTCCCACCAACTCAGGCGAGGGACGATATAGACAGCAGCACTGCTAATCCAGTTGTCATTTGTGTGGATTTGTCGCGAACTCAGCCGTGGGCGCGATCGTGGGCCCAGTCCACCTCGCGCAGGTACCGGTCCAGCGCATCGGCCTCATCATCGCTACCGGCAAGCATGAAGGGGATGTCGCGCGCCAGCCGGTAGCCGCCTTCGGGCACCGTTTCGACCAGCCTGTCGCACCCGGCAGCGGCGAGCTTGGAGCGCAGCCGCGAGACGTGGACTTCAACGCTGTTGGTCTCCGGATCGTGATTAATGCGCCACACATCCTTCAGCAATTGCGCGCGCGTGATCCGTTCTCCCGGCTTGTCCGCCAATCGCCACAAAACGCCGAATTCGCGCGGGTGCAGGTGCAGCCAGCGCGAGCCCTTGCGGGCATCGCGGTGAAACAGATCGAGCGTTACCGGCCCCACCACGCGCCATCGCGGCAACATGCCGAACATGTCATCTACCCGCTTGGCCCGCGCTGCCAGTTCGCGCAGGGATGTGGCGGCAGGCAGTGCCTCTGCGCACCCGATGGTGAGCAATTGCGCACGCTCGGCCGCGTCCTCGACACCGAGCAGGATCAGACGCCATGCGGGCCGGTCTGCCAGTGCCATGCTGACGCGTTGTGCCGGACTGATCTCCCGGACATCACAGACCAGCACATGCTTGCAATCGGCGCGGCTGGCGCGGTGGCCATGGCACAGGTCCCAGCCGACCAGCCGCATGTCCCAGTGGTCAGGCGGCTCTCTGGACGGCGCAACCCATCCGAATGTCGTCAATGTGCCACTCCCGACCGTTTATGCGAGCAGCCATGCCAAAGGGATTTTCCAAATATTGCAAGTCAGTATTATGCTCCGGCGGCCAATAAACTGACCGCCGGTCACACATCTCCAAAGGCGGCAGATCAGGCGGCCGAGGAGTTCACGCCCATGCTTTGCAGGTAGCGCTTGATGTTGCGTGCTGCCTGGCGCAGGCGCTGTTCGTTCTCGACCATGCCGATGCGGACATAGCCTTCGCCGTCCTCGCCATAGCCGACGCCTGGCGCAACAGCGACTTCGGCATGGGTGAGCAGCTGCTTGGAAAACTCCATGCTGCCCATGTCCTTCAGCGCCGCCGGAAGCGGTGCCCAGGCGAACATGGAGGCGGGCGGCGGGGGAATGTCCCAACCGGCGCGGCCAAAGGCCTCGACCATCACGTCGCGGCGCTTGTGATACATCAGCCGGGTTTGCTCGACACAGTCCTGCGGACCATTCAGCGCGGCGCAGGCGGCGGCCTGGATGGGTGTGAAGGCGCCATAATCGATATAGCTCTTCACCCGCGTCAGCGCGCTGATCAGCGTCTTGTTGCCGACCGCAAAGCCCATCCGCCATCCGGCCATGCCATAGGTCTTGGACAGCGAGGTAAACTCGATCGCCACGTCCTTCGCTCCCGGAACCTGCAGGATCGAAGGCGTCGGCTTGCCGTCGTAATAAAGCTCTGAATAGGCGAGGTCCGACAGGATCCACACCTTGTGGAACTTCGCCCAGTCAACCAGCTTCTTATAGAATTCCAGGTCAACCACTTCAGCCGTCGGGTTCGACGGGAAGTTGACGACCAGGATCGTCGGCCGCGGCACGGTGAAGTTCATCGCCGCTTCCAGTTCGTCCCAGTAATGCTGGTCAGGCGTGGTTGGCACCGAGCGGATCGATGCCCCGGCAATGATAAAGCCGAAGGTGTGGATCGGGTAGCTCGGGTTGGGTGCCATGATCGTGTCACCCGGCGCGGTGATCGCGGTGGCAAGGCTGGCGAGGCCTTCCTTGGAACCCAGCGTGACCACAACCTCGCTTTCGGGATCGAGTTCTACTCCGAAGCGGCGCTGGTAATAATTCGCCTGTGCCTTGCGCAGCCCGGGAATGCCCTTTGACTGCGAATAGCCGTGAGCATCGGGGTTCTGAGCCACCTCGCACAGCTTGTCGATCACGTGCTGCGGCGGCGGCTGGTCAGGATTGCCCATGCCAAGGTCGATAATGTCCCGCCCTTCCGCTCGCGCGGCCGCTCGCATCGCATTCACTTCGGCGATGACATAGGGCGGCAGGCGCTTGATGCGGTAGAATTCGGTGTCCATTTCTTCCTTCGTTTCAGATTGGCGGAGCGATTGTCGCACCCGCTGGCGAATTGTGGCGGAATCCAGTCACTTTCGCAACGCGTGGTTTTGACGGGTGACTCGGTCCCCAAGCGCCCCTTATTCGCCTCGCCCCGCTTTGTCTCCCAAATCTCATTTTCGCGGCCTATGGTGCGCGCATGGCCAAGAAGAATCAGGTAGACGAAGACGTCGCCGACATTTTTACCGAGATGCTGCGGATACAGGGCGAAGCCGCGCGACAGGTGATGCAGGCATTCGTCCCTCAAGCGGTGGAATCGCTGCCGGACAAGCAGGACATCGACGCACTTGGCGCTTCGATCCTCGAATTCCAGAATACATGGCTGCAGCTCAACACCAGAGAGAACGAGGACGGGACGAGTTACCTTGCCCCGTTCATGGCCGATCCCGGGCAATGGATGGCGATGATGCAGGCGTGGTACAGCCAGGTGCCTGCTCTCGATCCCGAAAAGCAGCAGATGCTGGCAGAGGAAGGCGCCGCGCTGTGGCAACAGATTCTTGCCCATTTCACGCCCGAGGGTGAGGAGGAGGATGCGCGGGCAGAAGGCAAAGACCCGCATTTTCCCCGCTTTGACCGTCGCTTCGATGATCCTGCATGGCGCGAGCAGCCCGCCTTCGCCCTGATCCACCAGACGTACCTGCTGCTGGCGGACAGGATCGCCGAAGCAGTCGATAGCGTTCAGGGCCTCGATGAAGAGGAGCGCGAACAGTTGCGCTTCGCCACCCGCGCCACGCTCGATGCGATGAGCCCGGCAAACTTCCCGATGATGAACCCGGTGGTGCTGGAACAGACTATCGAGAGCCAGGGTGAGAACCTCGTCAAGGGCATGGAGCGTCTGGCGGCTGACCTCGAGAAGGGCCAGCTGACCCACACCGACACCAGCAAGTTCGTGCTGGGTGAGAATGTGGCGGCGACGCCCGGCAAGGTGATTTACGAGACCGAGTTGTTCCAGCTGATCCAGTACACGCCCGCCACCGATGAGGTGCTGGAAGTGCCGCTGCTGATCTTCCCGCCATGGATCAACCGCTTCTACATCCTCGACCTCAACCCGAAGAAGAGCTTCGTCAAATGGGCGGTGGAGCAGGGTCTTACCGTGGTGCTGGTTTCGTGGCGATCAGCGGATGAGAGCCTCGCCCATATCGGCTGGGACGATTACGTGCGCGCCCAGATCGAAGCGATCGATTTCGTGCGCGATCGGCTGAAGGTGCCCGCCGTGCACACACTCGGCTATTGCGTTGCCGGGACCACGCTTGCGGCAACGCTCGCTGTGCTGGCGCGGCGCGGCGAGGCAGACAAGGTGGCCAGCGCGACCTTCCTCACCGCGCAAGTCGATTTCGAACATGCCGGTGAATTGAAGCTGTTCACCGATGACAACATGCTCGACCTCGTCAAGCAGGCGAGCCAGGGCGGTTATCTAGACGGGCGCTACATGGCTGCGACCTTCAATCTGCTGCGCGGCAGCGACCTGATCTGGAACTACGTCGTCAATCATTACCTGCTGGGCAAGGAATACCCCGCGTTTGACCTGCTGTTCTGGAATGGCGATGTCACCAACCTGCCTGCCAAATGGCACGCGGCCTATTTGCAGAACTGCTATCGCGACAACAAGCTGGTGGTGCCCGATGCGCTGGAGGCGGACGGGACGAAGATCGACCTCTCGCTGGTGAAGACTCCCGCCTATGTGCAGGCTGGGCGCGAAGATCACATAGCCCCGCCTGAAAGCGTGTTCCGCCTGAACCGGACGCTGAAAGGGCCGGTGCGCTTCGTGCTGGCAGGCAGCGGCCATATCGCCGGCGTTGTGAACCCGCCATCGTCGGGCAAGTACCAGTACTGGATCGGCCCGCAGGATGCGGAAACGCTGGAGGACTATGTCGCGAAGGCGACCGAGCATCCCGGCAGTTGGTGGCCGGACTGGAAGGACTGGATCACCGGCCTTGCGCCGGACCGCGTCAAGGCGAAGGGGCGTCGCAAGGCTGGATCAAAATCCAATCCGGCGATAGAGGATGCACCGGGACGTTATGTAAGGATGCGATGATGCTTCGCAAACCCCTGCTGTTGTCCGCTCTTCCCGTTTTCGCCCTGGTTCCTTCCGCTGCGCTGCAAGCACAGCCTGATGGCGAAATGGATATGGTCTTTACCCAGTTCGACATTGCCCGGCACATGACGGCAGATGTGACGCTGGCTGATCTCGACAACGACGGGGACCTTGATGTGCTGACAGCCAACGGGCGGCACTGGGCAGAGCCGGACTTTGCGTATCTCAACCTTGGCGATGGCCGCTTGCTTGAGGCGCGCCCGCTGGGTGCAAATCCTTCGGCCAGTTACACTATTGCTGCGCTCGACCTTGATGGCGACGGTGACATGGATGCAGCCGTGGTGCGCGATGAACTGCCCGTGCGGCTGTTCCTCAATGATGGTGTCGCGAATTTCACCGAGGCAGGCGATGTTCCCGACACGGGCGGTGCAGCCCGCGGCGCTCTGGTGTTCGACGGAAATGGCGACGGCCTGGCCGATGTGCTGGTCCTGCGCAGAGGCGGTCCGCTGCTGTGGCTCGCCGGCAATGGCATTGGGGGATTTGCTCCGGTTGAGGAGATCGCCACGCCGGGAAGCGGTGCCACCGGCGGTGATTTCGCCGATGCCGACGGTGATGGCGATGTCGATGTCGTGGTCGCGCGGCGCGACGGCAATGCCAGCCTGCTCCTCGAGAATGACGGATCGGGCCATTTTTCCGTACACGAAATTGCCGGTACCACAGGGGACAATCGCGCGGCAGTGATGGCCGATTTTGACGGGGACGGTGTGCTCGACCTGCTGCTCGCGTCGACATCGGGCGCGCTGAATCTGCACTCGGGAGATGGAGCACTCGGCTTTGCCCTGCCGCGCGAGGTCTACACGGGTGAGGATGGCGTGATGAGCCTCGCCCGCGCAGATCTCGACCGGGATGGATCGGCTGACCTCGTTCTGGGCACCAATGGCGGCAATCTTGCACTGGTCAATGATGGCACAGGCCGGTTCTCCGCGGTTCCGCTGCCTGGCGGTGCGGTGAGTACCTATGGCGTGGCCGTCGGAGACATGACAGGCGATGGCGTGGCCGATCTCGTATTCGCCAATTCCGGCTCGCCAAATCTCGTGGTCCCGGTCGACTGACGGACATCTGGCGGCCTCCCTCCTGCCGCATTTGCGAAATTATGGTGCACTGCACAAAAATCCTTGACTTCGCATCTGCGAATGCTAATTTGTGCATCGCAACATAAAGCTGTTGCAAGCAATGCAGACGAAGCGAGGAAACATGGCTGACACGAAGGACAGTTCTGGCGACGCCGAGAAGGCCTATGCCGAAGCCGCGTCCAATGTGAAGCCGGCGGCCACCGCTCCTGAGGCGGAAAAGCCTGCTCCGGCAGAGGCACCGGCTCCGGTGGCGAAAGCGGCAGAGGCTGAAAAGCCCGCAGCCAAGCCGGCAACGGCCAAGAAGCCGGCTGCCAAGAAGGCCGCACCCAAGCCGAAACCTGCAGCGCCAGCGGCAAAGAAAAAGGCAGCCGCCAAGCCGAAACCGGCAGCGGCCAAGAAAACCACGAATACGCGCAGGACCAAGCCTGCGGCCGCGAAGAAGGCACCCGCAAAGCCCGCACCCGCGAAAGCCGCAGCACCCACAGTTACCGAATTGAAGGAAAAGATCATGGCTACCAAGACTACCGATTTCACCGCGATGATGAGCAAGTCGATGAACGAAGCCGTCACCGAAATGCAGGCAAAGGCGCAGGAGGCTTACGACAAGGGCACCAGCATGGTTTCGGAAATGACCGAAGCGGCCAAGGGCAATGTCGAAGCTGTTGTCGAAAGCGGCAAGATCATGGCTGCCGGCATGCAGGACATGGGCAAGACCTATGCTGACGAAGCGAAGTCGGCTTACGAAACGCTGACCGCCGACATGAAGGAAATGGCCGCCGTGAAGAGCCCGACCGAGCTGTTCCAGCTGCAGGGCAAGATCATGCGTCGCAACTTCGATGCGATGGTTGCCACCACTTCGAAGAACACCGAAGCAGCGATGAAGCTGGCCAACGATGCGGTCGCTCCGATCTCGGCCCGCGTGAACGTGGCTGTCGAAAAGATGTCGAAGGCTGCCTGATCGCGGCAACGACACAAGAAATTCCCTCGCCGGGCTCTCTCTCCTCTCCCCCCGGCGACACGGAACGGGCCGGACAGTTCAGACTGTCCGGCCCTTTTCTTTTTTGATGGAGCAAACCTCCATAAACCATCAAAATTTGCCCGCCATCTTGCACCACAGGCCGGCGATACGATATCTGGCTGCGTGATGACCCGCATTGCCGACACTATCGAGCCCGCCGAGGCTGACCCGCGTGCGCTGGAAATCTGCGCGCTTGCCCCGGTCGGCGCTGATGAAGGCGAGGGCGATGAGGGGGACGGCAAGGGCGGTGGCCAGGTGGGCATCGCCACCAAGACCCGCGCCAAGCCCAAGAAGCCCAGCCAGTACAAGGTGCTGATGCTGAACGACGACTATACGCCGATGGAATTCGTCGTGATGGTGCTGAAGCGCTTCTTCCGCATGGATCTGGAACAGGCCACCCGCGTCATGCTCCATGTCCACCAGCGCGGCGTGGGCGTCTGCGGCATCTTTCCCTATGAAGTGGCGGAAACCAAGGTGAACCAGGTGATGGACTGTGCCCGCGAAAACCAGCACCCGCTGCAATGCACGCTGGAAAAGGCCTGATCGCGGCAAAACCGGCCGTCTGCCGAAATCGACATATCGGGCATGACCTTGGACCCATTCTTCGCTAAGGGCCGTTGAACAACCTGGTCGTTGAACCCTTCGAGTAGCCCCTTGTCGAACTTCATCACGTCTGTTGACCGTTACATCTTCCGGCTGGTGCTGGTCCCGATGCTTGGCGTCTTCCTGCTCGCAGCCAGCCTGCTTCTGCTAGAGAAGATGCTGCGGCTGTTCGATTTCGTGGCCACCGAAGGCGGGCCGATCAACGTCGTCTTCGAGATGCTGCTCAACCTCATCCCGGAATATGCCGGACTGGCGATCCCGCTTGGCCTGATGCTTGGCATCCTCTTCGCCTTCCGCAAGCTGGCAATATCGAGCGAGCTGGATGTCATGCGCGCGGTGGGCTGGTCCTACACCCGCCTGCTGCGCGTCCCCTATCTGATGACGATTGCGCTGATGGGGCTGAATTTCGCCATAGTCGGCTATCTCCAGCCCAAGGCGCGTTTTGCCTATGAGGAAATGGAGTTCGAGCTGCGCTCGGGCGCGCTGGGCGCTTCGATCAAGGTGGGTGAATTCAACACGATCGAGGATCGCATGGCCTTGCGCATCGAGGAAAGCCGCGATGATGGGCGCGAATTGATCGGCATTTTTGCCCGTGTCGCCAATGACAAGGGGCAGGTCCTGTCGATCTCTGCGCGCGAAGGGCGTTTCCTGGCCAATCGCGAGGATCGCAACACCATTATCCTGCGGCTGACCGATGGCACCATCGTGCATGACGTGCCCAACGGCACGCCGCGCGTGCTCAGCTTCAGCCAGCACGATCTGCCGATAGACCTGCCCGCCCTGGAACGTTTCCGCGATCGGGGTGAGGACGAGCGCGAGTATATCCTGCCCGAACTGCTGGAGATCGGCTGGAGCCCGGATTCCTCGATAGAGGAACGAACCGGAAGCCTCGCCAATTTCAACTATCGCATGGTCGAAGTGGTGATGATGATCATGCTGCCGCTGCTGGCAGTGGCGCTCGCGGTGCCGCCCAAGCGATCGACATCGGCGCTGGGCATCTTCCTGTCGATCGTGATCGTGGTCGCCTATCACAAGATCAACCAGTACGGGGAGGATGTGGCCCAGCTTGGACGGATCGATCCTTTCCTGGCCTTGTGGGGGCCGTTCGCGGTGCTCTTCGTGCTGATCGCCTGGATGTATTACCAGATCGCCTTCGTGCCCGGCGGCCAGCCGATCGGCGCGCTGGAGAACGTCTATGGCAAGCTTGCCAAGCGGGTGAAGAAGCTGTTTGGCCGCAAGCGCCGCAATGGCGTGACCGCTGCTTCTGAAACGGATGACCCGGTCCTTGTTGCTTGATTTCTTCCCCTCCCGGCGGCTGACTTTCTACCTCGCCAAGATGTTCATCGTGCGCATCCTGGCGGTGCTGGTGATGCTGGTGCTGGTGCTGCTGATGCTCGACCTGCTGGGCCGGTCGGGCGATATCCTTGCCGTGGAGGGCAATACGCAAGCCGATGTCTGGCGCTACGCCTCGCTGCGCCTGCCACAGCTGGTGGAAACCTTCCTGCACAACTCGGTGCTGCTCGCCACCATCATCACACTGGCGGGCCTCAACCAGAATTCGGAAGTCACCGCGATGAAGGCGGCAGGCCTTTCCGCGCACCAGATCCTCGCGCCGCTGCTGCTGACAGGGCTGGTCGTTTCCGGCGTCAGCTTTGTCTTCAACGAGCGGGTGGTGACGCGCGCCACGGCGACGCTAAAGGCGTGGCAGGATGTTGACTATGGCGTGATCCCGGAAGACCCGGATGTGCGGCTGAACGTCTATTTCAACGATGGCAACGATGTGCTGATGGCGCGCCAGATGGCGGGCCGGGCAGAGGATATCGTGCTTACCGATGTCACCTTCTACGAACGCGATGACAACGGCATGATTGCCCGGCAGGTAACGGGAAACCGCGCCACCTTCGCGCAACCGGGCTGGCTGGTTGAAAACGCCGAAGTGTTCGATGTCGTGACCACCCGCACCGTGCAGATGGATGAGCCGCTGCTTGTGGCTGAAGGCACCACGCTGGACCAAGTGCTGCTGCGCCGTGTCGATCCCGATGCCGAGACCTTGTCCGAATTGTCAGACAGTATCGCTGCACTGAAGGCCGCCGGGCGCCGCACGGCGGAGCTTGAAGGGCGCTGGTGGCACAAGATATCCGGGCCGCTCGCAGCCTTCCTGATGCCGCTGCTGGGCGCGGTGGCAGGCTTCGGCCTCGCACGATCGGGCAAGCTCTTCGCCCGCGCGGTGATCGGCATGGCGCTGGGCTTTGCCTATTTCGTGGTCGAGAATGCCGCCCTGGCGATGGGCAATTTCGGGGGCTACCCGCCGCTGCTTGCGGCGTGGTCACCCTTCGTGCTGTTCTTCCTGGTGGGAGAAACAGTGCTGATCCGAACCGAGGAATAGGCCGATTGCCTTCGCGTTGGTTTGTGGTCTTGCCGACATCGCCCCGAAACTGACAGGGAAATTCCATGATCCGCAGCCATCCGACCAAGCCGTTCGATGACCAGAAGCCCGGCACATCGGGCCTGCGCAAGAAGGTGCGCCATTTCGCCCGGGCAAACTATGCCGAGAACTTCATCCAGTCGGTGTTCGATGTTGTTGATCGGGGCGATAATGCGACGCTGGTGATCGGCGGGGACGGGCGATACCACAACCGGGCGGTGATCCAGACCGCGATCCGCATGGCTGCGGCCAATGGCTATGCACGCGTACTGATCGGGCAGGGCGGCATCCTTTCGACCCCGGCCGCCAGCCACGTTATCCGCAAATACCGCGCCAGTGGCGGGCTGGTGCTGTCAGCCAGCCACAACCCCGGCGGGCCGGACGAAGACTTCGGCATCAAATACAATATCGCCAATGGCGGCCCCGCACCGGAAAGCGTGACCGGCGCGATCCATGCGCGCACGCTGGAGATCGACCGCTGGCTTGATGTCGATGCGGCCGATGTCGATCTCGACACGATCGGCACCGCTACTGTTGGCGAGATGGCGGTCGAGGTGATCGATCCCGTGGCCGACTATGCCGATCTGATGGAGGAGCTGTTCGACTTTGCCGCGATCCGCAAGGCGGTTGCAGGCGGGCTGACGATGGCTTTCGACGCGATGCACGCTGTTACAGGGCCCTATGCGCACGAGATACTGGAGAACCGCCTCGGTTTTGCTGCAGGCACCGTGCGCAACGGAACGCCGCTGGAGGATTTCGGCGGGCATCATCCCGATCCCAACCTTGTCCACGCGAAGGTCCTCTATGACCTGATGATGGACCCGGAACTCGCGCCTGCGTTCGGTGCGGCTTCGGATGGCGATGGCGATCGCAACCTTATCATCGGTAAGGGGCGCTTCATCACCCCTTCGGATTCGCTGGCCATGCTGGCAGCCAACGCCCATCTTGCCCCGGCGTATGCAGGCGGGCTTAAGGGTATAGCCCGCTCCATGCCCACCAGTGCCGCAGCAGACCGGGTGGCAGAAGCTCTGGACATTCCGGTTTTCGAAACGCCAACCGGCTGGAAGTTTTTCGGCAATCTGCTCGACGCCGGGATGGTGACGATCTGCGGCGAGGAAAGCGCCGGCACCGGCAGTGACCATGTGCGCGAGAAGGACGGGCTGTGGGCCGTGCTCTTGTGGCTCAACATCCTTGCTGCAACCGGCAAGAGCGTGGACCAGATCGCGCGCGAACACTGGGCGCGCTTTGGCCGCAACTACTATGCCCGTCACGATTACGAAGGCGTGGAAAGCGACAGGGCCGATGCACTGATGGCCGAACTGTCAGCCAGCCTTGGAGATCTGCCCGGCAAGAGCTTCGGCCCTCTAACCGTGGCGCAGGCCGACAGCATTTCCTATTGCGACCCGGTCGACGGGTCGGTGAGCGAGAACCAGGGTATCCGCGTGCTGTTCGAGGGTGGCAGCCGCGTGGTGTTCCGCCTGTCAGGCACGGGCACACAAGGCGCGACGATCCGGGTTTACCTTGAACGTTATGAGCCGGCTGGCGGCAGGCTGGACGCGGATACGCCGGATATGCTGGCCGATATCATCGCGGCTGCGCAGGCTATTGCCGGGATCAAGGCCCACACCGGGCGCGCCGCACCCGATGTGGTGACCTGATCTGCTGGACGTCAGGCGGGATCAACCACCAGCCACTGCACCAGCGGCTGCAGCGTCCATGCCCAATACCGGGTTCTCCTTGCCGGATTCGCGGCCCGGCAGGAACTCGTTTAGGATGCGGCGCTTGCTGAACAGCCACTGGCCATCCTGCTTCACCAGCTCGTCATCATAAATGCCGAAGCTGCCAAATTCGGGGGTCAGCCGGTCATGCTCGTTGCGAGGGCCGCCGTTGGAAGCTTCCCACCAAAAGGCGCGGGTCCAGGCCCGGTCCCCCTCCACGCGGATGACTGTTTGCCCCAGCACGTGACGCAGCACGCCGGGATTGCCGTCGCCATCGCGATAGATCTCCACAATCCGTTCCTTGAACTCCTTGATGGTCGCCACGATGTTGTCGCGCCCTTCAAGCGTGCCGCGGGCATAATCAAACACGGCATCCTCGGTGAAAGTGGCCGCGAAGGTATCGAAATCGTTCCAGTCCAGCGCGAACAGATAACGCGCCATCAGGTCCTCGATCGCCGCCCGGTCGACCGCATATTGCACATCGTAAGTCTGTGTCATCAAATCTCTCCCTGGAGCCGGATCAGCCGAGGTTGACCGTAACGGACTTGACCTCGGTAAAGGCTTCCACCCCGGCGCGGCCGTTCTCGCGGCCCCAGCCGGACTGCTTGAAGCCGCCCAACGGCATCGCCGGGTCAGGTCCGCCGCCTGCGCCATTGATGTTCACCATGCCGGACTTGATGCGCTTGGCCATCTTCAGGCCGCGCGTGATGTCCTGCGTGAAGACCGATGCGTTGAGGCCATATTGCGTGTTGTTGGCTGCTGCTGCGATGGTTTCCAGATCGTCATCGCCAAAGGTCATGGTGGCGAGAACGGGGCCGAAGATTTCCTCTTCCACCGCCTTCATGCCTGCTACCGTATCGGTGAGCACGGTCGGCTGGATGAAATAGCCGCCCTCGCTGCCTTCCACACTCGCCTTCTCCCCGCCGACATGGACCTTCGCACCTTCGGACAGGGCGCTTTCGATATAGCCGGTGACGCGGGCAAACTGTGCATCGCTGACCAGCGGGCCCATTTGCGATGCCGGATCGAGGCCGGAGCCGACCTTGAGGCCCTTGGCCATGGCGGTGACGCCTTCGAGCACCTGGTCGCGCACCTTTTCATGCACGAACAGGCGCGAACCTGCAGCACAGACCTGCCCGGCATTGCCGAAGATGCCCATCGCCGCTGCCGGGATCGCCTTGGCAAGGTTGGCATCGTCGAAGATGATGACCGGAGACTTGCCGCCCAGTTCCAGCGTAACCCGCTTCAGGTTCCCGGTGCAGGCCTTGACGATCTGCTTGCCGGTCACGGTGGACCCGGTGAAGGAGATCTTGTCCACCTGTTCATGCTCGACCAGTGCCGCGCCAGCGGTTGCGCCAAAGCCGGTCACGATATTCACCGTGCCTTCTGGGAATCCCGCTTCGGCGATCAGTTCGCCCAGGATCACGGTGCTGAGCGGGGTCTGTTCGGCGGGCTTGAGCACGATTGTGCAGCCGGCCGCCAGTGCCTGCGCCATCTTGGCGACGCCCATGACGAAGGGGAAGTTCCACGGCACGATACCGCCGACCACGCCCACCGGTTCGCGCTGGGTGAAGCCGTGCCATTCTCCGGGATGTGACGGGGTGAAGGTCTCTCCGCCGATCTTGGTGCACCAGCCGGCGTTGTAGCGCAGCGTTTCCGAGGCAGCCATGACCGCCCCGAAATAGCCCATCATCAACGGCATGCCGTTGTCGAGCGTTTCGGTGAGCGCGATGCGGCTGGCATTGGCCTCGATCAGTTCGGCCAGTTTCATCATGATCCGTGCGCGCTGGGCAGGCGGCATGGCTGACCATGCGCCGCTGTCGAAACACTTGCGCGCAGCCTGCACGGCAAGGTCCACGTCCTCTGCCCCGCCGGAAGCCGCCTGCGCGAATACCTGCCCTGTTGCAGGGTCGATCACGTCAAAGGTTTCACCCGATTTTGCGGGTACGAATTCGCCGTTGATGAAAAGCTCGCGCGGCTTGGCGGCGAGATCGGCCTTGAGGTCGGGCAGGATCGACGTGTCGACGGGCATGGGAGGCGGGGTCATTGGTTCTTCCTCGTCAGTGGGATTCTTGAAGTTGGCGGCGGTGATCCTCGGCGGGCAGGGGCGCCTTGCCGAGAATCATGTCAGCGGCCTTTTCGGCCAGCATAATCGTGGGGGCATTGGTATTGCCACCCGGAACGGTGGGCATGATCGAGGCATCGACAACGCGCAGGCCTGCAATGCCCTGCACCCGCAACTGCGGATCGACCACCGCGTTGGAGCCCGTGCCCATGCTGCAGGTGCCGACCGGGTGCTGCGTCACTTCGGACATGGCGCGGATATGGCTGTCGAGTTCCTCATCGCTTTGCAGGTGCTCTCCGGGCAGGACTTCCTCTCCGGTCAGGCTCGCTTGCGGCTCGGTGCGATAGATCTTGCGGGCGATGCGGATGCCGTCGCGCGCCGTCTGCAGGTCTGCCGGATCAGAGAAATTGTTGAGCGTGATTTCCGGGAAATCGGCGGGATCGGGCGAGGCGAGCTCCAGCCAGCCGCGGCTTTGCGGATGCAGCAGGATGACGTCAGCCGTGATCTTGTCCTCCTGCCGCTTCTTGAAGAAGGGAAACCAGATCTGCGCATCCATGCGGACGGGGTTGGACCAAAGCTGGATATCGGGCCGCGCCAGTTCGGGCCGCGTGCGGATCACGATGTTGCAGCTGTTCAACTGGCTGGCGAAGGGACCGGTGCCAAACAACCGCCATTTCAGCACGGATAGCGCAACCTTGTCCGCGCGCAGCTCGTTCAAGAAGCTGACGGGCTTCTGCAGTCCGAAATGCACCGGCACGCGCGGGTGTTCGGAAAGGTTGCGGCCAACCCCGGGCAGGTCATGCAGCACGGTGATCCCCTTGTCCTGCAAATGCGCGGCAGGTCCGATGCCGGACAGCATCAGCAATTGCGGGGAATTGTAGCTGCCGCCGCTCAGGATGACTTCACGGTTTGCGGTGACCGAATGGCGCTCGCCATCGCGCAGGTACTCGATGCCGGTGGCGTGCTTGCCGTCAAAGGTGACCTTCTGCGTCAGCGCGCCGGTGACAACGGTGAGGTTGGGACGCTTGATCGCTGGATCGAGATAGGCGCGCGCGGTGCTGGCCCGCCTGCCATTGGCATCGATCGTCAGCTCGCCGCGGGCAAAGCCTTCTTCGCGCTCGCCATTCAGGTTGTCGCTGGTGGCAAAGCCTGCCGCCTCAGCGGTTTCCATCAATGGCGTGTGCAACCGGCCTTCGGTCTGCACCGGCACCACATGCAGCGGCCCGTCCTTGCCGTGCCAGCGCGTATCATCGCTCCAGTGCGTTTCCATGCGCTTGAAGTAGGGCAGCACCTCGTCATAGCTCCAGCCGCTGCAACCGGCCTGCGCCCAGCCATCAAAATCCGTCGAATGGCCGCGCATGTAGAACATGCCGTTGATGCTGGAGGAGCCGCCGAGCACCCGTCCGCGCGGCAGCATGATCCGCCTTCCGTTGAGGTGCGGTTCCGGCTGCGACATGTAGCGCCAGGTAAACTCCGGCTTGAACAGCGCGCGCATCATGCCGAGCGGCATATCGAGCAGGAAGTGCTTGTGATCGCCGCCCGCCTCGACGAGCAGGACTGTGTTTGCCGGGTCTTCGGTCAGCCTGTTGGCGAGCACGCAGCCCGCCGAGCCAGCGCCGACGATGATATAATCATAGGTCATGCGGCAACAGTCTTGCCAAGGATCAGGTCTGCCGCCTTCTCGCCGATCATGATCGCGGCGGCGTTCGTGTTGCCGCCGACAACGCGCGGCATGACGGAGGCGTCTGCCACCCGCAGCCCGTCGATCCCGCGCACCCGCAATTGCGCATCGCACACTGCATCTGGGCCTGTGCCCATGGCGCAGCTGCTGGTGGGGTGGAGCGCGGTGTTGGTCGCTTGTCGCAGCCAGCTATCGATCTCGTCCTTGCTCTGCACGTCAGGACCCGGCGCAACTTCGCCTGTGACGACTTCGCTCAAGGGCGAGGTCTGGATAAGTTCGCGGATCTGCGGGATCAGCCGATGGAAGAAGGCACGGTCATTCTCTTCCTTCAGGACATTGTTGAGGATGCGCGGCTTGTCGAAGGGATCGGCGCTGCGCAGCTTCACCCAGCCGCGCCCCTCTGGCCGCAGCAGCACGCAAGCCATCGCCACCACATCGGGCGCAGGCGACTGGATGCCGGGGAACCAGGGCCGCGCAAAGATCGTGGTCGGCTGGAACAGGCATTGCGCATCAGGGCGCTCAAGGTCCGGCCGCGTCTTGATCCAGCCATTGGCGGTGACAGGCATATTGGCCAGCCGCCCCTTGCCCGTGAGCAGCCATTTGAGGCCTTGCAGCGCGATCCGGTCCATCCTGAGGTCAGGATTGAGCGTCGCCTCGCGCTTGGCGTTCCAGATCATCGCGACAGAGGGGTGATCCTGCAGGTTGCGGCCGACACCGGGCAGGTCATGCACCACCTCTATGCCGTGTTCGCGGATTTCTTCGGCAGGGCCGATACCGGACAGCAGCAGCAATTGCGGCGAATTGTAAGCCCCGCCGCTGACGATGATCTCGCGCTTCGCCTCCGCGCGCTTGTTCTGGCCACCTTGCCGGTAATGCACCGCGACGGCGCGACCATCAGCAACTTCAATCTTCGTGGCATGGGCTTCGGAAATGACCGTCAGGTTGGGCCGCTTCATCGCGGGATAGAGGAAGCGCGCAGCAGTCGAACCGCGCCTGCCCTGGTGGATGTTGATATCAGGCGAACCCCAGCCTTCCTGGTCCGGCCCGTGGTGGTCTTTCTGTACCTTGTAGCCACGCTTGCGTGCCGCTTCGATGAAGCGCGGGAACAGCACATCGTCGGGGATATGCTTGGTCACTGACAGCGGCCCGCCCTTGGCGTGGTAATGATCCGCCTCGCCCCAGTGGTTTTCGGACTTCTTGAAATAGGGCAGCACATCGTCATAGCCCCATCCTTCGAGGCCGAGCTGGCACCATTCGTCATAGTCGCGCGGATGGCCGCGGGCATAGAGCATGCCGTTGATCATGGAGGAGCCGCCCAGCGCCTTGCCGCGTGGCTGGCGGATGCGGCGGTTGTCAGCGAATGGCTCTTCCTCGCCTTCATAGCTCCAGTTGTAGTCGGGCTTGCCCATTACCAGCGGGAAGGCGATCGGGATCGACAGCAGCGGGTCGCGCTCGCGCTTGCCGGCTTCGAGCAGCAGCACGCGCACTGAAGGATCTTCTGAAAGACGCGCAGCCAGCACACAGCCCGATGAGCCTGCACCCACAATCACGAAATCGAAATCGGCCATTCTTGTCCTCAACCCGCATGCGGATACCCCGCGTTTGCGAGCGCCTTTTGTAGGTTGGCATGGCTGCGATCAAGGGGGAACTGGCAAATGCCGCAGCTCCGGCAGTCTTGGCTTCAGCCGCGCTTGCCCATGGTGCTGCGGGCGATCTTCACCACCAGCGGAACCATGCCGCCGTGGATTGCACCCTGATAGGTCGATTCGACGCCCAGATGCGCGCTGATGCGCTTATGCGCCTCGTGCAGCGAGTGGTAGGGCAGGCTCGGCAGCAAGTGGTGCGTGGCGTGATAGCGCAGCCCCACCGGGGCCCAGAATCCGGCGACGTAGCTGGGCACGTTGACGCTATCCAAGTATTGCGCCGTCACCGTCATGCGCTCGCCATCGTTTTCCCACAGATGGGCCACGAGGGTGCGCAACTGGTTGAACACCGCGACGGTGGAGGCAATCGCCATAGCCACCAGCAAGGGCTTCCATCCCAGCCAGAACGGTGTGGTCAGCAGGAAAATCGCCCAGATGCTGGCGCCGACCTGCTGGAACACGAACCAGCGGCGCTGCTCTTCGGTTTCAGGCTGGCGGCGGCGGAAATCGGGGTTGATCGAAAGCGAGGACAGGCGCTCCCACGCGAATTTGCGCACCGCCGGAACAACAAGCCCGATAGGCGCGAGCACGCCCCAGCGGATCAGCAGGCCGATGGGGGCGAGCAAGGCAATGAGGACAAAGACCGGCAGGCTCCATGGCTTCATCAGCGCCAGCGGAAGGTACTCCGGGTCCTCCGGCGTGCCATAGCGCATGCGCGAATGGTGGATCGTGTGCACCTGCTCGTACATCAGGCTGGGGGTGAGCATGGGGATGCCCACCAGCAGGTTCCACGCGGTGCGGAAACCGGGCAGGGCATTGCGGTGCAAATGGGTAATCTCGTGGATGAACAGCAGCGCGCGATAGAGCGCCACGAAGCTGATGAACGCACTCAGCAGCGCCAGCGGCAGGCTGGGCGCAAGGATGGCACCCGCCAGCGCCGCATATCCCACGAATGCGGATATCAACATGTCCGGCCAGTATATCTCCGGCCGCGCGGTGCTGATGTCACGCGTCAGTTCGGCTGCGGCACGCAGCATCGCCTTGTCATCCGCAATTTCGGACTTCTTCAGCGGCTTGCTGGCCATCGTGCCCGTTCCGGCAGGTTCCAGGGTTTCGAGAGCGGTCATCGGATTGCGTCTTGGAGCGACTCCTGCGGGGCTGCCTTGTCCTGTATCAAGGTCCGTTCACAGCCTCTGTTTGCTTGACATTGCGCCCAAAGCACAAGCAGAGCGAACCGCATATGAACGAACATGCATGCCCGGGGGCGTATCGATAGTGGCCGGTAAAATAGATATTGTGCCCGTTTCGGGCAAGGGCGAGCTCGCGAGGTTTATCGATCTCTCTTATCGCCTCAATGCAAATGACCCCAACTGGGTGCCGCCATTGCGTGCGGACATGGTGGAATTGCTGACGCCCGGTCGCAATCCGTTTCACGAACATGCCCGCATGCAATTGTTCCTCGCCCGCCGCGGCGGCAAGGACGTGGGCCGGATTTCCGCGCATATCGACGAGCTGGCGCTGACCCAGCCTGTCGAGCAGGGCATGGGCCCGGGCACCGGCATGTGGGGCCTGTTCGAAGCCGAGGACGAAGCCGTGGCGCACGCGCTGTTCGCTGCGGCGGAGGACTGGCTGCGCGAGCAGGGCATGACCCGCGTGCTCGGACCCATCAGCCTGTCGATCTGGGAAGAGCCGGGGCTGCTGACGCTGGGCCATGATCATCCGCCGATGGTGCTGATGGGGCATGACAATGCAGCTTACGAGGCATGGGTGGAGAGCGGTGGTTATCAAGTGGCCAAGCGCCTGCTGACCTATGACCTGCACAATGTGGCGGACGGCTTCCCGCCGATCGTCAACCGCGTGGTCCAGTCCGGCGAGAGGAGCGACAAGATCACCGTGCGCAACGTCGATACCAAACAGTTCGACCGAGATGCGGCGATCATTATCGATATCCTCAACGAGGCGTGGTCCAGCAATTGGGGTTTCGTGCCGTTCACCGAGACAGAGAAGGCCTATGGCGCCAAGAAGCTGAAACCGATCATCATCGAAGGCGCGAACATGATCGCCGAAATCGATGGCGAGCCGGTGGCCTTCATGATGAGCCTGCCCGATCTCAACGTGAAGCTGAAGGACATGGGCGGCAAGCTGTTCCCGTTCAATTGGGCAAAGCTGCTGTGGTGGCTGCGCAATCCGCAGAGTGAGGGCTTCCGCGTGCCGCTGATGGGCGTGGTGAAGAAGTACCAGAACTCGCGCGTGGCCAGCCAGCTGGCCTTCATGATGATCGAATATATCCGCCGCTATGCTGTTGCCAATCATGGCGCGAAACGGGCCGAGATCGGCTGGATCCTTGATGACAACCAGGGGATGGTCGCCATAGCCGACGCCATCCAGGCGCGGCAGAACCGCGAATACAGGATTTATTCCAAGACCCTGTAATTTCCGTGCGTTGTGCGGGAACATCAGGGGCGCTTCCGCGTTGGATTGGCGAGTGGTGTTCCTGCCGCTCGCGGGACAAGCAATGGCACTGATGAAGAAAGACAAGGCGGCCAGGGTACGCGGTCCGCGCGTGCTGGTGGTCGAGGATGATGCGATCCTCGGTCTTGCGCTCGAAGCTGCGTTGATCGATGCCGGTGCCGGTCAGGTGGAGATCGTGACGCGAATGGCCGATGCGATGGCCCAGCTCGACAAAATGTGCCCCGATGCCCTGATCCTCGATGTCCACCTTGCTGATCGTGATGATGGCTGGGCGCTGGCGGAACTTGCCAGCCTGCTCGGCCCACGCCGTCCACGCATTGCCTTTTCCACCGGGTCACCGGATTCCATTCCCATGGCCGTAAGAAGCATGGGCTGCGTTTTCGAGAAACCCTACGACCCGGGCCAACTGGCTGATGTCCTGCTCAACCAGAAAAAAACCGGGTTGATCGCGCGTCTGAAAGGCGCTTTGCGCTGAGTTTTTCCTGACCGAAATTAAAAGCCCCCCGCTCGGTCGGCGAGCGGGGGGCCTTCGGGATCGTGTCACCACCGTTTGGACGGGAGGGGGTGTCGGCGGTGACAAGAAGAAAACGTCCCTCCTAAAATTCGGTTCCGGCGCTCTGAAAAAATTTTTCCGGCCACCAGCCAAAGCGCCAGGAACTGCCAGATCGGGACTTGCTATTCACCGCGAGCCCTGTCTTTGCTGGCGGCGAGGTTGCGGTTCCTGCGAGAGTTCAGGAACCGGTCGCGAACAACCGCGTTATAACGCCTGAATCAACCGGGAAGGGAAACCGCATGTCAATCGGTGCCGAAGTCGCCGCCCATCTTCCATATCTCCGCCGCTATGCCCGCGCGCTTACCGGATCGCAGGCCAGCGGCGATGCCTTTGTAAAGCAGACGCTGGAAGCAGCCCTCAGCGATGAGGGCGTGGCTGAAAGCCTGCGCGGTGGCCGCGTGCCGCTTTATGCCGCGTTCAACAAGCTGTGGGCCAGTGCCCACCTTGAAGTGGCCGGGGTGCCATCGCTTACCTCTCCTCACGAGGCTGGCGCGCAGGACCAGCTGGGTAAGGTCACGCCGCTCAACAGGCAGGCCCTGCTGCTGACAACGGTTGAGGATTTCACCTCTGATGAAGCTGCCGAGATCATGGGCGTCCCGGCTGATGACGTGGATTCGCTGGTTCGCGAAGCCGTTGCCGAGATCGAGAAAGAAAGCTCCACCAGTGTACTCATCATCGAGGACGAGCCGCTCATCTCGATGCAGCTTGAGGACCTCGTCCGCTCGCTCGGCCACGAGATTTGCGGAACGGCTGCCACGCGCACGCAGGCGCAGGAAGTGGTGGCTGAAAAGACGCCGGGGCTGGTGCTCGCCGATATCCAGCTGGCAGACGGTTCCAGCGGCCTCGATGCGGTGGACGATATCCTCGAGAATGCCACAGTGCCGGTGATCTTCATCACGGCATATCCCGAGCGATTGCTTACCGGGGACCGGCAAGAGCCTACCTATCTCATCACCAAGCCTTTCCAGGAAGATACAGTGCGTGCTGCAATCAGCCAGGCCTTGTTCTTCGGGTCCAGCCATCCGCTGAACTGACCAAGGGCGAGGCGCGGCGATGGCCCGGCTCAAGCTCAAGCTCCAGCTGTATTGCGGGGATGAAATTGCGATCGGCCCGGGCAAGGCCGACCTGCTTGATGCGATCTGCGAAACCGGCTCCATCTCGGCTGCCGCACGGCGGCTTGGCATGAGCTACCGTCGTGCCTGGCTGCTGGTGGATGTCATGAATCGCTGCTTCGAAAATCCGCTTGTCGAAACCCGCCCGGGCGGCGGGCAACGTGCGGGCGCGAGCCTGAGCGAATCTGGCCAACAGGTCCTGGCAGCCTATCGCCGTCTGTCCGCCGCAGTGGAAGGCAGCGCGAAAGGCGAGGCGCTTCGCGAGATCGAAATGCGGCTGCGGGAAAACCCCCAAGCTGCAAGCTAGGGCGAACGGCCAGTTTACGCAGATTGTGCTTGTCACTGCGGCGATGGTCCGAATAGGTAGATCGAGGAATCAATTTGGTCAGCGGGTCAAATTTGGCCCGCGCTTGCGCGATGTTATCGCGCCGGGGAGAGAGAAGAGTGACTGAACTATCCAATGTGGATGAACAGCGCCGCGCTGAATGGCTGGCGCTGTATGAACGCATGCTGCTTATCCGCCGCGCTGAAGAACGGATCGGCAAGGCCGCGCAGGCTGGCGAACTGCCGGGCGGCGTGCACCTCTATATCGGCCAGGAAGCATCCGGCGTAGGCGCCTGTTCGGTGCTGGGCGATAGCGACTTCATCACCAGCACCCATCGCGGCCACGGCCATTTCCTGGCCAAGGGCGGTGATGTGAAGGCGATGTTTGCAGAGCTCTGGGGCAAGCGCACCGGCATCTGCAAGGGCATGGGCGGTTCCATGCACGTGGCCGATGTCAGCAAGGGTATCCTGGGTGCCAACGGCATCGTCGGCGGCGGTATCGCCATCGCCAATGGTGCAGGCATGGGCATCAAGGTCGGCAAGGAAAAAGCCGTGTCGGTCTGCCTGTTCGGCGATGGCGCTGCCAACCAGGGCGTGTTGATGGAATGCCTCAACATGTCTGCCGTGTGGAAGTTCCCGGTGATCTGGGTGCTGGAGAACAACGGCCTGTCCGAATTCACCATCACCGACAAGGTGACGGCAGGCGAACAGACGGATCGTGCCCGCGCCGTGGGCATGCCCGCCGTCACGGTGGACGGCAACGACGTTATCGCGGTGCAGGAAGCCATGCAGGAAGCGGTTGACCGCGCCCGTGCCGGCGAAGGCCCGAGCTTCATCGAATGCAAGACCTATCGCATCCGCGGCCACCTTGAAGCCGAAGACGCTTTCCTTGGCGGCTATTCCTATCGCACCCAGGAGGAGATTGACGCCTGGACCACGGCCGACAAGGACCCCATCCTGCGCTTTGCCAGCAGGCTTCTGTCCGAAGGCGGCGCTTCGCAGGGCGACCTTGACGAGATCGAGGCGCGCATCAGCAGCCAGGTTGAAGAGGCAGTGGAGTTCGCCATGGCGAGCGAGGATGCCGATCCCGAGCTGATCCACGAAATTACCTTTGACGGCCAACGTCCGTAAGGAGCACCAATCATGGCAAAACAACGCTATATCCAGGCAATCAACCAGGTGTTCCTCGACGAGATGGAACGCGACAAGAATATCGTCCTGTTCGGCGAGGACGTGGAACTGGCGATCTTCGGTGACACGCGCGAGGTCTACAAGACCTTCGGACCGGAACGGGTGTACAACACACCGATCTGCGAAAACTCGCTCACCGGCATGGCCGTGGGTGCCGCTGCGGCAGGCCGCAGGGTAATCCTGCACCTGATGTTCGGCAACTTCGTCTACACCGGCATGGATGCCATCGCCCACCAGATGGCCAAGCTGCGAATGATGACGGGCGGGCAGATGGACCTGCCGATTACCGTGATTGCGGGTTATGGCGGAGGCCGCTCGCTGGCCGGGCAGCATTCCGATACGCCCTATCCCACGCTGATGAACATCGGCGGCGTCAATGTGGTGACACCGGCCACCCCGGCCGATGCCAAGGGGCTGCTGACTACCGCCATTCGTGGCAACAACCCGACCTTCTTCCTTGAAGCAAGCGGGCGCGGCGGAGACAGCGGCGAAGTCCCCGAGGGCGAATACCTCGTGCCCTTCGGCAAGGCGGCAGTGCACAAGGAAGGCAGCGACGTGACCATCTGTGCCATCGGCACCATGGTGCGCCCCGCCTTGCGCGCCGCCAAGAAGCTGGAAGAGGATGGTATCTCCGCCGAAGTGGTCGATCCGCGCACGCTGGTGCCGCTGGATGAGGACGGCATCGCAGCTTCGGTCAGCAAGACAGGCCGCCTGGTGCTGGTGGACGAGGCGAAGGATCGTTGCAGCGCCGCATCGCACATCGCCGCGGTCATGGCGGACAAGTGCTTTGGTGACCTGAAGGCACCGATCAAGCGCGTGACAGTGCCGAATGTGTCCATGCCCTATGCCGGGGTTGCCGAAATGGCGATCTTTCCCACGCCCGAGAAGATCGTGGCCGCAGTCAAATCGATCACCGGTGAAATGGCAGGAGCAGGCGCATGAAGATCAAGCTGAAACTGCCGCGCTATGGCATGAACATGGAAGAGGCCACGATCGTGAAGTGGCTCAAGCAGCCCGGCGATCCGATCAAGGAAGGCGATGGCCTGTACGAGATCGAGACCGAGAAGGTGACGCAGGTGGTGGAAGCCGTGGGCGATGGCACCATGGTCGAGATCCTCGTGCCGGAAGACGAGATCGCCGAAGTGGGCGAGGCTGTCTGCGTGGTGGAAACCGAGGGCTGACGCCCGCCTTCGATTTCAAAAAAGAACGGAGAGTCGAATGTCTGAAGTCCCCATACTGGGCTCGTTCTGGACGCTGGCTGAAGGCACGGCGCCAACCGGCCCCGATGTTTGCGCCGCCGATATCAGGACCCGCATCGAAACCGCGGCCCGCGCCGGATTTACCGGCATGGGCTTCTGGCACACCGATATTGCCGCCATCAAGGAGCACACCAGCCTTGCCGACGTGCGCCGGATGCTCGACGACAACGGCATCGTCCATGTCGAGATAGAGTGGCTGAACGAATGGTTCCGCACGGATGAACGCCGCGTGGAATCGGACAAGTGGCGCGCCTTGCTGCTCGATGCCGCGCAGCAACTGGGTGGCCGTCATATCAAGATCGCCGATCTCGACAATCACGACGTTTCCGTCGAGCAGATGACCCCGGCCTTTGCCGAGCTGTGCGCCGAGGCGGCAGAGGTTGGCACCAATGTCGTGTTCGAAATGCTGCCGAAGCAGTTTTCCAGCCTGCCTTCGCTCGACCTGGTGCTGAAGCTGGTGCGGGATTCTGGCGCTAAGAACGGCGGTATCATGGTCGATAATCTCCACGTCCAGCGTTGCGGTATCGGCTTTGACGAGCTGGAGACCAAGCTGGGCGGTAGCGACATCGTGGTGGCTGTGGAGATAAATGATGGTTTCCGCGGCGCGCCGCTGAAGTTCGAGGATACGGTGATCAACCGCCGCCTGCTTCCCGGCGATGGCGAATTCGATATCGAGGGCTTCCTGCATGCCGTGTGGAACGCCGGCTATGACGGCCCCGTCGGCGTCGAGGTGATCAACGAATATATGCGTTACTGGCCGCTCGAAACACTGGCCGAGGTGAGCTTCGGCAAGGCCAGCGAGGTGATCAACGCCGCGCGGGCAAGCTGGAAGGCCAAATAGCGCCCTGAACACATGCACCGACCACGCGCCCGCAGATGGCGCGGGCGGCAAGAGGAGAGATGCGATGAATTCGGTACTGGGCAAGTTCGATATGACGGGCAAGTCGGTTTTCGTGACCGGCGGCGGTTCGGGCCTTGGCCTTGGCTATGCCGAGGCCGTTGCGGAAAGCGGTGCCAGCGTAACGATCAGCGGCCGTTCGAAGGAGAATATCGAGACAGAGGCCGCGCGCATGCGCGATCTGGGCTGGGATGTCGTGGCCCGCCAGCTCGACGTCAGCGATGCAGCCGATACGCGCAAGGCCATCGAAGAACACGTAGAGCGCAATGGCAGTCTCGACGCGGTTTTCGCCAATGCCGGTATCGGTGACGGTCCCGGTTTCTGGAATGGCGCCGCACACGAACGCAATCCCGATGGTTCGATCGAGAATCTGGTCGATTCCAGCTGGTCCAAGATCATCGATGTCAATCTGAACGGCACGGCCTACACCATCGCTGAAGCGGCGCGGGCGATGAAGGCGCTGGGCAAGCCGGGTTCGATTGTGGTTACCTCCTCCGTCGCATCGACCAAGACATTCCCCACGATTGCCACGGGCTACATGGCCTCCAAGGCCGGCCTCTCGCACCTCGTGCGGCAGGTTGCGCAGGAGCTGGCCGAGTTCAAGATCCGCGTCAATTCGATCTCTCCCGGCATGATCGTCACCAATATCGGCGGCGGCTATCTCGCCAATCCCGAAGCTCGCAAGGCGATGGGTGCCTATGTCCCGATGGGCCACATGGGCGAAGTCGATCAGGTGAAGCCGCTGGCGCTGTTCCTCGCTTCCGATGCTTCGGACTTCGTGACCGGCGTTGAAATACCGATCGATGGCGGGGTCCTGCTCGGAACCTTCAAGTGACCGGCCAGGTGAGCGGCGCGCTGGATGGCAAGGTCGCGCTGATAACCGGCGCTGCCGGCAATATCGGCCATGCCACGGCGAAACTGCTTGCCAGTCGCGGTGACAGGATCGTGGCTGTGGAGCATCCCAAGGCCGATTGCAGCGCGCTGGAGGAGAGCTTTTCCGGCAGCGACGACTTCCTCCTGCTCAGCGCAGATGTGAGCAAGGAAGAGGACGTAAAGGCCTATGTCGATGCGGCGGTGGAGCGCTTCGGCCGCATCGATATCTTCTTCAACAATGCCGGTATCGAAGGGGCGCAGGCATCGATCCCCGATTACCCGACGGCAGAGTTCGAGAAGATCTTCGGCGTCAATGTGCTCGGCGTGTTCCTTGGCCTGAAATATGTCCTGCCGGTCATGCGCGAGCAGAAGAGCGGTTCGGTGATCAACACCTCGTCAATTGCCGGGCTGATCGGTTCTGCCAACATGTCGGGCTACATCATGTCCAAGCACGCGGTGCTGGGCCTGACGCGCACGGCGGCGCTGGAAGCGGCGGACTATGGTGTGCGGGTCAATTCGATCCATCCCGGCTTTGTCGACAGCCGCATGCTGACCGATATTGTCCATAATCTCGGCGCTCCCGACACCAGCCCGTTTGCGGACATGGTGCCGGTCAAGCGGCTCGCTTCGCTGGATGATATCGCCAGGGCGGTGGCCTTCCTCGCCTCGGATGAAAGCAGCTACATGACCGGCCATCCGCTGGTGGTGGATGGCGGGCTGACCGTCAGCTGATACCGCGCTCAGGCTGCCGAGGCCGCTGGCCCGTCCTTGCGCCGGTGGTGCAGGAAATACCACGCCATCAGCATCGACACCGCGCCGCCAATCAGGTTGGCGGCCAGCTCTGCCCCATAGACCGCATCCGCGCCCCACATGGGCTGGAACACCAGGGCAAAGGGCACCATCACCAGCAGGACGCGCGCCAGCGAGAGCGAGAGGGCGGTAGAGGCATGATCGATCGCGTTGAAGCTGCCGTTGCCCATGATGAACAGGCCATAGGCAGCATAGCCCCAGACGGATATCTCGAGATAGCGCATGGTGGCCGCAACCGTTGCCGCATCATCGCTGAAGAGTTCTGCAAACCAGCCGCGCGCGAAATAGAGCACGGTTGCCGCCAGCAGTCCGTACACCACGCAGAATCCGCCCGCCTGCACCATGGCAAGGCGGGCGCGATCATATCGCTGCGCACCCCAGTTCTGGCCGACGATGGCACCGATGGAACCTGACAGGCCGAGCAATGGCACAACCGCCATGGTCTGCAACCGGCCGCCCACGCCAAAGCCGCCCACCGCCGCATCGCCCGCGCTGGCAAGGAATCCGGTCATCACCGCAAGGCCGACCGGATTGATCGAATTGGTAAAGGAAGCGGGCACCGCCACGCGCAACACATCCTTGATGCCGCGCGCGACATGTGCTCCGCGCAAGGCCGACGGCTGGAACGGTATCTCGCCGCGCTGCACGTTCCACCATGCAACCCCGAGGCCCAGCAGCCAGCCGCCGATGGTGGCATAGGCAGCGCCGGCAATGCCGAAGCCGGCAAAGCCGAAAGCGCCGTCAATCAGGATCGGGTCGAGCACCCAGTTGGCAAGGGCAAAGCTGAGCGAGACCATGGTGCTGCGCCGGGCCGCGCCTTGCGCCCGCAGCACCCCGTTCATCCCGGTAATGGTGAGCAGCAAGGGGAAGCCCAGCGCATAGGGCAGCATGTAGAGCCCGATCTGGCGCAGGATCGCGCCATCGGCGCGCAGCAGCGTGAAAAGCTGATCGTGGAACAGCACCAGCGCCCCGGCCACGACGATGCCTGTCACAAGCCCCAGCAATATGCCCAGCGCAGCACAGCGGCTGGCCCGATCATCCTCGCCCGCGCCGATGGCACGGCTGACAACCGAACTGGTGCCCGCCATCACGCCTACGCCAAGGCTGGTAAGCGCGGCAGTGACGGGGAAGACGAAGCTCATCGCGGCAAGCTCGGTCGCGCCAAGGCGGCCGATGAAATAGGCATCGACAAGGCCGATGGACATCATCGCGGTAACGCCGATGATCAGCGGCGCGGTTTGTTCGACAAGGTGGCGGGCGATCGATCCGCGTGTAAGTCTGGCCCGTTCCGACATTGCCTGCCTATGGCCGAGGCGTGCCGGCTTGGCCAGTGGTCACATGGTCCGTGTGGACGCGATCATCAGGGCGCGATCATCACCTTGCACTGGCTGGTGCGCTTCTTGAGGCTTTCGAAAACCTCGGGCGTGTCGGTGAGCGTGATCGTATCCGTCACCAGCAGGCGCGGCTCGATGGCGCCCTGTTCCAGCGCGGCGAGCGAGGCTTCGTATTCCTGCACGGTGAAGAATGCCGAGGTGACGAGCTTCACCTGCTTCGACAACATGGGGAAGGTGTGCAGCGTATCGGGCTTGGTGCACAGGCCCAGCAGCACGATTGTGCCATCGGGACGCACCTGCTTCACCGACTGGTCGATCAGGCCGGGGACACCGACACATTCGAAGACGAAATCCGCCTCGCCGCCAAGGCCCTGTACGGCGCTCTCGACCGGGTTTTCGGGATCGACCACGAAGACATCCGCGCCCATGTCGAGCGCGCGCTTCTCCTGCCAGTCGGAGATATCCTGCACCGCCACGCGCCCTGCGCCATAACGCTTTGCCCAGAAGGCCACGGCAAGGCCGATGGGGCCGGCGCCAAGCACCAGCACCTTGTCGCCCGTCCTCATGCCTGACAGGTTGATGCCGTGCAGCGCCACCGCCAGCGGCTCTATGATCGCGCCATCAGCCAGCGTCAGGTCTGTCGGCAGGGTGACGCACTGGTTGGGGCGGGTGACGGCATATTCGGCATAGCCGCCGCCTTGCAGGCCGAAGCCGGTGCACCATTGCACGGTGCCCCTGCGGCACTGCTCGCAATGCCCACAGCTCCTGAGCGGAATAACCGAAACCAGATCGCCCACCTTCTGCCCCGTGGTACCCTTGCCCAGCGCGACCACTTCACCGGCAAATTCATGTCCCAGCACATCGCCATGCTGGCAGCCGTAAGCTGCGTCCTCGGTCATGTGCAGGTCGCTGCCGCAAATGCCGCAGCGGCCCACTTTCACCACCAGCTCGCCTTCGCCCGGTACGGGATCGGCAATCTCCTCGAAGGCGAGGGGGGTGTGAAGGCCCTGGAAGGTAACGGCTTTCATCGGTGCAATTCCTATTCTTCCCAGATCGGCTGTTCGCCCTTGGCCACTTCGGTCGAGTTTACCAGGATGAAATTGTCGAGCACGTCGATCGTCGTCGGGAAAGCCTCGCGCACCATCTGCTGCATTTCCGCGGCGCTGGAGGAGGCTGCGACAAATCCGGGCCAAGCATCGAGATAGCTGGCGGTAAAGGTGAGGCTGCTGGCATCATCGGGCAGGCCGGGGCGGGCATGGCCAGCCACCACGATGTCTGCATCGAGTGCCATCAGCTCGTCCATCGACGCGCGCCATGCGGCCACCTGTTCGGGCGTATGTTCGCCCAGCCACAGATGGACTTCGTTGAACGCAAGGTCTCCCGGCAGCAGGGCGCGGATTTCCGGCACCCACAATGCGGTGGAATGGTGGTGGTCGCCCTGCATCGGGCCGAGCACGCGCAACTCGTGGCCTTCCAGCATGATGACATCGCTTTCCAGCGCAGCCGGTGCCGTGGGGTGAACGGGGCCGTTGTCACCAAGGCCGGGGCTCCAGCGGGCCACCTTGAAGGGCAGAGATCGCCAGATGTCCGCCACCACCGTTTCATGCGCCACGATCTCGGCATCGGGAAAGGCATCGGCCAGCACTTCCATCGCGAAGAAATGGTCGGGATGGTCGTGGGTGATGAAAATGTGCGTCAGAGTCTTGCCACTGTCGAGCACCATGCCGGTCACACGGTGGGCATCGGCAAGGGTGAAGGGCGGGTCCACCAGCACCGCCTCCCGCTCGCCCATGATCAGCGCCGAATTGACATGAAGGGATCCTTCGCTGGTGCGCAGGACCTGTACGGTCAAGGGCGGCTGGTCGGCCTGGTCCTGGGCGACAGCGGGAGCTGCCAGTAACAGGGCGACAAGGGCAAGGAGGCGGGTGATCATGGCGCTTACTCCGGTGAAATGCGCAGCACCGGTTTGACCACGGTGCCGTTCTCGCTCGCTTCGATCGCTTCGTTGATTTCGTTGAAATCGAAATAGCCGATCAGCTTTTCGAAGGGGAACTGGCCCTTCACGTGATAATCGAGCAATTCGTTGAGGAAGGGGCCGACATCGCTGTCGCCGCCCAGGATGCCCATGACGCGGCGGCCGCCGCCCATGAAGGCGGCTTCGTTGAAGGTGAGGTTGTCAGCCGGGTCAGATGCGCCGACGATGCCGCAAATGCCCATCGGGGCGAGCAGGTTCCACGCGTCCTGGATCACCGTGTTGATGCCGGTGGTGTCGAACATATAGCCGAGGCCCTGCGGCACCAGTTCCCTGATCTTGTCATTCGCGCCATCCTTCGCGTTGAAGGCATGGGTCGCGCCCAGTTCCTTTGCCAGCTCAAGGCGGCTGTCATTCACGTCCACCGCGATGATCGGGTTTGCGCCGGCGATCTTGGCAGCCATAATCGCGGCCATGCCCACGGTGCCCGCGCCGAACACGGCGATGGGCATTCCCGCGCGCACCTTCATCGAGCGCAGCACTGCGCCCGCGCCGGTCATCAGCCCGCAACCGATGGGGGCGATGCGTTCGAGCGGGATATCCTTCGCGCTGTCGGCCACCTTTACCGTGTTCGCCTCATGCGCGATGGCGTGAGTGGCGAAGCTCGACTGGCCGAAGAAGTTCGCATTCATCTTTTCACCGCCCATGAACATGGTGGGCGAACCGTCCGCGCGCGTGCCTGACCAGTTGTGCGGGAAGAAGTTGTAGCAATAGGTCGGCGCGTCGATATCGCAGCTGGGGCAGGAACCGCAGCTGTTGAAGCTCATCACCACCCGGTCCCCCGGCTTGGCGACGGTGACGGCGCTGCCCACTTCCTCGACAATGCCAGCGCCTTCGTGGCCCAGCACCACGGGATGCGGCACGGGCAACTGTGCATCGCGCACGGCCATATCGGTATGGCATACGCCGCAGGCCACCACGCGCACCCGCAGTTCGTCGGGCTTCAGGTCATCCAGCTCGACTTCCTCGATGCTGAAAGGCTGGGTATTTCCACGGCAAATGGCGGCGCGTGCGGGGGTCGTCATGGTCTCTCCTCGGTCGCCCATTATGAAATGGACTAAATGTCAAATTGGAACGA
>JAUIJI010000117.1 GCA_030431435.1 Alphaproteobacteria bacterium | reverse complement strand
AGAGGAAACGAGCATCCATGCGTATCGAACATATTCCGGTCGGCGATAACCCGCCCGAAAGTCTGAACGTGATCATCGAAGTGCCCACCGGCGGAGAGCCGGTGAAGTACGAATTCGACAAGAAAAGCGGCGCACTGTTCGTGGACCGCATCCTGCACACGCCGATGCGCTATCCGGCGAATTACGGCTTCATCCCGCACACGCTTTCGCCCGATGGCGACCCGCTGGATGCGCTGGTGATTGCCCGTTCGCCCTTCATCGCCGGCTGCGTGGTGCGTGCCCGCCCGATCGGCGTGCTCAACCTCGAAGACGAACACGGCGGTGACGAGAAGCTGATCTGCGTGCCGGTGGACACCACCTTCCCCTATTATTCGGACGTGGGCGAAACCAAGGACCTGCCGAGCATCATCTTCCAGCAGATCGAGCACTTCTTCACCCACTACAAGGACCTCGAAGCCGAAAAGTGGGTCCGCATCGGCGCCTGGGGCGATGCCGCCGAAGCGCGCAAGGTGACGGTTGAGGCGATCGAGCGGTACGAAGCGAATAAGGGCTGATTGTCGCTATCCTCCCTGTCGCGGCGCGATGGGGAGGTTATTCCGGCACTTTAGCTGGTGAGGCCATTGCCGCGAGCCTCACGCGACGGTTCACCTTTGTCGCGACTTCGTCCAGAGTGGCAGACAACCGATTGAGTTGGGACGCGGCGGCCAGATCCGGATCATAGCGTGAAACCAGATACTCGCGCGTGCTGGACAGGCTCTCCAAATGGGTGACAGTGCTTTTGCGCAATATGATCCCGGTCTCCGAGACGAGTTGAGTTCGCTCGGCCAGATCGTGCTGCAGGCCTCTCACCCTGCTGGGCGAATGCCCTGCATGCAGCAGTGCCGCATTCAGATAAAGCTCGATGGCGTGAATCGCGACGAGCCTGAATGGGGATCGAGAAAGCGGCACACCACGCCGACCCAGCGGTCTCAGCGCCTCCGCTGCGCTACGGTATTCGTCGGCAAGCAATACGATCTGGACCGGCGTGGCGGCCTCGCCAGGATAGAAGTTTTGACCCTCGAGCGACATGGGAAGAGCCTAGCGGGCAATCGGTAAAACAATGTTAGCGCCCTCTCGTTGCCTAATTCCCGATCACTCCACCGGCCGGCCGGGATCGAGCAGGTCGTTCTCGCCCGAGGCCGTTTCGGCGCGCTCTTCTTCCACCTTGCGGGCGATCTCGTCCTCAGGGCGAACGTCTGGCGCGGTGTCGTCTTCGCTCGTGACCGGACGCGGCGGCGCGGGAGTGGGTGCCGGTTCCGGAGCCGAAGTTGGCAGCGGCGCGCTGCGCGGGTCCATGCGCAGGCGGTAGATCGGCTCGGGAATGGCAAAGCCCGCCTGTTCCAGCGCCACCTTCACAGCAGGAATCGCGCGGCTCCTGGCCTTGTACCAGTCGGTCTCCTGCTGGTTGATCCAGCCGAGGAACTTGATGACGATATTGGAATCGCCCACCGCTTCCACCCGCCCCTGCGGTTCGGGCGTGTCGAGCACGAAGGGCAAGGCACGCAGCACGTCCACGCCCAAATGGCGTGCCGCGGTGGGATCGTCATCGGCATCGATACCGATCTCGAAGTCGAAGCGGCGTTCGGGGTTGGTGGTGTAGTTCAGGATCACCGCCTTGAAGACCTGCGAATTGGGGATGCGCAGGTGGTTGCCATCCAGCGTCATCAATATGGTGGCACGGCTGGTGAGGCGGATCACGCGGCCTTCATGCGCATCGATCACCACCCAGTCATTGGCGCGGAAGGGCTGGCGCAGGCTCAGCATCAGGCTGGCGACGTAATTCTCCACCGTGTCACGCATGGCAAAGCCCAGCGCGATGCCGATCACGCCTGCACCGCCCAGCACCGCGCCGAGCAGCGTGCCAGCGCCCAGCATATCGAGCGCTATCACAATGCCGCCGATCACGAAGATGAAGCGGATCGCGCTGGCGATCAGTTCGGCAAGGAAGACATTGGGCGTGACCCGTCGCCACAAGCCCGAGAGCGCGGCGAGCGCATAGCCGATGGCAGCGATCACGATGGCGACCACCAGCGCCGCGCCGATCAGCGGCAGCATGCGGGTGAATTGCGAGACGCGGTCTCCCAACGCGCCCAGCTCGTCACCTGCGTCGACGGAGACATCGCGGGTGATGGCATTCTCCACCGTCACCACGCCATTGATGCGGCTGGCGATGGCTTCGGCGCGGGTGGAGGCTGCGGCATCGTCAACCGAGCCTGACAGGGTGACAACGCCTTCCTCCACCGTGGCAGAAACGCCTGCAAGGCTCGGCACTTCAGCGAAGATCCCGGCGATGCGCTCTGCGATCAGCGCGTCCTGCCCCTCGTTCCTTTCGGCAGTGATGGCAGGCGCGGCGGTTGCTTCGGCGGGTGGAGGCGAAGGCGATTCGGCAGGCAGGATGGCGGCGTGCGCTGGCGCCAGCAGCAACAGCATGGGGGCCAGCAGCATGGCGAACAACGCGCGCATCAGGGCAGTGCCTCTCTTCATCGCGGCCACTGTGCCGCAGATATACAAAGGGAGGCAACGGCTAATGCCGCGCCTCCCCTTGTCCCCCTGCAAGGATACCCCCCTCGCGAAAACCTATCCGGCCGGAACTGCGCGCCTCAGGCCAGCAACATCGAAAAGCCGCGGAAGATCGCGGCCAGCGCCAGCGGCGCAAGGATGGCAAAAGCCCAGATTACCGCGCGGTCACGGCGATAAAGCCCTTCCAGCGCAGGGTCTGCCGCCTCCTCGTCCGAAAGTTCCGTCCAGCGCGATTCGAACAGGTAGCACCCGGGAATGATCGCGAAGACCAGGATCACCAGCGCGAAATACGGCAGGATCGAGGTGCTCTGTTCCTTCAGCACCGTCATGGTCACGAATATCTGCAAGCCGGTGTAACCCAGCAGCGCGAATGCGACATGATCGCTCATGCGCTTACGCCAGTCGATGCGTTCCGCCGTGTGCTGTTGCACCTGTTCAGCGGAGTGATGCAGCGCTTTATCCATGCGCCCTCTCCTTCCAGTCCCTGATACACATTATTACATATCGGACCGTGCGTGCAAGAGCGGTAACCATATTTTCAAGAACGACTGCCAGATCGGCCACAATGGAACAGCCTCTATGTCACGGCCCATGCACGAATCTTGCCAAATTCACTTCAAAGCCCGGCCAGCCGTGCTAGAGGACGCTTCATGAGCAGTCTTGAAGACCATATGATGGATAACGACGCGCTGGCCGAGAAGATGGAGCAGGCGCATGATGCCGCCGCGCCCGACCTGGGTGAACGGGGCGGGCTGGAAGTCGTCTCCATCGCCAAGAGCTATGACAAGCGCGCCGTGCTGACCGATATTTCGCTGACCGTGGCGAAGGGTGAGGTGCTCGGCCTGCTGGGGCCCAACGGCGCGGGCAAGACCACCTGTTTCTATTCGATCATGGGCCTGGTGCGCCCGGACAGCGGCCGCATCCTGATGGATGGCGTCGATGTCACCAAGCTGCCGATGTATCGCCGCGCGATCCTGGGCCTTGGCTATCTGCCGCAGGAAACCAGCATCTTTCGCGGCATGACCGTGGAACAGAACATCATGTGCGTGCTCGAAATGGTCGAGCCGGACAAGGAAACGCGCGAGGCGGAACTGGAGCGGCTGCTGGAGGAATTCCACATCACCCGCCTGCGTGACAGCGCGGCCATGGCGCTGTCAGGCGGTGAACGCCGCCGCTGCGAAATCGCCCGCGCGCTGGCCGCCAAGCCCTCGATCATGCTGCTGGACGAACCCTTCGCCGGTATCGACCCGCTGTCGATCAGCGATATCCGCGACCTTGTGAAGGATTTGAAGCAGCGCGGCATCGGCGTGCTGATCACCGATCACAACGTGCGCGAAACGCTCGATATCGTGGACCGCGCCTGCATCATCTATGGCGGGCAAGTGCTCTTCGCCGGCAGCCCGGAAGAGCTGGTGGCCGATGAAAACGTGCGCCGCCTGTATCTGGGCGAATCCTTTACGTTATGATTTTCCGGCCACTTGCGATCACGTCGCGAGCGGCTGATGTTGGTGGCCGGACCCGGCACCAGCCCGCTCCCCCTCCCGGCCACCCATGGCATTATCCTGTCGGGTGGCCGGGAGGGGGAGCGGGCTGGTGCCGCGCGAGCTGCCAGCATCGCTGGCAGCGGACAACGCACTAATGGCGCTCGGCCCTCGCCTCGATTTACGCCAGTCGCAATCGCTGGTGATGACGCCGCAATTGCAGCAGGCGATCAAGCTGCTGGCGCTGTCCAACCTCGAGATCGAGACCTTCATCGGCGATGCGCTGGACAACAACCCGCTGCTCGAAGCGGGCGAGGTCAGCCGCGAGAATGGCGACGACGCGCCCGATTTCGATGGCGATACGCCGCCGGATGCCCCCACGTCCGACGAGCTGATGCTGGCCGGCGGCGGCGAGGCAGATGCCCCGCTCGACCTCGATCCCTCCGCGCTCGATATAGACCGCGATACGGGCGACTGGTCCGCCAGCCAGTCCATCGGCAGCGGCGAGGACGGGCCGGACATCACCGAGCATGGCGATGAGGAGCCGGACCTCGCGACCCATCTCGAAGCGCAGATCGGCCCCGCCGCACCGGACGAGCGAACCGCCTTCATCGCGCGCCACATCATCGGCTTGCTGGACGAGGCGGGCTACCTCCCCGTCGCCTTGCGCGACCTTGCCGCAGACCTCGGCATCCCGCTCGCTGAAGCCGAAGCCGCGCTGGAACTGGTGCAGACACTCGATCCCACCGGCGTCGGCGCGCGCAGCCTGTCCGAATGCCTCGCGCTGCAGGCGATCGAGGCGGACCGCTATGACCCCTGCATGCAGGTGCTGATCGCCAATCTGGACCTCCTCGCCAAGGGCAGCTTCGCGCAACTGAAGCGCATCTGCGACGTCGATGACGAGGATTTCGCGGACATGCTGGGCGAGCTGCGCAGCTACAACCCCAAGCCCGGCATGAAATTCGCAAGAGGCGAACGCGCGCCGGTGGTGCCTGACGTGCTGATCACCGCCGCGGGCGATGGCTGGGACATCCGCCTCAACGAAGCGACCCTGCCGCGTCTCGTGGTCAACCGCGATTATTACGTGGAACTGCGCGGTGGCTGCACCGACAAGCAATCGAAAGGCTGGCTGTCGGAGAAGCTGGCCGATGCCAACTGGCTGGTGAAGGCATTGGACCAGCGCCAGCGCACGATCCTGAAAGTGGCGAGCGAGATCGTGAAACAGCAGGACGGCTTCTTCCGACGGGGCGTGTCCGAATTGAAGCCGCTGACGCTCGCCAAGGTAGCCGAAGCCATCGAGATGCACGAAAGCACCGTCAGCCGCGTCACCAGCAATAAATACTTGAACTGCGACCGCGGCACCTTCGAGCTGAAATACTTCTTCACCAGCGGCGTGGGTGGCGGAGCAGACGGCGAAGGTGCCAGCGCGGAAAGCGTAAAGGCCCGCATCAAGGCGCTGTGCGACGCCGAAGACCCGAAGAAGATCCTGTCAGACGACAAGCTGGTGGAACTGCTGAAAGCCGAAGGCTTCGACCTGGCGCGAAGGACAGTGGCGAAATACCGCGAGGCTATCGGGATTGGCTCGAGCGTGCAGCGCAGAAGGCAGAAGAAATTGCAGGGGGTTGGGTGAGGGGCTGGCACGCTCAAACCAATCGATTCCCTTGAGATTCTTCCTGTGGTAAGAAAGAGGATATGGCGCAGCAATCTTCAATCGAATGGACGGACCTAACGTGGAATCCGGTTGTCGGCTGTTCAATTGCGAGCGCCGGATGCAAGAACTGTTACGCGATGCGCATGGCCGCCCGCCTGCAATCGATGGGGCATGAGAAGTATATCGGTCTTACCCAACCTTCCAAGCGAGGTGCCGTTTGGACCGACAAGGTTCGGTGTCACGAAGATTCAGTCAAAATTCCATTCAATTGGAAGAAACCAAGGCGAGTGTTCGTGAACTCTATGTCCGACCTCTTTCATCCAGACGTGCCAAATGACTTTGTAGCGAGAATCTGGGAAGTGATGGAGGCGACACCGCAACATCACTATCAGATTCTAACTAAGCGCCCACAACGCATGGCGACGCTGCTGAACGAGATCGCACCAGCGGCCCTACCAAATGTCTGGCTTGGAACAAGCGTTGAAGACGAACGAGTCATCGAACGCATGGATCACCTTCGCGATGTCCCTGCAAGTGTTCGCTTTATTTCGTTTGAACCGCTTATCGGGGATGTTGGACAAGTCGATTTAAATGGGATTCATTGGGCAATTGTTGGAGGCGAAAGCGGCCCCCGTTCCCGGCCAATGGACACAGAGTGGGTCGAGAATATTCTGGATCAATGCCTCGATGCGGGCACTGCCTTCTTCTTCAAGCAATGGGGAGGTGTGAACAAGAAGAAGACAGGTCGGCTTCTTAGGGGTCGGACCTTTGACGAGATGCCGGAGTATATTTCTTGACCACGTGATTGACGCCCTTTTTGATAAGGTCGAAAGCACGAGGGTTATTTGAAAAGCAATATAGCTCAAAGAAGTCACGACCGTTGATGAGCAGTGGTATTGGATCCGACACGAAGTCAAAAATCTCGCCGAACCGCTCCCTCGCAAAAGCCGCAATCTCGTCGCCAGTCGCCATGCGAACGCTTTCAGGCGTTACCGGGCCACCAAAAAGCGTGTGTTGCGCTGGCTGTGCCTTATAAAATCGCTCTTCCCAATCTTCGCAGCCAAAAATGCGGTTCAGGCTAGCACGCTTGTCTTGGTCGATACGGCTGACCTTGTTGGAAAGCTGCTGGATCACGGCCTTTCGCGGGAACAGATACCAGACATCAACACGCTTCGTTTCAGCGAGCATTTTGAGTGTATCAAATCCGACGCTCATTCCATATGGATCAAGGAACACGACTGCTCGTTGCTTCCAATGATCGCGGTGGTTCTCCCAAGGAGAAGAAGCGAACAGCAAGCGCAACTGCTCATTCGCGTCACCTCGGCGAATTGAGATTTCGGCGTCATATTCTTCACGAAGAGCTTCCAGAGCTTTGACCCTCGTTGGACGCTGTTCGGCAAACCAGTAGTGAGAAAAGGGCGGATTGATGGCCAACGCCCGTCGCGCGCTACCTGCAAGCACCTCCTCAACGTGCTCAACAGGGGCGTTGTCAAAAATTCCCCCTATTACAGTCTTTGCATGCCGCTCTCCAGTACCGGCGAATGCATCAACGTACCAAGTCTCAAAACCCCTGTTCTTCAGCGCGTTCTGATAAAAATCCAAATACTCTGAGATGGCGTCGAGTTTAATCTCGGTCCAAGGGCCACCAAATTCGTGCTTGGGCTTCTGTGCCATATTGAAAGATTGTACAGGAAACGCCGAAAAGTCAATGAATTCAGTCGAAACTGGATCATTATCAAGAGAGTCAGATAGGCGACTTTCCTACAACTCGCCCGAAGCAATAAACAGTATCCCTTGTTCACTAACAGGCGCTACCGATGCAGTATCTCTCTAGGCCGGCCAACCCAGTTACACTTCGCTCCCGCTGCGGTGTCGCTTCCGGCGGCAAAGGTCACACATTCGCTCTCGAGGGTGACACTTTCGTCGTCTACGGTGACAGAACGGCGTTTTTCGCCTTAGGACCGTGTTCCAAGTGTTCCATATGTTTGTTTTGGCCCCTCAAACGCCGGGCGCAGGCCATCCGCCCCGCTTGGCTTTCGCCCTACCGGGCGGCGCATGGTCATGCGCTGGCTTCGCCTTCGGCTCAGCGACCATTCCCGGCCAAGCAGCTCGCCCCAAGGTTCCTGGTCACGGCAGTCAAAGGCCGACTGGCCGCCCGCAGCGAGTCCAGCTCTGCTGGACGGAAGCGAGGAAAGCCAAGCGGGGCGGATGCCCCGCGCCCGGCGCTTGAGGCCAAAAAAACAAACGGTCTCGCCAGAGACCCAAAGGCCGACCGGCCGCCCGCAGGGGCCCCGAAGCGCAAGCGGAGGGAAACGCCCCGAGGACGCTCGCCCGGATGGGCGAGCGCAACGAAAACAAGTGTCACCCGAAAGACTCACTCGGAAATCGTTAACCTCTTAAACCTGTTATTAACCTTTTTTGGTGACAAGTTGCGTGGTTAATTCGCGGCAACCTCTCCTAAGGAGGGATTACCGCAGGGGACATTCAAGGGGACACCCAGATGCGCGTGCTGCTGATCGAAGACGAGCCGTCAACCGCCAAGGCGATTGAGCTGATGCTCACCACCGAAGGCTTTAACGTCTATTCCACGGACCTGGGCGAGGAAGGCCTCGATCTGGGCAAGCTGTATGATTACGATATCATCCTGCTCGACCTGAACCTGCCCGACATGCATGGCTATGACGTGCTCAAGAAGCTGCGCGTCGCCAAGGTGCAGACGCCGGTGCTGATCCTTTCGGGCATCTCCGAAATGGATTCCAAGATCCGCTCGTTCGGCTTCGGTGCCGACGATTACGTGACCAAGCCCTTCCATCGTGACGAGCTGGTTGCCCGCATCCACGCCGTGGTGCGCCGTTCCAAGGGCCACAGCCAGTCGGTCATCCGCACCGGCAAGCTGGCGGTGAACCTCGACGCCAAGACCGTGGAAGTCGACGGCGCCCGCGTTCACCTGACGGGTAAGGAATATGCGATGCTCGAGCTGCTCAGCTTGCGCAAGGGCACGACGCTCACCAAGGAAATGTTCCTGAACCACCTTTATGGCGGGATGGACGAGCCCGAACTCAAGATCATCGACGTGTTCATCTGCAAGCTGCGCAAGAAGCTCTCCAGCGCATGCGGCGGGGACAACTACATCGAAACCGTATGGGGCCGCGGCTATGTGCTGCGCGATCCGGATGCGGACGAGGCGACCGAAGCCGCGTAACCAAGTTTAACCGTTCTTCGGGGGCAAGTACCC
>JAUIJI010000116.1 GCA_030431435.1 Alphaproteobacteria bacterium | reverse complement strand
CGATGATCGGGGTCGGCATCGTAGAGGTCGAGGAATTCGCCAATCTCGCGCAAGGAAAAGCCCAGCCTTTTGCCGCGCAGGATCAGCTGCATGCGCCCGATCTCGCGCTTGGAGTATATCCGGGTGCTGCCAACCCGCTGCGGACTGATCAGGCCGTTATCCTCGTAGAAGCGCAGCGTTCGATGGGTAACGCCGAGCATTCTGGCAACATCCTTGATGCCCTTGTGTTCATTGTCCTCGGCAACGGCGGAAGCCTGCGGAGCAATATCGCGATCAGCTTCAGCCACGGCGCTTCGCCTCTTCTTCCTCGACAAGGTCTTTCTTCGAAAGCTTGCCGATCATGGTCTTGGGCAGGCTTTCGCGGAATTCGAACTCGTCGGGCATCTCGATCCTGTTGAGACGGATGGCGAGGAACTCTTCTAGCTTTTCCGGCGTGAGGCCGGACCCTTCGCGTGCAGCGATGAACAGCTTGGGGGCCTGCCCGCGATACTTGTCGGGTATGCCGATGGCGACCGCTTCCAGCACATCGGGGTGCTGGTAGGCCGCATCCTCGATCACGCGCGGATAGACGTTATATCCGCTGCACAGGATCAGGTCCTTGATCCGGTCCACCAGGAACAGATATCCGTCCTCGTCGACATAGCCGATGTCGGCGGTGCGCAGCGCGCCCTTGTAGAAGGTCTTCTCGGTCGCTTCGGGATTGTTCCAATATCCCTTCATCAGCTGCGGCCCGCGCGCCATCACTTCGCCGCGTTCACCGGTGCCGCAAAGATGTTCGGGATTCTCCGGATCGCGGATTTCCAGCGTGGTGCCGGGAAAGCGCGGCCCTGCGGAATTGTCCTTCACCCGGCCGAACAGCGGATTGCAGGTGATGATGGGCGACGCTTCCGACAGGCCATAGCCTTCCACCACGCGCGTGCCGGAGCGGGCTTCGAATTCCTGCCGCACTTCCAGCGGCAGCGGCGCACCGCCGGATATGCAGCAGGCGACGGTCGAGAGGTCCGGCATCTTGCCTTCGGGTAGCGAATTGAAGGCAGACCAGATCGTCGGCACGCCATAAACCTGCGTCGGCGGCTTGCGCTTGATGGTGGCCAGCACCTGCTTCATCTCGAAACGTGGCAGCAGCACCAGTTCTCCGCCCATCTCGATGGCGAAGTTGAGCACGGAGGTGAGGGCAAAGACATGGAACATCGGCAGCACGCCCAGCGTGCGCTGCTGTTCTTCCACCATGCCGCCGAAATGGGCGAGCATCATGCCGCAATTGGCAGCAAGGCTGGCATGGGTGAGCATCGCGCCCTTGGGAATGCCGGTGGTGCCGCCCGTATATTGCAGCACCGCCACATCGTCGGGATCGATGGTGACGGGATCGGGCGAACCGCCATTGTCGCACAGATCGCGCACGTCGATGTGCAGGTCCGGGCGACTGATGCGGATGTGGTCCTTGCGGCGAAGCAGGCGGAAGCCAGCGTTCTGCAGCCAGGGCAGGATATCGCGCATGCGGCACAGCACGAGTTTTTCGACAAGGCCCTTGGCCGCGAGATGTTCCAGCTTTTCATGCACGAAGCGCACTTCGGGCACGGCCACCATCTTGATGCCAGCATCCTTCAGCAGGTGCTCCATCTCGCTTTCGGTGTAGAGCGGGTTCAGGTTGACGACGATCCCGCCCAGCTTGAGCACCGCGAAATAGAGCACGACATGATAGGGTGAATTGCCAAGGCACAGGCCAAACCGGTCACCCTGTTTAAAACCCCGGTCCTGCAATCCGCGGGCGGCGCGGTCCACCAGGTCGCCCAGCTCGCCATAGGTCCAGCACCGCCCGAAATAGTCGATCGCATTGCGTTCGGGCCAGCGGGTGACCGCGTTCTCGATCAGCGATGTCAGCAGGCGCGGCGGGAAGACGTACTCGCCTGCTTCGTCGACGTAGTATGGCAGCGGATAATCCGGGATAGGCGTCCCCGGACGTTCATGAATCATCTCGCCGGGAGGCTGCACCTTCCAGGCAGCGCCTTGCTCCATGGGATCCTCTCTCCTTCATTGTGAACCACATGGGTCCACCCCATCCTTTCGGACCGGTTTTCTGTCGGTTTTTCGGGAGCAGAATCGGCCCCCGCTCATTGTTATGACACCCTTTCAGCACAAAAATCAGTTGACGTATAGGGAAATTTGTTGACGATAAGGGAAACGAGAATTGCGGCAGGGTGATTCCCCCGCGAATTTTTTGGAGAGAGGCAGTTTCATGCGCGATGTCGTGATAGCCGGTTACGCCCGGTCCCCCTTCCACCTCGCACACAAGGGCGCGCTCGCCCGTGTCCGTCCCGATGATCTGGCCGAACAGGTCGTCCGCGCGCTGGTCGAACGCACCGGTGTGAAGCCTGAGGATATCGAGGACCTGCTGATGGGTTGCGCCTTCCCGGAAGGCGAACAGGGCTTCAACATCGCCCGCCTCGTGAGCCTGATGGCTGATTTGCCGCTGTCGGTTGGCGGGATGACGCTGAACCGCTTCTGCGGTTCTTCGATGAGCGGGATCCATTATGCCGTGGGCCAGATTGCGATTGGCGCAGGCGATGTGTTCCTGTGCGCGGGCGTTGAATCGATGAGCCGGGTGCCCATGATGGGCTTCAACCCCATGCCCAATCCAAAGCTCGCCGAAAAGACCGCTGCCTATATCTCGATGGGTGACACGGCCGAGAACGTGGCCGAGAAGTATGGCCTCTCCCGCAAGGAGCAGGAAGAGTTCGCCGTCGTCAGCCAGCAGAAGACGGCTGCGGCGATCAAGGCAGGCAAGCTGAAGGACGAGCTCGTCCCGATCGATACCGGCAAGGGTGTGGTCGATGCAGACGGCACGCCGCGCCCCGAAACCGATGCCGAAACGCTCGCCAGCCTCAAGACCGCGTTCAAGGCCGATGGCACGGTGACGGCAGGCACGTCCTCCCCGCTCACCGATGGCGCCACTGCCGTGCTGGTTTGCAGCGCGGACTACGCTGCTGCCAACAATCTCGACGTGCTGGCCAAGGTGAAGTCGGTCGCCATTTCCGGCTGCGCACCCGAGATCATGGGCATCGGCCCTGTCGGTGCGTCGCAGAAGGCGATGGAGCGTGCAGGCATCACCGCTGCCGATCTCGACATCATCGAACTGAACGAAGCTTTTGCCAGCCAGTCCATCGCCACCATCCGTGATCTTGGCCTCGATATGGACAAGGTGAATGTCGATGGCGGCGCGCTGGCCATCGGCCACCCGCTCGGTGCAACCGGCGCGCGCATCACCGGCAAGGCTGCGCAGCTGCTGAAGCGCGATGGCGGCAAATATGCGCTCGCCACCCAGTGCATCGGCGGCGGGCAGGGCATCGCTACGGTGCTGGAGGCAGTTTGATGAGTCAGGACGCGATCAAGAAGGTCTGCGTCATCGGCGCAGGCACCATGGGTGCAGGCATCGCCGCACAGGTCGCCAATGCCGGCGTGCCGGTGCTGCTGCTCGACATCGTGCGCGACGAGGACGACCGCAATTCGGTGGCCGCAGGCGCGGTTGCCAAGATGCTCAAGACCGATCCCGCACCCTTCATGTCCAAGGCCGCGGCAAAGCTGGTCGAAGTCGGCAATATCGATGATGATCTGGGCAAGGTGGCCGAGTGTGACTGGGTGGTGGAAGCCATCATCGAGAAGCTCTCGATCAAGCAGGACCTCTACGCCAAGCTGGAAAAGGTGCGCAAGGAAGGCACGGCTGTCTCTTCCAACACCTCCACCATCCCGCTGGCGCAGCTGGCCGATGGCCGCTCGGACGCGTTCAAGCGCGATTTCCTGATCACCCACTTCTTCAACCCGCCGCGCTACATGCGGCTGATCGAGATCGTGGCCGGGCCGCAGAGCGATCCCGACACGGTCGCCAGGGTGAGCGACTTTGCTGACCGCGTGCTCGGCAAGACACCGGTCGATTGCGAGGATTCACCCGGCTTCATCGCCAACCGTATCGGCACCTTCTGGATCCAGGCTGCGGTCAATGCGGCGGTGGACATGGGCGTTTCGGTGGAAGACGCCGACGCCATCGGCGGCAAGCCCATGGGCGTGCCCAAGACCGGCATTTTCGGCCTGATCGACCTCATCGGCCTCGACCTGATGCCTTACCTGCAGCAGAGCCTCACCAGCACGCTGCCCAAGGACGATCCCTACCAGAAAATCGCCCGCAGCGAGCCGCTGATCGAGAAGCTGATCGAGACGGGCTACACCGGCCGCAAGGGCAAGGGCGGGTTCTATCGCATCAACCGCGAAGGCGGTAGCAAGGTGAAGGAGGCGATCAACCTCCAGACCGGCGAATATGCCGCAGCCCGCCCTGCCGCGCGCATTTCCGGACCCGCCGCCAAGGGCGATCTTGGCGCGCTGATCGAAACCAAGGGCACCGTGGGCGAATATGCCTGGGCGATCCTTGGGCCGACGCTGTCCTATTCCGCCAGCATCGTGCCCGAAGCGACAGCTACAATCGTCGGCGTCGATGATGCGATGAAGCTGGGCTACAACTGGAAGCGCGGCCCGTTCGAGACGATCGACGCCATCGGTGCTGCCAAGCTGCGCGAAAAGCTCGCCGCAGACGGCCTGCCGGTGCCCGAAATCCTCGAGAAGGTGGGCGATGGCAGCTTCTACCGCGTCGAAGGTGGCAAGAAGCAGTATTTCGGCCTCGATGGCGAATATCACGATATCGAGCGGGCCGATGGCGTGCTGCTGCTCGAGGATATCAAGCTCAACTCCGAGCCGCTGCTGAAGAACGGTTCCGCTGCGCTGTGGGACGTTGGCGACGGCGTTGTCGCGCTGGAATTCACCGGCAAGATGAACGCGCTCGACAATGACGTGATGAAGCTGATCGGCCAGTCGATCGAACTCGTCACCGAGAAGTACAAGGCGCTGGTCGTCTATAATGAAGGCAGCCATTTCTCGGCAGGGGCCAACCTCGGCCTCGCGCTGTTCGCGGTGAACATCGCCGCGTGGAGCGAGATCGAGAAGCTCGTGAAGGGCGGGCAGGATGCCTACAAGGCGCTGAAATACGCGCCGTTCCCGGTGGTCGGTGCTCCGTCAGGTATGGCGCTGGGCGGCGGGTGCGAAATCCTGCTCAATTCCGATGCCGTGCAGGCCCATGCCGAAAGCTATATCGGCCTTGTCGAATGCGGCGTGGGGATCATCCCCGGCTGGGGCGGCTGCGGCGAACTGATGCTGCGCTGGATGGAAAATCCCAAGCTGCCCAAGGGCCCGATGCCGGCAGTCTCCAAGGCATTCGAGACGATCTCTACCGCCACCGTCGCCAAGTCTGCGGCAGAGGCGAAGGAGCACGGCTTCCTGCGCCCGACAGACGGGGTGACCATGAACCGTGATCGCCTGCTGGCTGACGCCAAGGCGAAGGCGCTGGCACTGGTGGACGGCTACACTCCGCCCGAGCCGCCCGAATTCCGCTTGCCGGGCCCCAGCGGGGCATCGGCGCTCAAGCTGGCGGTCGAGGGCTTCCAGGCACGCGGCATTGCCACCGATTACGATGGCGTTGTGGCCAGCCACCTCGCCCATGTGCTGACCGGCGGCGACACCGATCCCACCGAGACCATCAGCGAGGAAAAGCTGCTGGAACTCGAGCGTACCGAATTCATGAAGCTGACGCGTGAACCGCGCACGCAGGCCCGGATCGAGCACATGCTCGAAACCGGCAAACCGCTGCGCAACTGACGGGTCCGGAAAACAGAACAAAGAATTGCGGCCGGCCACCTCAACCAACCTCCCACGAAACGGCCGGTCGCAACCCTTGAGGAGAGCATGAGCAATGCAAGTCTATGAAGCCCCCATTCGCGATATGCGCTTCGTCCTGGACGAGCTCTGGGTCGATGACGGCTTTGGCGACATACCGGCGCTGGAAGAGTTCGATTCCGACCTGACCAGCGCGATCCTGGAAGAAGCGGGAAAGTTCAGCCGCGAGGTGCTGCTGCCGCTCAACCGCTCTGGCGATGAAGAAGGCTGCGTGCTCGAAAACGGCGTGGTCCGTACGCCGGAAGGGTTCAAAGACGCATACCGGCAGTTCACCGAAAGCGGCTGGGCATCGCTCGCTGCCGATCCCGAATGGGGCGGGCAGGGCTTGCCCGAGCGGGTGAACAAGCTGGTGGAGGAGATGACCTGTTCCACCAACCTGTCCTTCGGCCTCTATCCCGGCCTGACGCATGGCGGCGCGATCGCGCTGGAAGCCCATGGCAGCGAGGATCTGAAGAACGCTTACCTGCCCAAGATGACCAGCGGCGAATGGTCGGGCACCATGTGCCTCACGGAATCGCACTGCGGCACCGATCTGGGCCTGCTGCGCACCAAGGCGGAACCGCAGGAAGATGGCAGCTACAAGGTCAGCGGCGCCAAGATCTTCATTTCGGCGGGCGATCACGACCTGTCGGAAAACATCATCCACCTCGTGCTCGCGCGCCTGCCCGATGCACCCAAGGGGGTGAAGGGCATCTCTCTGCTGCTAGTGCCGAAGTACCTGCCCAATGACGATGGCAGCGTTGGCCCGTCCAATGGCGTCACCTGCACCGCGCTGGAACACAAGATGGGCCTCAAGGCTTCGGCCACGTGCCAGATGCAGTTCGAGGAATCGACCGGCTGGCTGGTGGGTGAGCCGCATCAGGGCCTCGCCGCCATGTTCACCATGATGAATGCAGAGCGCCTCTCGGTCGGTATCCAGGGGCTCGGCATTGGCGAGGCGGCTTACCAGTCTGCCGTGTGGTATGCGAAGGACCGGCTGCAGGGCCGCGCGCTTTCCGGCACCAAATATCCGGACAAGCCGGCAGACCCGATCATCGTCCACCCCGATGTGCGCCGCATGCTCATGACCATGCGCTGCTACAACGAAGGCTGCCGCATGCTCGGCGGCTGGGTGGCTCGCGCGCTCGATGCGGAGAAGCATTCCGAAGACCCGGAGGTGCGCCAGCGCGCCTCCGATTTCGTGGCGCTGATGACGCCGATCGTGAAGGCGCTTTTCACCGATCTCGGCCATGAGAGCGCCAACCTCGCGGTGCAGGTCTATGGCGGCCACGGCTACATCCGCGAAAGCGGCGTGGAGCAATATGCCCGCGATGCCCGCATCGCCATGATCTATGAAGGTACCAATGGCATCCAGGCGCTCGATCTTGTCGGCCGCAAGCTGGGTGCGCACACGGGCCGTTATCTGCGCAGCTTCTTCCACCCGGTTTCCGAATTCATCGAGGCAAGCAAGGGCGACGGGCCCATGCAGCCGATGATCGAGGGGCTGGAAAAGGCGCTGGGCGCATTGCAGCTGTCCACCGCGACCATCGCGCAAAAGGGCCTGAAGGACCCGGAAGAGGCAGGCGCTGCGGCAACCGAATACCTGCGCCTGTTCGGCCTTGTGGCGATGGGATACTGCTTTGCCCGCGCCACGATGATCTCGGGCATGAAAATGGCTTTCGGCACGGAAGACAAGGCCTTCTATGACGCCAAGATCAAGACGGCGACATTCTACTTCGAGCGTATCCTGCCGCAGGTTTCGGCCAATTTCCTGTCGATCAAGACCGGCAAGAAGAGCATGATGGCGCTGTCCGAGGACCAGTTTTGAGCCGGTTTGAAGACCTCACCAGCCAGCTGGCGATCCCAGCCATCGCGGCGCCGATGTTCCTCGTCTCGGGCGTGGAACTTGTAACGGCGTGTTCGCGGAATGGCGTGCTCGGCACATTCCCCACGCTGAACGCGCGCACTACCGATGCGCTGGACCAGTGGCTGGGCGAAATGCGCGAGCGGCTGGATGGCAAGCCCTTTGGCGCGAACCTGATCGTCCACAAGTCGAACCCGAGGCTCAAGGAAGACCTAGAGCTGGTGGTGAAGCACAAGGTGCCGCTGGTCATCACCTCGCTGGGCGCGGTGCCGGACCTGATCGATGCGGTGCATTCCTATGGCGGCGTGGTGCTGCATGATGTGATCGCCATCCGCCACGCGCAGAAGGCGATCGAGGCTGGCGCGGACGGTCTGATCGCTGTCGCTGCCGGGGCAGGGGGCCATGCCGGCACCTTCAGCCCCTTCGCGCTCACCGCAGAAATCCGCGAGTTCTTTGACGGGCCGCTGGTCCTGTCCGGCTGCATCACCCATGGCGGCCATGTGCTGGCAGCGCGCGCGATGGGGGCGGACGCGGCCTATATCGGATCGCACTTTATCGCTGCTGAAGAGAGCATGGCATCATCCGGCCAGAAGGACATGATGATTGCCTCCACTGCCAAGGATATCGTCTATACCGACAAGGTCACGGGCGTGGGTGCCAACTTCATGCGCGCCAGCCTCGAAGCCGCTTCCCTGCCCGAAGGCGGGCACGGCGAAATGCAGCTTTCGGACGAGGCGAAGGCCTGGAAAACAATCTGGTCGGCAGGGCATGGCGTTGGCGCGACCCATGCTGTACGGCCCGCCGCTGACATCTGTCGCGACCTGATCGCACAATATTCGCAACGCCTGGAGGACTTGACCTCATGAAGATCCTTGTGCCCGTGAAACGGGTGATCGACTACAATTTGAAGCCGCGCATCAAGGCGGATGGTTCGGGTGTGGACCTGGCCAATATCAAGATGAGCATGAACCCGTTTGACGAGATCGCGGTGGAAGAAGCGATCCGCCTTCAGGAAGCGGGCAAGGCGGAAGAAGTGGTGGTCGTCTCCATCGGCCCGGCCAAGGCGCAGGAAACGCTGCGCACCGGCATGGCGATGGGTGCAGACCGCGCGATCCTGGTCGAAACCGATGACGAGGTGGAGCCGCTGGCCGTGGCCAAGATCCTGAAGGCCGTGGTCGAGGAAGAAAACCCGAACATGGTCATCATGGGCAAGCAGGCCATCGACGATGACAGCAACCAGACCGGCCAGATGCTCGCAGCATTGCTCGGATGGGCGCAGGGCACTTTTGCCTCGAAGGTGGAACTGGACGGCGATAGCGTCTCCGTCACCCGCGAAGTCGATGGCGGCCTTGAAACGGTGAAGCTGGGCCTGCCCGCCATCGTGACGACTGACCTGCGTTTGAACGAGCCGCGCTTTGCCAAGCTGCCCAACATCATGAAGGCGAAGAAGAAGCCGCTCGATACCAAGAGCCCGGCTGATTACGGCGTGGATACCGCACCGCGCCTGAAGACCCTCAAGG
>JAUIJI010000115.1 GCA_030431435.1 Alphaproteobacteria bacterium | reverse complement strand
TGAGGCATTGCGCACGGTCTTCGGCTTCGAGGCTTTTCGCGGGGTGCAGGAGGATGTGCTCGCCCGGGTGATGGCGGGTGAGAGCACGCTGGCGATCATGCCCACGGGTGCGGGCAAGTCGCTGACCTACCAGCTCCCCGCAACGCTGCTGGAGGGGACATGCGTGGTCATCTCCCCGCTGATCGCGCTGATGCATGACCAGCTGCGCGCCGCCCGCGCCAACGGAATACGCGCTGCCACGCTCACCAGCGTCGATGCCGACTGGCGCGAGACACAGGATGCCTTCCGCAACGGCGAACTGGACCTGCTCTACGTCGCGCCAGAACGCGCCAGCCAGCCGCATTTCCGCGATCTCCTGTCGCAAGGCCGCGTTGCGCTGTTCGCGGTGGACGAGGCGCATTGCGTATCCGAATGGGGCCATGATTTCCGCCCGGACTATCGCCAGCTGCGCCCACTGATGGACCAGTTTGCGGGCGTCCCGCGCCTTGCGCTCACCGCTACGGCTGATGAGCATACGCGCAAGGATATCCTGCACCAGCTGGGCATTCCCGAAGCAGGCATGATCGTCGCCGGGTTCGACCGGCCCAATATCCGCTATGCGATCCGCCACCGGCAAGGCCTTCAAGGGCAGCTCGAGCGGTTGATGGCCGACCATCCCGGCCCAGGCATCATCTATGCTCCCACCCGCCGCAAGGTGGAGGAACTGGCTGACAGGCTGGCAAGCGCCACGGGCCGCACCGTGCTGCCCTATCACGCAGGCCTGCCGCCGGAGCAGCGCGCCGCCAACCAGTCCGCCTTTGTCGCCAGCGAGGACATGGTGGTGGTCGCCACCATCGCTTTCGGCATGGGGATCGACAAGCCGGATGTGCGCTTCGTCGCCCATGCCGGCATCCCCAAGTCGATCGAGGCTTACTACCAGGAAACCGGCCGCGCGGGCCGCGATGGCGATCCGGCGCAAGCGGTGATGTTCTGGAGTGCGGGCGATTTCGCGCAAGCCCGGCTGCGGCTTGGCGAAGTGGACGAGGCGCGCCAGCAGGGCGAGCGCCAGCGACTCGATGCACTCGCCTCGCTGGTGGAAACGCCAGCCTGCCGCCGCGCGGTGCTGCTCAGGCATTTTGGCGAGGATCCGCCGCAGACTTGTGGCAATTGCGACAATTGCCTCGACCCGCCGCAGGTTGTCGAAGCGACAGAACTGGCGCGCAAGCTGCTCTCCGCCGTCTATCGCACCGGGCAGAGCTTCGGCTTCGGCCATGTGCAGAAGGTGCTCACCGGCGCGAGCGACGAGCGGGTGGAGCAACGCGGGCATGACCGCTTATCAGTTTTCGGCATTGTCGAAGTCGAGGAAGCGCAACTGCTGCAGCCTCTCGCAAGGGCGCTGCAAGCCAGCGGCGCGCTGGTGCAGACCGAACATGGCGGGCTGGCGCTGGGCGGCGATGCGCGCGCGATCCTGAAAGGCGAGAAAGCGGTCGCGATCACCCGCCCGCCCGAAAGCCAGTCCCGCCGTGGTGGGCGCAAGGGGCGGAACTCGGCACCCAATCCGGTGGGCGATCCGCTGTTCGATGCGCTGCGTTCGCTGCGCCGAGACATCGCGCAGGAGATGCAGGTTCCGCCCTATGTCATCTTCCACGATGCCACCTTGCGCGAGATGGCGGAAAAGCGCCCTGCCTCGCTCGGCGAGATGGGCAGCATCTCCGGCGTCGGCGCGAAGAAGCTCGAAGCGCATGGCAGCGCTTTTCTCAACGTAATCCGACAGCACTGACAATCCTCCCCGAGGGGGAGGATTCCCGCACAATCCGATTTCACTTGAAATCACGGCCTTTCCTGATAAATATGATATCATAATTATATCAAGCAGGAGATTCGCATGTCAGACGAGGTTTCAACCATGATCCGCAGCCGCGAGGGGCCAGCCAGCACCTACAGCGGCTATCCGATGCTGCTGGTGTTGCTGGCTGTTGTCGCGCTGGTCACCTGGATGCTCGTATCCGCCATCCCTGATCCGGGGGCGTCCAAGCTGGTGAAGATCGGCTTTGTCGGCACGATCTTTCTCTCCGGCATCGTGGTGCTACTTGTCGCCACCGGTTTCTACATGATCCAGCCCAACCAGGGCGCGGTGATCACGCTGTTCGGCGAGTATCGCGGGACGGACCGCAAGGACGGTCTGCGCTGGCGCTGGCCGTGGATGGGCCGCAACAAGGTGTCCGTGCGCAGCCACAACATCCATTCCGACCGCATCAAGATCAACGACAAGCGCGGCAACCCGATCGACATCGCCTGCAACGTGGTGTGGCGCGTGCGCGATACGGCGCAGGCTGTGTTCGACGTGGACGATTATCGCGAGTTCGTGAACATCCAGATCGAGGCGGGCCTGCGCACCGTGGGCGCGCGCCATCCCTATGACGATTTCGAGAATGACGAGACGACGCTGCGCGGGAGCCCGGATGTCATCAATGCCGAGCTGCAGGCGGAACTCAACGAACGGCTCGCCGTCGCGGGTATCGTGGTCGACGAGGCAGGCCTGACCCACCTTGCCTATGCCAGCGAGATCGCCGGGGCCATGCTCCGTCGCCAGCAGGCCGAAGCGGTGATCGCCGCGCGCGCCAAGCTGGTGATGGGCGCGGTCTCGATGGTCGACATGGCGCTCGACAAGCTCAAGGTCGACGGGGTGATTGAACTCGATGACGAGCGCCGCGCTGCCATGGTCTCCAACCTGATGGTGGTGCTGTGCGGGGAGCGTGAAGTGAACCCGATCGTCAACACGGGATCGCTCTACCAGTAAGCACAATGCCAGCTGCGAAGAAGAAAGCCTTTGCCTTGCGGCTCGATCCGGCGCTCCACGATGCGGTGGAGCGCCTCGCCGCGCGCGAATTGCGTTCGGTGAATGCGGAGCTGGAGATGCTGATTCGAGAAGCCCTGAAGAAGCGCGGCATCGATGTGCCGATCAGCGAAAGGCCAAAGCGCGGAAGGCCGCCAAAGGAGGATTAAGTCATGCGTGATGAAGAAAAGCCCTATGTCGCCGTGCGCAATGGCTGGATGGTCCAGATCACCCCGCGCAATGCCGCAGGATGGCGGGGATTGGGAGCATGGTTGCTGGCGCTTATGGTCATGACGGGCGGGTTCGTGGCCGTGGTCTCTACCGAACCCGGAGAGACGGTGATGCTGGCGATCACCGGCCTGTTCCTGCTGGTGACAGTCGGCTGGTGCATCCTGATGATACGCTGGATGATGGCCCGCAGTGAGATCGTTGACATGAAGGACCTCGAAGCGATCAAGCGGGGCAAGAAGAACCACAGGAACCGCTGACCGGCACAGGGTGATTGACCCGCAAGGCAGCGCCGCTAACGTGCCTTTGGGGGAGAGAGAACACCATGCAATTCGGCATTTTCGATCACGTGGATGACAGCGGGCTTTCGCTGCCCGATCATTACGCGGCGCGGCTGCAAATGGTGCAGGCGTTCGAGGAAGCGGGCTTCTCGCGATACCACGTGGCAGAACATCACGGCACGCCTTTGGGCCATGCGCCATCGCCGGGCGTTTACCTCTCCGCCATTGCCCAGCGTACCAGCACGATCCGCTTCGGCCCGCTGGTCTATCTGCTGCCGCTATACCACCCGCTGCGCCTGATCGAGGAAGTGGGCATGCTCGATGCGATGTCAGGCGGGCGGCTGGAACTGGGCTATGGTCGCGGTATCTCGCCTGTAGAAATGGGCTTCTACGGCGTCGATATGGGCGAGCAGCAGGATCTCAGCGCCGAGAGTTTCGAAGTGCTGATCAAGGGCCTCACCAGCGAGCGGCTGGACCACAAGGGGCGATTTTTCACTTTCGACGATGTGCCGATGACCGTCCGCCCGCAGCAGCGCCCGCATCCGCCGCTGTGGTATGGTACCAACTCGGCCGGATCGGTGGAACGCTGCGCGAAAGACCGGCTCAACATGGTCACGCTGCTGGCAGGCGAGCCTATGCGCGCCATGGTGCAGGGATACCGCCAGGCCTACGAAGCAGATGGCGGCGATCCGGCGGACATGCCGCTGGTCGGCGCGGGCCGCCATATCGTGGTGGCCGACAGTGACGAGGAGGCCCTCGCCATCGCTCGCCCCGCTTTCGCCCGCTGGCGCGCCAGCTTCGTGTATCTGTGGGAAGCGCGCGGGGGCAACAATCCCTTCGTCGCGAAGTTCCCGAAGGACTGGGACGCGGTGGAAGCCGCTGGGTCCGCTTGCGCCGGTTCGCCCGAAAAGGTGCGCGATTTCCTGCTGAAGGATGCTGAATTCGGCGGCTACAATTATTGCCTCGCGCAAATGGCTTTCGGGGACATGAGCGTGGAGCAGGTGCGCCGTTCCGCGCAATTGTTCGGCAGCGAGGTAATGCCCGCCTTTTCCTGAACGCTTTGCGGGCCGTTAACCATTCGCGCCTATGGCTGGCAGGATGACCCGCGAACCATCTCTTCCGCCCACGCGCCCTTCGCTGCGACTCGCATCGGCTGTGTGCGCGCTTGCCGTGGCGGCGATCCCGCTCACAGCGCTGCTCGCCCAGCCTTCGCGCGCGCCTTACACTATCGCCGAAACGGGGCAGGGCTTTGCCAATCTGCAGACCGCTGTCGATGCTATCGGCGATGCACGCGGCACCATCGTGATAGCACCGGGCAACCACCGCCAATGCGCAGTGCAGACGGCGGGCTTTATCTCCTTTCTTTCCGAACAACCCGGCGCGGCGGTGTTCGATGCCGTGACTTGCGAAGGCAAGGCAGCACTGGTGCTGCGCGGGCGCGGTGCGGAAGTATCGGGCCTGGTGTTCCAGAACATGCGCGTGCGCGATTACAACGGCGCAGGCATCCGCCTTGAAACGGGCGACCTCACAGTGGCGCAAAGCTGGTTCCGCGACAGCCAGCAGGGCATCCTCACAGCAGGGGACAGCAATGCGACGCTGGTGGTTGATCATTCCACCTTCACCCGCCTCGGTACGTGCGAGGGATCAGGTGGCTGTGCGCATTCGATCTACACCGGCGCGCTGGGGCAGGTGCGGATCACCAACAGCCGATTCGAACAGGGGCGCGGCGGGCATTACGTCAAGGTGCGCGCGCCGATCGTGCAGATCGCCAGCTCCAGCTTCGATGATGCCGGCGGGCAAGGCACGAACTACATGATCGACCTTCCCGCAGGTGCCAGTGGCCAGATCACCAACAACTGGTTCGTGCAGGGCCGCGACAAGGAAAACTACTCCGCCTTCATCGCCGTGGCTGCGGAAAGCCGCGAATACACCAGCTCGGGCCTTGTCGTCGCGGGCAACCGCGCACGCTTCGCGCCCGGGGTGGATCGCAATTCGGTGTTCGTGGCGGACTGGTCAGGCGAGGTCCAGCAGGTTGAGAACAACCAGCTCGCGGCCAATCTCAAGCGGTACGAAATCCGTTAACCGCCCGGGGCGAAAGCCGGGGCATAGGTGATCTTTGCCGCAGGTATCGGCGCGCCGAAGCTCTTCACCTGTAAGTACTCGCCCAGCTCGCCCTCAAGGGTCATGGCTGTGTGCTGCCGGTATCCGAATCGCGCGTAGAGGTCCGGATCGCCGAGCACGGTGATGCCCTTGGCACCCATCGCTTCCATCCGCGCCTCGCCAGCCTCCATCAGCGCGCGGCCGATCCCCTCGCCCTGCCGCGCGGGTTCCACCGCCACGGGGCCGACCACCATCCAGCCATCCTCGCCATTGGAAAGGATCGCGCGGCTGAAAGTCACCTGGCCGACAATGGCATTGCCATCCTCTGCGACCAGCGACAGCACAAGATCGCCATCTGCGCGCAAGGCATCGATCACCTGCGCCTCGTCGCCCTCGGAATAGGGGTGGCCGGTGAAGGCGCGCTCCACCATCTGCCGGATTGCTGCCTCGTCCCCTGCACGCTCTTCGCGGATTGTCCAGCTCATGTCAGCAAATGTCCCGATCGATCGCGCTTGGTGGCGAGGTAGCGCGCGTTGTGTGGATTGGCGGGCAGTTCATGCGCCACGCGCTCGGCAATGCTGACGCCGGCAGCTTCAAGCGCTTCGACCTTGGCCGGATTGTTCGTCAGCAGCCGCACCCTGTTCACGCCGAGCAGGTCCAGCATGCGCGCGGCGGTAGGGAAATCGCGCGCCTCCACCGGCAGGCCCAGCCGCGCATTGGCATCGACCGTGTCGAAACCTGCATCCTGCAGCCGGTAAGCGCGCATCTTGTTGATGATGCCGATGCCGCGCCCTTCCTGCCGCATGTATAGCAAAATGCCCCAGCCGCCTTGCGCTGCCTCTGCCGCCATCTGCGCCAGCGCGCCATCGAGCTGCGGACCGCAATCGCATTTGAGGCTGCCGAAGATATCGCCCGTCAGGCATTCGGAATGCAGGCGCACCAGCGGCACTGTGTCATGATCCGGCTTGCCGATCACGAGCGCCACATGCTCGCGCATGTCATCCACCTTGCGGAAGGCGACCAGCTCAGCCTCTTCATTGGCGGCAATCGGCAGGCGCGCGCGGGTGGCGATGGCGAGCCGTGCCGGATCGGCCCACTCCATGAGGTCGGCAGCCTTCAGGTTCACCGGTTCACCCGGCGGGTCCGGAGCGAACAGGAAGGCGGGCAGGATCCCGGCGATGCGCGCCAGTTCCATCGCCGCCTCGGCCTCTGCCATGCAGGCGATGCGCTCCACCCTGAACGGGCCTTTGAGCGGCATCACCGGATCGAGCGCCGGATCGGCAATGGGCAAGGCTGCTTCGAGATCGATGGCCTCGGCAGCGCGAATCAGCACAGGGTGATGCCCGTCTGCCGCATCGCGCTGGTTGGTGAGCTTGAGCGTGGCCGCGCGCGCGGCGGATATCAGCGCGCGTTCGCTCCGCGCACCGGCCAGAGTGGCCGTTTCCACCGGCAGCAGCACCGGCGCTTCACCGACCTTGATCGGCCAGCCATGGCGCAAGGCATCGACCGCCTGCGCTACCCTGCGCGAGGGGGAAGAGGCGGCTGGCGTGCTCAGCTTGCGAATTCCGTGGTGATGGGGATGTGATCGGACGGCTTTTCCCAGTCGCGCGCATCTTCCAGAATGCGGTGGCCGGTGGCCTGCGCGGCCAGTTCCGGGCTGGCCCACATGTGATCGAGCCTTCGGCCGCGATCATTGGCGCGCCAGTCCTTCGCGCGGTAGCTCCACCAGCTGTAATAGCGTTCGGGATCGCGGATGAACTCGCGGCCCACATCGGTCCAGCCGTGGGCATCCTTGAAGCGTTGCAGCGTGTCCACCTCGATCGGCGTATGGCTCACGACCTTGAGGAGCTGCTTGTGGTTCCACACATCGCTTTCCAGCGGCGCGATGTTGAAATCGCCGACGATCATGGTGGGGCGGTCGACCTTGTCGGCCCAGCGAGTCATCCGTTCGAGGAAGTCGAGCTTCTGGCCGAACTTCATGTTGATCTCGCGGTCGGGCTCGTCACCGCCTGCAGGGATATAGACGTTTTCCAGCACCATGCCCTTCAGCGCACCGGCCTCGTCACCCGTCAGCTCGACACCGACATGGCGAGCCTCGCCATTGTCCTGCCAGTCATGGCGGGAAAACTCGGTGATCGGGATGCGGCTGACGGTGGCGACGCCGTGATAGCCCTTCTGCCCGTGCACAGCGAAGTGCTTGTATCCCAATTCCTCGAACGCCTTGTAGGGGAACTGGTGCTCCTGGCACTTGATCTCCTGCAGGCAGAGGATGTCGGGCGCTTCCTGCTCAAGGAATTGCGCCACGATCGGCATGCGCAGGCGCACGGAATTGATGTTCCAGCTGGTTATCGAAATCATGGCGCCAAGCTCTAGAGCCTATTGGCCCGGATCAGCAAGCGGCGAGGGCAATTCCGGCGGGCAAGAAAAAACCCTCGTCCCGGGGGCAATATGGGACGAGGGTTTCGTTCTTAGCGTTCGTCACGCTGTGCAAGGCGGGCCTTGAGGCGGAGGGGCAACAGGGGGGAAACCCGGGTCCACCAGCCGTTCTTGCAAGTCACAATATAGGGATGGGTGCCTGTCGCGTGAATGAATGAAGCGTCGCAATTTGTCGCACCATTCCAACCGCTCGGCGGCTTCCCGTTTATCTTGGGCGACGGGACGTGCCGCGCGGATCGCGATAGCGGAAGGCGCTGTCAGGAACGCTCATGCCATAGCGGTGGTTCGACAGCCGCACGGTGGTGCGCACATTCTGCGAATCGAGCGCCACCCAGGCGCTCAGTTCCAGACCACCGGGAGCACCCGCCTTTTCGACGAAGACCAGCGTCAGTTCGGGAAATTCCGGCTTGTCCGGATCAGACACCGCCACGCTGACCACGCGCGGCGAATTGGTCGAGACCACGCGGCCATATTGTTCGAGATCGTGATCGGGATCGAGCAGCGCGCCCAGCGGCGAATCGCTGACCGGATAACGTTCCAGCTGCTGCACATCGTAATCGGCGATGGCCAGCTGGCGGCCGTCGGAAACGATCAGCATGTTCACATCATCCGAATATTCGAAACGGATGTGGCCGGGCATGCGGATGGTCAGTTCGCCCGTCAGCGTCTGCCCTGAACGGTCGGTCTGCGTGAAATCCGCCTTCATCGTGGTGATGGCGCGCAGCGCGCGTTCGGCACGGGCGAGGCTGGCGCTGGTGCCGGACTGGGCAGCGGCAGGCGCGGCGGGAGCCAGCACGGCGGCGGGCACACAAACGGCAAGGGCGCCGGCAGATGCGGCGCCCATGGCTTTGGCGAAAATCGACTTGAAGTTGTTCATGCTCGCACTCCTGAGGGTGGAGCGTTGAACTGTCACTGAACCGGAAGGGTTCCGATCATTCAGCATATTGCGCATCCCCGGAACGGGAACGGGCCTGCTTACTTGATCTTGCCTTCCTTGAATTCGACGTGCTTCTTCACGATGGGGTCGTACTTGCGGAACGACAGCTTCTCGGTGATGTTGCGCGGGTTCTTCTTGGTCACGTAGAAGAAGCCGGACTCGGTCGAGTTCAGGCGGACTTTGACGGTTGCTGGCTTCGCCATGGCTTAATTCCCAAAGGTCTGGTGAGGCCTTCAAGAGGCCCGAAATACAACAGGCGACGCGCCAGGCGCCGCCCTTCGACGCGCGCCATTGGGGGAGAATCGGGGAAAAGTCAAGGCGCGAGGGGGTGCCGGAGGCGCTCCTACCAGCTCACCTTCCCGCGGTTGGCCTTCTTCTGCGCGTGTTCCTTCTTGGCCTTCAGTCGCTTGACCTTGCCGACGCGATTGACCCTTGTTTTTGCGCGCTTTTTCGGTTCCTTCAGGCTTG
>JAUIJI010000002.1 GCA_030431435.1 Alphaproteobacteria bacterium | reverse complement strand
ACTTCGCCCAACCTCAGACGGGCCTGCGCGAAATCGCCCGCACTCCAGAACATCACCGCTTGCGCCGGATCGCCATCGCGGCCCGCGCGGCCGGTTTCCTGGTAATAGGCCTCGATCGACTTGGGGATGCCGGCATGGGCGACGAAGCGCACGTCCGGCTTGTCGATCCCCATGCCGAAAGCGATGGTGGCGACCACCACCATATCCTCGCTCGCCACGAAGGCGGACTGGTTAGCCGCGCGCTGTTCCGGCGGCAGGCCTGCATGATAAGGCAGCACGGTGCGGCCCGTGGCGCTCGCCAGCTTGTCAGCCAACTCCTCCACCTTGCGCCGCGTGGGGGCGTAGATGATGCCGGGGCCGGGATGCTCTGCCATCAGCCGCGCCAGCTGACCTTGCAAGCCCTGTCGGTGGCGGATGGCATAGCGGATATTGGGCCTGTCGAACCCGGCGACGATCATGCCTTCTTCGGCAATGCCCAGCTGGTGGAGAATATCCTTGCGGGTGTGGGCATCGGCGGTAGCGGTGAGCGCAAGGCGCGGCACGCCTGCAAACTGGTCCATCAGCGGGCGGAGCTGGCGATAGTCCGGGCGGAAATCATGCCCCCATTCAGAAACGCAATGCGCCTCGTCCACCGCGAACAGCGCGATCCGGCCTTGCGAAAGCAACTCGCGGAAATGCGGCTGGCTGGCGCGCTCGGGCGCGACGTAGAGCAGGTCCAGCTCGCCATTGCGGAACGCGTCCTGCGTTTCGCGCCAGTCGGCATCGACACTGGTAAGCGTGGCGGCACGAATTCCGTTGGCGCGGGCGGCGCGCAGCTGGTCATGCATCAGCGCGATCAAGGGCGAGATGACCACGCATGTCCCCTCCATCAGCGTGGCGGGAAGCTGGTAAGTGAGCGACTTGCCCGCACCCGTGGGCATGATCGCCAGCGTGCTCTCACCCGCCATCACCCGGGCGAGCACATCCTCCTGCACCCCGCGAAAAGCCTCGAAGCCGAAGACCGTGCGCAATGCCTCATGCGCCGCTGGCGGGGCGGTGGTGGTGGCGAGGGCGGAAGAAGCCATATTCGGCGGTTTGCCACAGCGGCGCTTCGGGATGAACCGGGACATGCGCGTTTTGCGCCTTTATTCCCCCGCTGCGTGCTGTAACTTGTCCGGCAAAGATTCACTTACGGAGAACCGATCGATGAAGACACTTTCCACCATCGCCCTCGCCGCCGCCTCTTCGCTGGCGCTGGCTGCTTGTGGCTCAACCACCGATGCATCCGAGGATGCCATCGCCGACACGGTAGAAATGCCGGCTGACCAGGCGCTGACGGACACGCCAGAGCCGGTCGCGGATGAGGCTGTTGCGGGAGACGAAGCCGCGCTGGAAGAGGCTGGTGAAATGGATGCGATGGAAGCTGCCGAAGCGGCTGAAGACATCGTCGAAGCGGACGCTGCCGAAGCCGAGGCCGAGGCAGAGACCGAGTGACCCGCAACGCCCTCGCCCTTGGCTGCGCCATGCTGCTCTGCGGATGCGGGGCATCGGACAATGATCCGGGCCCCGGCGGCGTGAGCGTGGGCGAGGCGCGGGCGCTGGACGAAGCGGCAGAGATGCTCGACCAGCAGCGACTGCCTGCCGAAGTGCTGGCAGAACCGGGCGAACAGTCCCCCGCCACCGAGGATTCGCAGTCCGCCGACTAGGGGCGGTACCGCAAAGAGAAAGGGCCGGCCCTGCGCTTGCAGGACCGGCCCTTCTCTATTGCTCCGGTATGGAGCTGCCGATTACATTTCTTCGGCAGCTTCATCCATGGCGCCTTCGGCGTCTTCGACAGCTTCTTCAGCAGCTTCGCCAGCTTCTTCAGCGCCTGCTTCCATTTCAGCAGCAGCTTCGTCCATGGCGCCTTCGGCTTCGTCCATGGCGTCAACAGCTTCTTCCATGGCTTCTTCAGCCGGTGCTTCTTCTTCAGCGGCGCAAGCGGTCAGGCCGAGGCCGAGAACAGCAGCCGATGCAACAGCGATAATCTTCTTCATCAGTATTCCCCTTCAAGACTTGAGGCGGCAAGTGCCGCCCCGAATGAATGAGCCCGTAGCCCCTTCGGCATCCCCCTTAGCGCATTTCGCTGCGATGCAACAGGTTTACCGAGAGCAACAGGGCTAACGCACCAATCAGAGAAATCAACAGCGCATCGACACTGGCTGACTGGAGGAGGGAAATTTCGTTTCCAAACAGAGACTTGCTGGAGATTCCGCCAAGCCACGCACCGGCGATACCGGCAATGATGTTACGCGAGAGGCCGCGCCTGTTGTCCACACGGCGAATAATCGAAGAAATCCAGCCGAGAATCGCCCCCAACAAGGTGACAAATATCAGGCCCATTGTTCCAATCCTGCGCTCATAACACTGGAAAAACGCAAGGAAGCGGCCCCGGTTCCAAGCGCCTTCCCGAAGGCGGTGGCCTAGAACATCACCAGCAGCGCCACGCCCATCAGCACGCGATAGACAACGAAGACCATCATCGAGGCCTTTTTCAGGAAGTTCATCAGGAAGGCCATGGTGGCAAAGGCAGCGATGAAGGTGAAGACGCCGGTGACGAAGGCATCCCACTGCATCGCGGCAGAAGCTTCGGCCAGGTCAAGCACCGCAAGCAGGCCCGCCCCGGCCACAGCAGGAACCGCCAGCAGGAAGGAAAAGCGCGCCGCTTCCACGCGCTTGTATCCCAGCGCGCGGGCGGCCGTCATGGTCACTCCGGAACGGCTGGTGCCGGGGATCAGCGCCATGGCCTGGGCGATGCCGACAAGGATCGCATCGCGCAGCGTCACGTCCTCGAAGCTCTTTTCCTGCTTGCCGAAGTGGTCTGCGGCACCCAGCAGCAGGCCGTAAACGATGAGGTTGATCGCCACAAGATCAGTGAAACGGAAGCTTTCGAGATAACCGCCCAGCTTGAGGAACAGCCCCAGTGCAACTGCGGGTATGGTGCCCACCAGCACCCACAGGAACAACCGCCGCTGCTCGGGCTCCTTGCCAATGCCGACAGTAGCGAAACCGCCTTTCGCCAGCCCCAGCACATCGCGCCAGAAATAGATGATGATCGCCAGAAGCGAGCCGACGTGCACCGCCACATCGATCATCGGACCCTGATCAGCGAAATCGGTGAGATAGGGAATCAGGATCAAATGCCCTGACGAGGAAATCGGCAGGAATTCGGTGGTTCCCTGAACCACCGCGATCAGCAATTGCTGGAATAAGGTCATGCGCTTAGGCCATCCCGGTCATGCGTAAAGGGGCGAGGCATTGCGCCTCGCCCGCTTTTCATGACCTCCACATGCTGCACTGCGAAGTCAAGCAGAACAGCGCCCTGCTACGCGATTACCAGATCTGGACGCGGTCTTCCGGCGGCAGGTAGAGCGGATCGTCCTCGGTCACGTTGAACGCCTCATACCAGGCATCGATATGGCGCACCGCGTTGTTGAGGCGGAAATCGGAAGGCGGGTGCGGGCTGCCGCCCACCATCTGAGCGCGCTTTGCCTCGGGACGCCACTTGCCGCGCCAGACCTGCCCGAAACCGAGGAAGAAGCGTTGGTCGCCGGTAAGGCCATCGATCACCGGAGCTTCCTCGCCATCGAGCGAGAGGCGATAGGCGCGATAAGCCATCTGCAGGCCGACCACGTCGCCCAGCGTCTCGCCCAGCCCGCGGCTGGTCAGGCACACCTCGCCATCGTCGATGCAATAGGCCTGCAGCAGGGCGACCAGCTTGTCCGTCTGTTCGCGATACCGCTGCTCGTCCTCGGGCTGCCACCAGTTGCGCAGAGCGCCGGTGGCATCATAGCGCGAGCCGCTGTCATCAAAACCATGGCCGATTTCGTGGCCAATCACCGCGCCGATCGCGCCATAATTCACAGCCGGATCGGCATCCGGGCCGAAGAAGGGCTGCTGCAGGATCGCTGCCGGGAACACGATCTGGTTGAACGGCGGCATGTAATAGGCGTTCACCGTCTGCGGCAGCATCAGCCATTCCATGCGGTCCACCGGCTCGTGAAGGTCCGCCAGCGAATCGGCCTGGTTCCAGGCGATGGAGCTGATGCGGTTGGCCAGCGGCTGGCCGGGCCTGATCTCGAGACCGTCATAAGTCTCGAATTCATCCGGATAGCCGATCTGGGTGGAGAACCCTTCGAGCTTCGCCATGGCTTCGGCCACGGTCGCTTCGGTCATCCACTCGTTTTCCTCGATGTCAGAGCGCATCGCCCGCATGAGGTTGGCCACCAGCGCATCCATCTGTGCCTTGCTTTCAGGCGGGAAATACCGCTCGACATAAAGCGAGGAGAGCTGCTCGCCCAGCATGCCCTCGGTGGCCGCGATCGCCCGCTTCCAGCGCGGACGCTGCTCGGCAACGCCGTTCAGTTCCTTGCTGAACATGGCGAATTGCGCTTCGTCGATATCGCTTGGCAGGACAGACGCATTGCTGGCGAGAAAACGCACCGCCATCCACGCCTTGAGGTTGGGCAGCGGCGTTTCGCTGACCAGCTGCATCATGGCCGGCAAGCCGCCACCCATCAGCGCCATCTGCTCCTCTGTCAGCTCGAGCTCTTCCTGCTCGTCTTCATCGGGCAGCAATTGCGAAGTGAGGAAACGATCGATCCCGGCAAAGCCGCTGCTGTCGAGAAGGACGTCAGTCGGGAAGGCAGGCGCCAGCGCGCGCAGCTCGTCACGCGAGAGTTCGTTATAGGTCAGCTCGGGGATACGCATCATCTGCTGGTCCCATTCCAGCACGGCCACATCATGTTCGAACTGGTAGACCGCCTTTGCCGCTTCGGCGGGATCGGCATAACCGGCCCGACCCAGCATGAAGGTGAGGTAGTCCATATAGGCAGCGCGGATTTCGCGGTTCCGCTCGCTGTCCTCAAGATAGTATTTGCGATCCGGCAGGCCCATTCCGCCAAAGCCGACCGATGCGGCATGCTCCGTCGGGTTCATGTCATCGATGGTCACCCCGGCAGAAACCAGCGCAGGATAACCCGGCTTGCCGAACAGCGAAACCAGTGCATCGAGATCGGGCGCGGTGAAGATTTCGGTCAGGAAGGGATAGGCAGGCGTCAGTCCAGCGGCATCGATCGCCTCCTGGTCGAGAAAGGCGTTGTAGGCATCGACAAGGCGGCGAGCCGTGGTGCCGGGCGCCGGGTCAGACGCCACGAGGTCCGCCATCAGCGCCTCGACATCGGCCACAGCCTGTTCGCGCAGCACGTCGAAAGCGCCAAAGCGCGTCAGGTCCGCCGGGATCTCGTTATTGGCGATCCAGAGGCCGTTCACATAGGAATTGAAATCAGCCCCGGGATCGACGCTCGCATCCAGCTGGGTCAGGTCCACGCCCCATTCGCCAAAGCTCATGGTCGGTGTCTCGCTCGCCTCATTGCCTTGTTCGACAGCAAGCGGAGCGCCGTGGTCTTCGTGAGCCATGGCAGGCGCGTGAACAGCCAGTGCGATGGCAGAAATGCCGGTGGCCAGAGTGCGTTTGATCATTCGTCAGTCCCGTATTGCGTCCGACGGCCCTGCCTCCGGACATGAAGCTCATCATCGCATAGCGTTTCCCGCGAGCGAGAGTCGCCGTTCGTCGGTTTCATATGATACTTCGTCGATTAACGAGCGCTGGCTCGTGCCACAAGAGGGCTTTCGCCCATAGCGCCCGGCGGCAATTCAGCCGAGAGCAGCCTCGTTGAACTGCAGCGAGGCGAGGCGCGCATAGAGGCCGCCCTGGCTGATCAGCGCGGTGTGGCTGCCCTCTTCGACAATGCGCCCTTCGTCCATCACCACGATCCGGTCTGCCGCGCGAATGGTGGCAAGCCGGTGGGCGATCACGATCGTCGTGCGGTCCTGCATCAGATGGTCGAGCGCTTCCTGCACCAGCCGTTCGCTTTCGGCATCGAGCGCGCTGGTCGCTTCATCAAGCAGCAGGATGGGCGCATCGCGCAGCAGCGCACGGGCAATCGCCACGCGCTGGCGCTGGCCACCGGAAAGGCGCGCGCCGCCTTCGCCGAGATAGGTGTCGAGACCATCGGGCAGCGCCTTGAGGAATGTCTCGGCATTGGCAGCGCGGGCAGCATCCCAGATCGCCTCTTCATCCGCATCCCAGGCGCCATAACGCAAATTGTCGCGCGCGCTGGCAGCGAACAGCGTGCCGTCCTGTGGCACCAGCGCCATGCGCTTGCGGATGGCGGCGGGGTCTGCCTGCGTCAGCGGCACGCCATCGACCTTCACCGTGCCGACCTGCGGATCGTAAAACCGTTCGGCAAGCTGGAAGATGGTGGACTTGCCGGCACCTGATGGCCCGACGATCGCAACCGTCTCGCCCGGCTCGACCTTGAGCGTGAAGCCGTCGATCGCCTTTTCGTGCGGGCGCGTCGGGTAACTGAACGTGACTTTCTCGAAAGACAGGCTGCCACGCGGCGGTTCGGGAAGCGATACACTGCGGGCAGGAGGCGCAATCGCGGGCTTTTCCTTCAGCAGCTCGTCCAGGCGGCTGGCAGCACCGGCACCGCGCAGCAGCTCGCCATAAACCTCGGCCAGCGCACCGAACGCACCGGCCACCAGCACGCCGGTAAACACGAAGGCCGTGATGGTCCCGCCCGAAAGCGTCCCGTCCGCCACCTGCAGCGCGCCGCGCCACATCACCGCTGTGATGGAAAAGAAAACCAGCGCAATCACCACTGCCGTCATCACTGCGCGCAAGCGGATGCGGCGGCGGGCGGTATCGTAAGTCGCTTCCACGCTGCCGGAAAAGCGCGCCATCTCGCGCTGTTCCTGGTTGAAGCCCTGCACGATCTTCATCGCGCCCAGCACTTCGGACACATGGCTGCCCACTTCGGCCACGCGGTCCTGGCTTTCGCGGCTGACCACGCGCAGTTTCCGCCCGATCACGAAGATCGGCACGAGCACCACGGGAATGGCGATGGCCAGCAACAAGGTCAGCGCGGGTGCGAGATAGATCAGGTAGGCGGTGCCGCCGATCACCATGATGGCGTTGCGCAAGGCAACGGAAACGGTGGTGCCCACCACATGCTCGATCTGCGCCGTGTCCGCCGTCATGCGGCTGGAAATCTCGCTAGGCGAATTTTCTTCGAAGAAACCCGGCGAAAGGCGCAGAAGGTTTTCCTGCACGGCAAGTCGGATATCGGCGACAACCCGTTCACCCAGCAGGCTGACGAAATAGAATCGCAGCGCCGTACCGAGCGCAAGGACCGTGACGATCATCAGCAGGTAACGAAACCAGCGGCCGATCTCTGCCGGGTCAGCGCCTTCGGCAAAGCCGCGATCGACCACGAGCTGCATGCCGGCGGGAATCGCCAGCGTGGCCGCAGCGGTGATTGCCAGGGCAATACTGGCGGCAACGACAAGGCCGGGATAGCGGCTTGCCGCGCGCAGGATCATCGCAAGCGGGCCGAGGCTGCTCGCCTTCGGAACGTCTTCTCTGGATGCGCGGCTGGCCATGACGCGGGAGCGCCTAGCCCATTCAAACCCACTATTGAAGCGCTTCAACGCAGGAAATTGCACGGTGATGCAAAAAACGGGGCACAATACCCCTTTTGCTGCATTGCAACATGGCCTATCTATGCCGCGATGCCCGCGCTATCGTGGGTCACGAAGTCGCAAACCCGCCCGCAAGGTATCGCCAGAAGTGCCGCGGGACAGCAGCCGAGGGAACCGCATGCTCTATTCCGCATACGAGATGCACCGATCAATGATGACAGCCGCCAGCAACTGGGCTGCGGTCACCGCGCAGGTGTGGAGCAACCCCGCGCTTCCCATCGGCTATTTCGGCATGGGGCCGGCCATTGCCAGTGCGCTCAAGGTCTTCGCCCATGTCTATGAGGATCGCGGCAAGCCTGCCTTTGGCATCGATACGGTCGAAGTGGACGGAAAGAGCTATCCGGTGGCCGAGGACGTGGTGCTGCACAAGCCGTTCGGCGCGCTGCGCCACTTCAAGCGCAAGGGCCTGCCCAAGGACGCACCCAAGCTGCTGATCGTCGCGCCGATGAGCGGGCACTATGCCACGCTGCTGCGCGGCACGGTGGCGCGCATGGTCGAAAACCAGGAAGTGTGGATCACGGACTGGGCCGATGCCAAGAACGTGCCCCTGTCAGCCGGCAATTTCGACCTTGACGATTATATCGATTACCTGATCGAGTTCCTGCAGTTCATCGGCCCGAACACGCATATGCTGGCCGTGTGCCAGCCGTCCGTACCCGCCTTTGCCGCTGCCGCCGTGATGGGCGCAGACAAGGACGAGTGCCGCCCCGCCACGCTGACCATGATGGGCGGCCCGATCGATACCCGCGCCAGCCCCACCAGCGTCAATGACGTGGCGATGGAAAAACCGCTGAGCTGGTTCACCAACAACGTCATCGCCACCGTGCCGCTCAACTATCCGGGTGCGGGCCGCAAGGTCTATCCCGGCTTCCTGCAGCTGGCGGGCTTCATCTCGATGAACCTCGAAAGCCACATGATGAGCCATTACGAGATGTACAAGCATCTCACCGTGGGCGACCAGGAAAGCGCGGACGCGACCAAGGCGTTCTACGACGAATATCTGTCCGTCTGCGACATGACGGCGGAATTCTACCTGCAGACGATCGAACACGTGTTCCAGGAGCATTCGCTGCCGAAGGGCGAATTCGTCCATCGCGGCAAGGCAATCGATCCCGATGCCATTCGCGATACCGCGCTGCTGGCGATCGAGGGCGAGCGCGACGATATCTCCGGCATAGGCCAGACGCGCGCCGCGCTCGACCTTGTGCCGCACCTGCCCGAAGCCAAGAAGAAGTACCACCTCGCCCGCGACGTGGGCCATTACGGCATCTTCAACGGCAGCAAGTGGCGCGGCCGGATTGCCCCGGTGGTCGAGGAATGGATGCGCGCCCACGGCGGGTAAGCGTCGCGGGGGCTAACCTTCCTGCGGTGGCAGGTGTGTCTTGGGCCCGCTTTTCCAGAACAGGCGGCGCAGCACCCGGCGCGCCCAGATCAGGCCCCAGACGCACAGGCCCAGCACGATCAGCGCCACGGTGGCCGCAGCCCAGGGATATTCGTAAGCGAGCCACAACAGGCCCACCGTCGCGACATCCTCAACCGTCGATACAGCAACGTTGCTGACCGGTTCGGGGCTGGTGTTCACCACCGCCCGCGCGCTGGCCTTGCCGCCATGGGCCAGCAGCGATCCGCCACCGCCGAGCAGGAAGGCGACGACCTGCATAGCCGGATCGCCCGGATCGACAATCGCCAGCGTCAGCAGCGCGCCGCCGATGGGCCGCACCAGCGTGTGCACGCTGTCCCAAGCGCTATCGAGCCACATGATCTTGTCGGCAAAGAATTCGCAGAAGGCGCCCAGCCCGGCGATGCCCATCACCCACGGATTGGCGAGCACCTGCAGGCTCTGGAGATGCTCGGGAAGCGGCACCATGCCGCTGCGCATCGCGATGCCGGTTGCCAGCACTACGAGGTACAGCCGCCACCCGGCCAGCAGGCTGGCGCTGGTGGCAATGCCGAGGATCTCGATAATCCCGAGGGATGCAGGCGCGTCCATGGCCGGGATTTAGACAGCAAATTGCTGAAATGTCGAGCTAGGCCGCAGCAGGTTCGGGCGGCTTCCCCTCCGGACGCTTGAAGCGCGCCTTCGCAGGCGGCGCTTCGGTGCGCCTGACGTAAGACCACAGCGCGCATTGCAAGCCCACCAGCATGAACAGGAAAGGCTGGTAGCCGATCCCGACGAACAGCGCGCCGACAAGGAACACCGCATGCGCTTGCTGCAAGGCAGTGGCGAGGCCCCATTGCCAGCTCTTGCGGCCATCCTCGCGCTTGGCAAAGCGCCAGCGCAGCCGCTCCATGTTCAACAAGCCCAGCAGGTTGATCCACATCCAGATGCCGAAACCGACATAGCCCTGCTCGCCCAGCAGCTCGAAATAGGAGGAATGGTATGCGCGGGCCTCTTCGGTCACCTCGGCATATTCGACCTGCTGCGTCGGCCCGTCGCCCGATACCGTGCGCGTGCGGTAAGTGAAGCTGTTCGAACGGTAAGCGTCGAAGCCGCCGCCCAGCGGATGGTCCTTCGCGTAATCGATGGTCCAGGCCCAAACGGCAAGGCGGGTGGAGGCCGACTGGTCCCCCTGATAGCCGGTGATCGTGCCCATCCGTTCCAGATAGCTTTGCGGCAGGAACGGTATCGCCGTCATCAGCGCCAGTCCGGCCAGCCCGGCATAGACAAACCGATAGCGCACCGAACGCAGCAGCAGCACGCCGAGCACGCCGATACAGACAAGGCCGGTGCGCGCCGATGTGCCGATGGGAATCAGCAGGCAGGCAAACACCAGCCCGCCGGTGAAGCACCACACCTTCCAGTCCGGCTTGAAGATCGTGCCATGCCGCGCCAGCCAAAGTGCCAGCGGGATGATGCAGATCGCCACGGTAGAGATGATGGAGCCTTCGTAGAGGCCCGAATTCTCGCGCACCAGCAGGCTGAGCGTGCCGTATCCGCCACCGCCCAGCACGGTCTTGAGGCCGCCGTTGATGGCAATCGTCCCCACCGCCAGCACGATGAACAGCACTGCCGATTCCAGCCGCAATCTGGTGCGCAGGGTCAATGGCAGGAAGGCGGCGAAGATCAGCGCCTTCCACACCCAGTCCCATTTCAGCCATGCCGAATCCTGGAACTGCGCTGTCAGCGTGGTCATCCCGCACCACAGGAGCAGCGTGAGGATCAGCCCCTGGCTCAGGGTGAAGCGCGATCCCTTCTTTGAATCGAGCAGCGCCCATCCGGCAAAGGCCGCAAGGAAGGCGATCAGCGATAGAGGCACGGCCTGGATCAGGCCCCAGCCGACCTTCTGCGGGGCGACGATATCGATGTAGATATAGGCCAGCACCCACAGGAAGGGGCGCTTCAGGCCGAGCGCGAGCAGCAGGCCGATGAAGCCAAGAAGGGCGAGATCAAGCATCGCCGTCAGCGTCCGCCTCGGCGCGGCTCCACTTGCGCGCCTTGCCCGGCTTTGCCTCTTCGTCATCCAGCTCGTCACGCGACAGCAGCAGGATGGCGGCGAGCGCCATCAGGCTGTGCGTCAGCGCAAGGGTGAGAAGATTGATCACAAAGCGGGCTTCCGGCAGTTTCTCATGCCGCCATAGCGGGCACAAATTGACGCGGCGTTAAGGTTACAAGCCTATGGATTTGCGGCCATGACAGCGATGAACCCACGCATTCTCCACGTCCTTGACCACTCGCTGCCGATGCACAGCGGCTATACCTTCCGCACGCGGGCAATCCTGCATGCGCAGAAAGGCATGGGTTGGGACGTGCGCGGGATCACCGGCTTGCGCCATACCGACGAGGGCCCTGCCACACAGGAGGTGGACGGCCTCACCTTCCACCGCACCACTGGCGCAGCCGATGGCCCCGCCGTGCTGCGCGAATGGCGCGAGGTGGCCCTGCTGACAGAAGCGATCTGCGCGCTGGCGAGCGAATGGCGGCCCGATGTGCTCCATGCCCATTCACCCGCCTTGAACGGCCTTGCCGCTATTCGTGCAGGGCGCAGGCTGGGCATTCCGGTTGTCTATGAAATCCGCGCCTTCTGGGAAGATGCCGCAGTGGGTAACGGCACGGGAAGCGAAGGCTCGATCAAATACCGCCTCACCCGCGCGCTGGAAAACCACGTGGTGAGCGAAGCTGGCCGGGTGGTGACAATCTGCTCGGGGCTGCGCGAAGACCTGATCGCGCGCGGCTTTAATGCGGAAAAGATTTCGCTCATGCCCAATGGCGTGGACCTGTCGCTGTTCGGCAATCCGGTTGAACGCGATCCTGCGCTGGCTGCCGGACTGGGTCTGGGCGATGGCCCGGTGATCGGCTTTATCGGCAGCTTTTACGACTATGAGGGGCTGGACGACCTGATCGCCGCCATGCCCGCGCTGGTCGAGCGCCACGCCGATGCGCGCTTGCTGCTGGTGGGTGGCGGGCCGATGGCAGACAGCCTCAAGGCACAAGCCGAAGCCTCGCCCGTTGCCAGCGCGATCCGTTTCGTCGGGCGCGTGCCGCATACCGAAGTCGAACGCTATTACGCGCTCACGGACATCATGGCCTATCCGCGCAAGAAAAGCCGCCTGACAGACCTCGTCACCCCGCTGAAGCCGCTCGAGGCGATGGCGCAGATGAAGCTGGTCGCCGCGAGCGATGTGGGCGGCCATCGCGAGCTGATGGAGCATCGCACGACCGGCACGCTGTTCGCGCCGGACGATCCTGCCGCTTGCGCCACCTCGCTCGCTGACCTGCTCGACAAGCGCGATAGCTGGGATGCGATGCGCGATGCTGCGCTCGCCTATGTTCGCAGCAAGCACAGCTGGGAGCGCAATATTCTTCGTTATCAAGACGTTTACCAAAGCCTGTTAGGCCCACTCGAGAATAGCCGGGTCTGCGCCACCGCCTGACGGTTGTGGCACGCGCAGCACCGGCGCTGGACAGGACAATATCGTGGCTTCACAGGCTCTGGAAAACGGATCCAAGGCAAAGGCTGCAAAGCCGCCGATAAGTACGCATCGCGCGTTCCCCTTTATCGTGTCGCTGTGGTTTGCCGCGCTGCTCGGGCTGGGCAGCCTGATGGTGCCGGTAGAGGTGATCGAGCGGCTGTCCGTGGGCGTAGGCCTGCCTTCGATCATTCCCTTCGCCGCCCCGCCACTGGGCATGACCGCCCGCCTGCTGATCGCGCTTGCCTTTACCTTTGCCGGTGCGGTTGCGGGCCTGTTTATCGCCCGCCAGGTGGCCAATGCCCACCGCAGCCATATGGACGGTGGCCGCCAGCCGATTGCCGCGCATGACGAGCTTGGCGATGACGGTTTTGACGCCACGCCGCGCAGCGGCCGTCGCATGCTCGCGATGAAGGAAGAGGAAGGCCAGCGCAGCGATTTCCTCGATTTCGCTCCGCTTCCCAGCGTGACTGACACTATCGTATACGAAGCCCCCGATGGCCTGGAAACCGCCCGGATCGGCAATCTCGAATTGTCCGAAGACTTCTCGGAACTGTCAGACGAACTGGCCGAACAGGCCGGCGAACCGCACGCCCCCTTTGAACTGGCGGATTCCATCCCTGAAGCGATGGTCGAAGATCCCTTTGGCGAGGACCTGCTGGCTGAAGATCAGGCTATCGAAGCACTGGCACCTATTGATGCCAACCCCGGTTTCCAATCGCTTGCGGACGACGATGCTCGCACCGGCTTCGAATTTCTCGAGGAAGCGCGGGAAGGACCGCAGGCAGCAGAAACCGAATCGCAGGGATTTTCTGCCGATACTGACGAAGCGCCCGCCGAAATGACCAGTGACCCAATCGAGGACATGCCGGAAATGACCGACGAACCTTCCACCTTCGACCAGGATACCGCGGCTGAAAGCGGCAAGGAAACACCGGAAGCGCCCTCTGCCCAGCTGGAAGAACTGGGCCTGGTCCAGCTTGCCCAGCGGCTGGGAGCTTCGATCGAGAAACGTCGTGAACTACGCCACACAAAGGCGCAGCTGTCCGCTTCGGCTACACCCGCTCCGCGCGCCGTTGCCGCTGCAATCGATGCCAACGTGGAACAGGCCGGTGCGCAAGATGCTGCGCAAGCGATGGCGGCCTTCTTCGGCAAGTCCGCAAGCGAAGGGCAAGACCAGCCGCAGGACTTGCAAGCGCCCGCCGCTCAGCAGGAGCTTGCGATGCCAGATACACAGGATGCCCCTGTCGGCGAGCCCGGTGAAGAGGCCGAGCCTGCCGCTGCCGCACCGCAACCGGAGCCTGTCAGGCCGGAAGAAGAAACCCGCCAGTATTTCAAGCCGGTCGGCGGTGAGGCACCCAAGCCCCCCGTCAAGGAACCGACGAGCCAGCCCTTCGCCCACTTCGCCATCCCGGAGGATGACGAGGATGAGGAAGACGGCAATCTCGCTGCATCCTTTGCCTTGCCGCTCGATCGAATCCGGCAAGGCGCAACCGCCGAGCCTTCCACCCCGGAGGCTGCCCCCCAGGCTGCCGAAGAAGCGCCGACAGCAGACGAAGCCGACGAACCGGAAGGGCAAGGCGATAATCCTGAATTCGGTTCGCTGCTGGGCATGGGCAATCCCTTCAACCAGCGCGGCGAGGAATTCGTGCGCATCGAGGACGAGCCCGAGCCGGAAGAAGGCGCGGTCGAACCCGCAGTTGTCTTCCCCAATGCGACACGTCCCTTCGATCGCCCTGCCAGCCAGGAGTCCGAAGCGATGCAGGCGGACAATCCGCTCGACACCGAAGAGAACGAGCGCGCGCTTCGTGAAGCACTGCTCAACCTGCAGCGCATGCGCGGCGCCGGCTAACACCGACCTTGGTCCAGTTCGCTAAAGCCTAAACCCCCGAAATCACTGGATTTCGGGGGCAACTGGCGCATTTTGCATAGCCTGCAACCTTGCAAAACTTGTTTCGTGTCGCCATGGGGAGCGCTCGCGACATTTTCGTGCATTTCCCATGCCGGGCTGAGTCGCGTTTCGCTGCCCGCTGATGCCGGTGTCGAAGCGCGCTCATTATACTGGCCTGAGACCAGATCGAAGAATCGACAGGATAGAAGAGTTGACCGAACTACCCGCCCCGCAAGGCCTATACGATCCGCGCAATGAACATGATAACTGTGGTGTTGGCTTCGTTGCCAATATCAAGGGTATCAAATCGCACGCGATTGTAAGCCAGGCGCTGCAGATCCTGGAAAATATCGACCACCGCGGCGCGGTGGGCGCAGACCCGCTGCTGGGTGACGGTGCCGGCCTGCTGATGCAGATCCCCGACAAGCTCTATCGCAAATGGGCCGATGCCGAGGGGCTGACCCTGCCTGCTGCAGGCGATTATGCCGTGGCCATGTGCTTCATGCCGCAGGACGATGAGGCGCGTGAATTCATCACCGGCCAGTTCGAGAAGTTCATCAAGAAGGAAGGCCAGCACCTGATCGGCTGGCGCGATGTGCCCACCAACCTTGAAGGCCTGGGCAAGGCCGTGCTCGATTCGATGCCGGTGATCCGCCAGTGCTTCATCGCGCGCGGCGAGAACTGCGAGGACCAGGACGCGTTCGAGCGCAAGCTGATCGTGATCCGCAAGCAGACGCAGAACCCGCTGAAGGAACTGGCCGTCAAGCATGACATGCCGGGCCTGCTCAAGCTCTACATGCCGAGCTTCTCCAGCCGCACCGTCGTTTACAAGGGCCTGCTGCTCGCACACCAGGTGAAGAGCTTCTACGACGACCTGCGCGATCCCGATTGCGAGAGCGCACTGGGCCTCGTCCACCAGCGTTTCTCCACCAACACCTTCCCCAGCTGGCGCCTGGCACAGCCCTTCCGCCTGATCGCGCATAATGGCGAGATCAACACGGTTCGCGGCAATGTGAACTGGATGAACGCCCGCCGCCGCACCATGGAAAGTGACCTGCTGGGCGCGGACCTCGACAAGCTGTGGCCGATCGTCCCGCACGGCCAGTCGGACACCGCCTGCCTCGACAATGCGCTGGAACTGCTGCTACTCGGCGGTTTCTCGCTGAGCCACGCCATGATGATGCTGATCCCGGAAGCATGGGCGCGCGATCCGCTGATCGATCCGGCGCGCAAGGCGTTCTACGAATATCACGCCGCCCTGATGGAACCGTGGGATGGCCCCGCCGCTGTCGCCTTCACCGATGGCCGCCAGATCGCCGCCACGCTGGACCGCAACGGACTGCGCCCCGCGCGCTGGCTGGTGACCAAGGATGACACCGTCTGCATGGCTTCCGAAAGCGGCGTGCTGCCGTTCAAGGAAGAGGACATCGTCCGCAAATGGCGCCTCCAGCCCGGCAAGATGCTGCTGATCGACCTCGAGGAAGGCCGCATCATCGAAGACGAGGAGCTAAAGGCAGAGCTGGCCGCCGCGCAGCCTTACGACAAGTGGCTGAAGCAGGCCCAGTACAAGCTGAAGGACCTCGACACGATCGAGACCGATGCCGAAGCCGTGCAGGCTTCGGAGGAAACCCTGCTCGATCGCCAGCAGGCCTTCGGCTATACGCAGGAAGACATCAGCCGCTTCCTTGAGCCGATGGCCGCCAATGCCGATGATCCCATCGGTTCGATGGGCACGGACACGCCAATTGCCGTGCTCTCGCAGCGCAGCCGCCTGCTGTATGACTATTTCAAGCAGAACTTCGCGCAGGTTACCAACCCGCCGATCGATCCGATCCGCGAGGAGCTGGTGATGAGCCTCCTGTCGATGATCGGCCCGCGCCCCAATTTGCTGGGCATGGATGCCGGCCTGCACAAGCGCCTCGAGGTTGACCAGCCGATCCTGACCAACACCGATGTCGAGAAGATCCGCTCGGTCGAGGCATCGCTCGACGGTGCCTTCCGCACCGAGACGGTCGACATCACCTGGGACGCCGAAACCGGGGCCGAGGGCCTCGAAATGGCGATCAAGGAAATGTGCTGGGCCGCCACCGAAGCGGTGCTGCAGGATCGCAACATCCTGATCCTGTCTGACCGCGCCGCCGGCAAGAACCGCATCCCGATGCCTGCCCTGCTGGCCACCGCCGCCGTGCACCACCATCTGGTGCGCCAGGGCCTGCGCATGCAGACCGGCCTTGTCGTCGAAACCGGCGAAGCGCGCGAAGTGCACCATTTCTGTGCGCTGGCGGGTTACGGCGCAGAAGCCATCAACCCCTATCTCGCCTTCGAAACGCTGGAGCAGATCCGCGCTGAGAAGCACGCTGACCTTACCGAAGAGCAGGTCCAGAAGAACTACATCAAGGCTGTCGGCAAGGGCATCCAGAAGGTCATGTCCAAGATGGGCATCTCGACCTACCAGTCCTATTGCGGCGCGCAGATCTTCGATGCTGTCGGCCTGTCGTCCGACTTCATCGACAAGTATTTCACCGGCACTGCCACCACCATCGAAGGCATCGGCCTGAAGGAAGTGGCGGAAGAAACCGTGCGCCGCCACGCGGCTGCATTCGGTGACAACCCGATCTACAAGAACATGCTCGATGTCGGCGGTATCTACCAGTATCGCCTGCGCGGCGAGGAACACGCCTGGACGCCCGCGAACGTTGCCGCCCTGCAGCACGCCGTGCGCGGCAACAAGTGGGAAAACTACCAGGAATTCGCCGCCAGCCTGAACGACCAGGCAGAGCGTATGCTGACGATCCGCGGCCTCATGGAACTGAAGCCTGCCGAAAAGCCGCTCGACATTTCCGAAGTCGAGCCGGCCGAGGAGATCGTCAAGCGCTTCGCCACCGGCGCGATGAGCTATGGTTCGATCAGCTGGGAAGCGCACACCACGCTGGCCCTCGCCATGAACCGCATCGGCGGTAAGTCCAACACCGGCGAAGGCGGCGAGGATCCCAAGCGCTTCGTGCCGATGGAAAACGGCGATTCGATGCGCTCGTCGATCAAGCAGGTGGCATCAGGCCGTTTCGGCGTGACCACCGAATATCTCGTCAATGCCGACGATATCCAGATCAAGATGGCGCAGGGTGCAAAGCCCGGCGAGGGCGGCCAGCTGCCCGGCCACAAGGTCGACAAGACCATCGGCGCCACCCGTCACTCGACGCCCGGCGTGGGCCTGATCTCCCCGCCGCCGCATCATGACATCTATTCGATCGAGGATCTGGCGCAGCTGATCCACGACCTGAAGAACACCAACCCCGCCGCCCGCGTGTCGGTGAAACTGGTTTCCGAAGTGGGCGTGGGCACGGTGGCTGCAGGCGTATCCAAGGCGCGCGCGGACCACATCACCATTTCCGGCTACGAAGGCGGCACCGGTGCTTCACCGCTGACCAGCCTGACGCACGCCGGTTCCCCGTGGGAAATCGGCCTCGCCGAAACCCAGCAGACGCTGCTGCTGAACGATCTGCGTTCGCGCGTTGCCGTTCAGGTGGACGGCGGCCTGCGTACGGGTCGCGATGTTGCCATCGGCGCGCTGCTGGGTGCGGACGAGTTCGGCTTTGCCACCGCGCCGCTGATCGCGGCAGGCTGCATCATGATGCGCAAGTGCCACCTCAACACCTGCCCGGTGGGCGTGGCGACGCAGAACCCCGAACTGCGCAAGCGCTTCGTCGGCCAGCCCGAGCATGTCATCAACTACTTCTTCTTCGTTGCCGAGGAACTGCGCCAGATCATGGCGGAGATGGGCTTTGCGACGCTCGATGAAATGATTGGCCGGGTGGACCGCATCGACATGCGCCGTGTGGATCGTCACTGGAAGGCTGCAGGCATTGACCTGTCGCGCCTGCTGACGAAGATCGAGGTGCCCGAAGGCAAGGCGCTCTACCACACCGAAGGGCAGGATCACGGCCTCGAAGCCGCGCTCGACAACGAGCTGATCCAGGCCGCCCGCCCCGCCATCGACCATGGCGAAACGCTGGTGCTGGATTTCCCGATCCGCAACGTCAACCGCACCGTCGGCACGATGCTGTCGGGCGAGATTGCCCGCAAGTATGGCCATGCCGGCCTCAACGCCGAACAGCTGCACATCAACCTGACCGGCGTGGCCGGACAGAGCTTTGGTGCATGGCTCGCCCACGGCGTGACGCTGGACCTGGTCGGCGATGCCAATGACTATGTCGGCAAGGGCCTGTCCGGCGGCCGCATCATCGTGCGCCAGCCCGATGGCGTGGACCGTGATGCCTCCGGCAACATCATCATCGGCAACACCGTGCTGTTCGGCGCGATCGCCGGTGAAGCCTATTTCAACGGTGTCGGCGGCGAGCGATTCGCAGTGCGCAATTCCGGCGCGATTGCCGTTGTCGAAGGCACCGGCGATCACACCTGCGAATACATGACGGGCGGCGTTGTCTGCGTGCTGGGCAAGACCGGCCGCAACTTCGCGGCTGGCATGAGCGGCGGGATTGCCTATGTCTATGACGAGGACGGCAGCTTCAAGGATCGCTGCAACATGGCGCAGGTCAGGCTGGCTCCGATCGACGTCGCGGCAAACGATCCCGAAGGCACCGGCCTGCCCGCGCAGCGTCCGTCCAGCGTCAATGATTACGGCATGGGCGATCCGCTCTATCACGATGCGGCACGCCTGAAGATCCTGGTCGAGCGCCACAAGCTGCACACCGGCTCCGCCCGTGCAGCGGCGTTGCTCGAAGACTGGGACAATGCGCTGGCGAAATTCGTCAAGGTCATGCCGCTCGATTACGAGCGCGCACTCAAGCAGCTTGAGGAAGAGCGTGAGAACGCCGCCTCCGTTGCTGCCGAGTAAGGAATACAAAGATGGGTAAAGAAACCGGCTTTCTCGAGCTCGACCGCAAGGATCGCACCTATGCCGATCCCAAGGAACGGCTGAAGCATTACAAGGAATTCGTGGTCCCGCACAGCGAGGAGGCCCTTAAGGGCCAGGCTTCGCGCTGCATGAACTGCGGCATTCCCTACTGCCACAACGGCTGCCCGGTGAACAACATCATCCCGGACTGGAATGACCTGGTCTACAAGGGTGACTGGAAGAACGCGCTGGAAGTGCTGCATTCGACCAACAACTTCCCCGAGTTTACCGGCCGCATCTGCCCCGCCCCGTGCGAGGAAAGCTGCACGCTGAACCTTTCAGGCCAGCCGGTGACGATCAAGAGCATCGAATGCGCCATCGTCGATCGCGGCTGGAAGGAAGGCTGGATCGAACCGCAGGTTCCGGAGAAGAAGACCGGCAAGAGCGTGGCCGTGGTCGGCTCAGGCCCGGCTGGCATGGCCTGCGCCCAGCAGCTCGCCCGGGCGGGCCATTCGGTGACGCTGTTCGAAAAGAACGACCGGATCGGCGGCCTGCTGCGTTACGGCATTCCCGACTTCAAGATGGAAAAGCACCTGATCAACCGCCGCGCGGTGCAGATGGAAGCCGAAGGCGTGACCATCCGCACCTCCGCCGAAGTGGGCGTGGACGTATCGATCAAGAGCCTGAAGGAAAACTTCGACGCCATCGTGATGGCAGGCGGCGCGGAAGATGCCCGCATGCTGCAGATCCCCGGCGCAGAACTGCCCGGCGTGCGCCTCGCGATGGAATTCCTCGTTCAGCAGAACAAGCGCAACGCCGGCGATAGCGAGGAACGTGCAGCCCCGCGCGGCACGCTGACCGCCACCGGCAAGGATGTGATCGTGATCGGCGGTGGCGACACCGGGTCTGACTGCGTCGGCACCTCCAACCGCCAGGGCGCAAAGAGCGTGACCCAGATCGAGATCATGCCGCAGCCGCCCGAGCATGAGGACAAGCTGCTGACCTGGCCCGACTGGCCGATGAAGCTGCGCACCTCGACCAGCCACGAGGAAGGCGTGACCCGCGACTGGGCCGTGCTGACCAAGGAAGTGGTGAGCGAGGACGGCAAGGTCACCGGCCTGAAATGCGTGCGCGCAGACTGGTCGAACGGCAAGCTGGAAGAAGTGCCCGACAGCGAATTCACGCTGAAGGCAGACCTGATCCTGCTCGCCATGGGCTTTGTCGGCCCGAAGAAGGCCGGCATGCTTGACCAGGCAGGCGTGGAACTGACCGATCGCGGCAATGTCGATGCCAACACGCTCGACTATCGCACTTCCGACGAACAGATCTGGGCCTGCGGTGACATGCGCCGTGGCCAGTCGCTGGTCGTCTGGGCGATCCGCGAAGGCCGCCAGTGCGCGCGCAGCGTGGACGAGGCGCTGATGGGCGTGAGCGAACTGCCGCGTTGATCAGGCTGGACTTGGCACTGAGTTGGGCTGTTGCAGCAGGAATAAGTCCCTGATCCTATGTGATTGACCGGACAAGACCTTTCGTACAGGAAAGGCTGTGACCTCGACCCGCAACCAATCGATCGAGCTCATCCGGATTGCAGCCGCCTTCGGCATCGTGCTGTTCCATTCGGGGGCGTCAGGTGCAGAGTTTGGCTACGCCGGGCTGATCGCCTTTACCATGCTGGCAACCTATTTCGGCGGCAGCAACGGGAAGCTGGGGCGCAGGTTGCTGGTCCCGTGGGCCTTCTGGTCCGTCTTCTACATCGGTTGGCGCATGCTGGCAGACGGAACGCCGCTTGTTGAAGGCCTCGGGCCCATCGCTTCCCTTCTTTACGGGACGCATCTGTGGTTCCTGCCTTTTATCTGCGTCGCAATCCTTGCATCGCGGCAGCTCAAAACTGGCATCAGGCCGGCCATATGCGGCGTTGTGGCACTGGCCTTCTGTCTCGCCGCGCCGTGGTGGTCAGAAGCCGTCTTGTCCACTCAACCGCCCATCGCCCAATGGATTCATGCTCTGCCGGCTGCCCTGCTTGGCGTAGCGATCACGAGCAGGGCCGGGCGCATCATCGCCAGCGCAAGCCTGTTGGCATGCGCCTTCTGGAACGTTGCCGGTATCACCATTCCCTATGTGCTTGGCGGCATTGCGGTGCTGCTGGCCACCGGGCTCTCCACCACCAGATGGAAGGTTGAGGGCGTCTCGTCCTGCATGCTTGGCGTCTACCTGGTCCACATCGCTGCGCTGGGCATTATGAACCGCATCCTCGAGCCGCAAACCATCGCCACCGCCATGGCGGCGTTCATCGCCTCGGTCGCGGGGGTATGGCTGGCGCGTCGCCATGTACCGGTCACGCGGTTGGTGCTCGGCTGAGCAGCTTATCCAGCTTCACAATTCGATCCGGTACCACTCCACGCTCTGGCGTTGCTCGGTGCGGTATCCGTCAGGCATGGCGCGGGTGCCGGTGTGGAGACCGCCTGCATTCTCGATGGTGCGGACAGAAGCCAGGTTGCCCTTGTCGCAGGTGATGCTGATCCAGCGCATACCCAGGGCGCGCGCTTCGGGCAGGATCTGGCGCAGCGCCTGTGCAGCATAGCCATGCCCGCGCTTCCACGGCACGACCGCATAGCCGACATGGCCGAGCAGGTGCGGCGGCAGCTCCTCGGTGCCCGGTTGCCAGCGGAACCCGATATTGCCGCAGAACGGTTCGTCCGAGCCTTCGTCCCACATCCAGCGGCGGATGCCGGGAAGCCGCTTCACGAAACTGCCATCGGGCAGCTCGACATCGCCAGCCGCAGCTTCGCGGTCTGTCATCTGGGCGAGGAAGGTCGCGGAATCTGCCTCGATTTCGCCCAGTTCGCGCAGGCGGTGGCGCTCGCCATCCATGTCATTGGGCGACCATCCCCGCTCGAGCGCGGCCTTGTAATACGGCAGGTGGTCCTGCGTTGGAGTGACGATTTTCATGGCTGGTCTTGCGGACTACGCCTCGGCCCGCCGGAAAGAGGAGGCGAACATGGTGGTGAAGTGATCGTCAGCCGCCTCGACGCCGGGTTCGCGAATGGTGGTGCGGCGCATGTCGCGGCGGTACAGGGTATCGTCATACTCGCCCGCCCGGTGCATCACCGCCAGATTGTCCCAGATGCTCATGTCGCCCGCCTGATATTCGACGGAAATCAGGTATTTGTCCTGCGTGATCCAGTCGTTCAGTTCCTCGATCAGCGCGCGGCCTTGCTCGCGGCTCATGCCCACGATATCGCGCGCATGGTTGCCGAGGTAGAGCGTCTTGCGCCCGCTCCAGCGATGGTCGAGCACCACCGGCTGGTGGGCATGCGGCATGGCGTCCAGCTCCTCCTCATTGGTGGGGTAACCGGCTTTCATCCGCGAATAGAAATAGCAATGCCGCGCGGTCAGCCCGCCGATCCGGTCCTTCATCGCCTGCGGCAAATCGTCATAGGCGCTGCGCGCATCGGCAAACCATGTCGGCGCGGAAATCGGCGGGGCCTCGTGGCACAGCAGCGCGGCTTCCTTGCTGCGCACGTCCATATAGCTGGAATCGATATGCCACAGCCGGTTGCCGGCGTTGATCAGCCGCCGGTTGGGGTTGTCGATGATGCTGCCATCGCGGTCGATATTGGTCGCATCGAACAGCTCCGGCTCGGAAAAGCGCGGCGCCTTGCCGTGGGTGGGAGACAGCTCGACATGGCCGAACAAGCGGCTGAAGGCGACATGGCTGGCATCGTCGAGCCCGGTGTCGCGCCATACGGTGACGCCCCACCGGTTCTGCAGGTCACGGATTTCCTGCTTCGTCGCTTCATCCAGCGGCTGGCTGATATCGACGCCCGAAATCTCCGCGCCGAAACGCTCGCTGAGCGGCTTGACCGTCAGGGCCATGAAATGTCTCTCCCGAATCTCTCTGCTGTCAGGATAGGCGATTGCGCGGGCCGAGGGAATTGACCACGCGCAAGCGCTTCAGGCGAGCAGCAGCGCGGCTGCCAGCAGCACGAAGCCAGCTGCATAGGCGCGCTGCATATGGTCGAGCCAGCCCGGCCAGTGGCCCGATGTTGACTGCTCGCCCTGTCGCATCTCGGCGAGCAGCATCACGCTCCACGCCATCAGCGGGGCGAGCATCACCCAATAGCGTGGGCCGGACTTGTGCATGAAGGGTTGCAGCATCATCGCGAAAGTCGCCGATTTGATCAGCACGCTTTGCAGCCGCGCGCTGTCGCTTGAGCGGGCGACCAGCAGGTTTCCCGCCAACAGCGCCAGCAGGAACGGCAGGTATATGATCCAGCTCAGCACCGTGATCGCCGTGAGGAAGCTTTCGCGAAGATCAGGCGGGATACGATAGGAAACGGGCATCTGCGCGCGCACCCAGCCCGCCGGATCGAACAGATGGTCTGCCACATGCTCGCGTGCCTGCTGCAGGTAGGATCGCAGCGTCAGCCCGTCGAGCGATGCCGCCATCATCTCTCTCTGGATGGTGAGCGCATTCTCGCCCGTCGCTGCCGCTCGCTCTTGCGCGAACTCCCACGCGGGCCAGATATCGACGCCGTCTGCGCACGGGCCGAAGCAGGTCTTCTCCGGATCGCCGAAACTGTCTGCCAGAACGAGCGGGAAATTGGTGGTAGTGATCACCCGCGCATCGAAGTGGCGGCTGGCGGCGATGCTCCATGGCAAAAGGGCCAGCGCCACAGCGGTAAGACCCGCCACTAGCAACCCGCTGGAACGAACCTTCTCGCGGGCAGAGACAAACGCCAGCACCAGCAGCACGGCATGTACTGCGGCGACCAGCACGATCACTGGCCCGCGCAGGTAAAGCCCCGCCACCAGCGCCAGCTCCATCAGCGCGAGCAATTTGAGCGAAGGCGCTTCGCCTGCCAGCAAGCCCATGCCGATCCGGTAAGCCAGCACCAGCGCGATGGCCGAAAGCAGGCCCGCTGGAACGTCCGGCAGCACCGAAGCCGCAGCGAAATGCCACGCTGCCACCAGTGCGGGACAGGTGAGCAACAGCGCGGTGGACCACCTTACCGGCAGACCCCTGAAGCAAGCCAGGGCGGCGACCAGCAACAGCAGGTTCAGCGCCAGCATCCACCCGCGCACGGCGAGGAACCCCGCGTCAGGCACAATCGCGAAGAGCGGTGCGAGCATCACCGCCGCCCCGGGCATGAACCATCCCGTGCCAATCAGTTCGGTGAGCGCCACATTCCAGCTGCCACGCCCCGCCAGAGCCGCGCCAAGGGCACGCGCGCCATCGACATAGGTATATTCGTCACCGCGAAAATCTGTCTGCTGTATGGCCAACAGCGCCAGCAGCGCAGCCACGACCACCAGCGCGCCCGCGACCTGCGCCAGTGTGCGCGGTGCAAGCATGCTCATCCCTTCGCGCCGGAAGAACAGGTGATGCAAGTGCCGACAGAGGGATCATTGCGCAGCCGCCCCTCGGCGATCTCTTCTCCGCAAGTGACGCACCAGCCCCAATCGCCTTCATCGAGGCGTTCGAGCGCGCGGCGGATGCGGGTGCGTTCGGACTGGCGGCGGCGCTCCTCTGCCTGCGCCATGGCCTGCTGCTGCATGGCGTCCATGCGGCTCAACCGCCCCACGGCATCCTGCTGCAAGGTCACCGGTTCGCGCCCGCCCGCGCTCATCGCGTCGAGCCGTGCCAGCTCTTCCAGCCGCGCTTCAAGCGCTGTGCGGGCTTCTTCCGGTGTCATCGTCGGCATGCTGAAACACAGGCGCGTGCTTGTCAAAGAAGCAGGCGAACAGCACCGCAAGGCCTGTCAGGCAACAGCCTTCCGGGCAGACAATGCACAGCGGATCTGGGAGGCAATCGAAGAAGCTACCTTCACGGCAGTCAGCACCGGGATTGCCAAGAGCGTTGTCCAGAGCGGCACTTGCTTCCAGAGCGGTACAAACATCCCGCAACCGTCCAAAAAAACAAACTGATTGTTCGGAGCGCTCGCCGCCGCAGCCGAGAAGGCCAGCATGGAGGAAGATGACGCGAACTCGGGGCAACCGAGATCGTTGAGGAAGGTGGACATGGCCAGGAGATAGGAAACGCCAAAGGCCCAGAACGTCGCCCCCAGCCAAAGGTATCCGTCGATCCTCCAAGGCAGGCGAAACGCGTGCCCGTCATTCTGGAGAAAGTCCGCAAAATGCCAAATGAAGAGCAGGATACCGAGGATCATGTAGACATCGAACTGAGCCATGATTCGCAAAAGCACGATGTCTTCCGAGTTAGTCCAGCCGAACGGCGCTGGCAGGAATTCCCACAGATAGGCCCAGAAGGCATCGTAGCTGATCCCGACCAGCAGCAGCAGATGCAGCGAGAGCATGCTGAAGGCCCAATGCGCCAGCTTGGTCCGATAAGCCTCGGTCATTGTTCGCCGCTGTCGAGCCTTGCAAGCGCTGTGCGGGCCTCCGCTTCGGTCATGCGCGCCAAGCTGTCCTACAAGCAGGGCTCATGTCAAAGGGAAGCCGCTCTTTGCCATTGTCAGAACCACCTTGCCGGAAGGAAGGATTTTTGCCTTCAGGACCGTGTTCCATGTGTTCCATATCCGGGGTCAAGCCACTGGAATTCAAGGATTCCAGTCAATCGCGCCGCGACCGTTGGCTTCGAGGAACTCATTCGCCTTGCTGAACGGTTTCGAGCCGAAAAAACCGCGATGGGCGGACAGCGGGCTGGGATGCGGGGAGGAAATCACCAGGTGTCGACCGGAATTGAGCGCGGCGATGCGCTGGGCCTTCTTCTGCGCATGGCTGCCCCACAGGATGAAGACGCAGGGGTTTTCCCCTTCGGCCACCGCGGCCACGGCTGCATCGGTAATCGCTTCCCAGCCGCGCATCTGGTGCGATCCGGCCTGCCCCGCCTCCACCGTCAGCGCATTGTTCAACAGCAGCACGCCCTGCCGCGCCCAGCTTTCCAGGTTGCCACGCGCGGGGCGGAAAATGCCGAGGTCGCTTTCCAGTTCCTTGAGGATATTCACCAGCGATGGCGGCTGCTTCACTCCCTGCGGCACGGAAAAGCTCAATCCATGCGCTTGCCCCGGCCCGTGATAGGGATCCTGCCCGAGGATCACGACCTTCACGCTGTCCAGCGGCGTCAGTTCCAGCGCCTTCAGCCGCTGGCCGCGCGGCGGGTAGATCGTCTTGCCGCCATCCTCCTCGGCGCGCAGCCAGCCACCCAGCTTGCGGGCTTCGGGCGCGGCGAGCACCGGGTCAAGCACAGCGCGCCAGCTATCGGGGACAGTATCAGCCATGCACCTGTCCTACTGCCCCCTGCAGCAGGCAACCAGCATCCCCTTTCCCTCTTTCCCCAATCGCCGGAGGCCGCGTGGACAGATTCCTCAGTGCCACGGCCAGACGAGAAGGCTCCGGTTCGAGGAGTGAGGACGCAGGACATGCCGTCGCATATTCAAGGACGAATGACGCGGAAGCGGTGCCTTCTCGTCTGGCCCCTTCGGGGTTCGGCCCAAATCCGCCCTCACGGCGTCGCGTGGCCTTGCAAGTGAACAGCACTAACGGCGGCCACACTCCTTGTGAGAACGAATTTTGACTCGAACCGTGGCATTGAGGAATCTGTCCACGCGGCCTAAGGGAATTGGCATATGACCGTATATTATCACGAAGAAGATCTGCCCGCTGGCGTGCTGGCGCCCGGCCCGGTTGCCGTGGACACCGAAACCATGGGCCTTGTCACCCATCGCGACAGGCTGTGCGTGCTGCAGATCAGTGACGGGCAGGGCGACGAACACCTCGTCCGCTTCGCCAAGGGCAGCGCCTATGATGCACCGAACCTGAAGGCGGTTCTGGCTGATCCTGCGCGGCTGAAGCTCTATCACTATGCCCGCTTCGACCTTGCGGCGATCGAGTATTACCTCGGCGTGATGGCCGCGCCGGTGTTCTGCACCAAGATCGCCAGCAAGCTGACGCGCACCTATACCGATCGCCACGGCCTGAAGAACCTGATCAGCGAGATGCTGGGCGAGGAGATTTCCAAGCAGCAGCAATCTTCCGACTGGGGTGCGGATACGCTGACCGATGCCCAGCGCGAATATGCCGCATCGGACGTGCGCTTCCTCCATCGCCTGCGCGAGAAACTGATCCCGCGGCTCGAACGCGAGGGCCGGCTGGAGATTGCGCAGGCCTGTTTCGATTTCCTGCCCACCCGCGCCCGTCTCGACATGGCCGGTTGGATCGACAAGGACATCTTCAGCCACGAGTAAGCTCGCGGTTGCGAAAGGCATGGTGCCATGACCCTCGAAGCAGACAGGATGCGCACCCGCAGGCAGCATTTCGCTGCGCCGGGTTCTTCGCTCGACAAGATCGTCCGTGTGCTTGCGGTCGGCCTGCCTGCGGCCGTGGGCGTGGTGGCGGCGATGATGCTGATCACCCCGCTCAGCCCCACCTCGGAAGTGAGCTTCCTGCTCGATCGCAACAAGGTCGCCATCGCGGAGGACCGGCTGAGGGTCGACAACGCCATGTATCGCGGGGAGGACGCCAATGGCCGGCCTTTCTCGCTATCGGCAGGCGATGCGGTGCAATCCAGCGCCAGCGTTCCGGTTGTTGCCCTGCACGACCTGGTGGCGCGGATCGTGCTGCCTGACGGGCCAGCGGTGCTGAGTTCGCCCGCTGGCAATTACAATATCGACGAGGAACAGGTGAGCGTGCCCGGCATCGTGCAGTTCAGCGCGGCTGACGGCTATCGCCTTACGGCCCGCAACGTGCTGATCGACCTGCCTTCGCGCAGCCTGGTCGGCCAGGGCCGGGTGGAAGGCGCAATCCCCGCCGGGACTTTCTCGGCTGACCGGATGGAAGTGGATCTGGAAGAACGCTCGCTGTCATTGCGTGGAAATGCCAGCCTGCGGATGGTGCCGGGGCGGATGCGGATGCCGGAGGGGATCGAATGATGCGCTTGTCTGGAGGCACCAATCGTCTATCGGTTGGCGGCATGAACACTTCGCGATCATCAATCGGCAAGTTGGCGGTGCGCGGCCTGATCGGCGGCGCATTGGCGGGCAGCGTGGCAGCGCTGGCGTTCAGCTCGGTGGCGGGCGCACAGAACATCGCCGGGTTCAATTCGAACCAGCCGGTGCAGTATGATGCGGACAGTATCGATTTCTTCGACCGCCAGAACCGCGTTGTGCTGTCTGGCGCGGTGCGTATCCGGCAGGGCGATCTCAGCCTCAGCGCCGATCGCACCACCGTTTCCTTTAACGACAACGGCCCGCTGACGATCCAGCGCGTCGATGCCAGCGGCAATGTCGTGGTCAATCGCGGCAATGAGCGTGCGAGCGGTGCGGCCGCTGTCTATGACTTCCAGCGCAAGCTCATCATCCTGTCAGGCGGCGTGTCGCTGCGGCGTGGCGGTGATACGCTGAACGGTGGCAGGCTGGTGATCGACCTCAACACCGGCATTTCCAGCGTGGACGGCAATGCTGCGGGCAACCAGTCACAAGGTGGCCGGGTCTCGGGCAGCTTCCAGGTTCCGGAGCAGGACTAGGCCTGATCAGCGGCACCGCTCGGGAAGGGTGACGGCGCTGGCCTGCTCTTCGGAAAGCTCTCGGAGTAGCCCTTGGTAATTGTCGCAGGGCGTTTCAAAGCCGTTGCCCTCTGCCATCAGCATTGTCTCCAGCAGGTCCTGCGGATCAGCAGCGGTAATCGCTGAACGGAAGAAACGCGCCTGCCAATAGCCTTCACCGCCCAGCTTCGCGGCAAAGGCAGCACGCCCCTCGCCCTGCGCCAGCACCTGCCCGAGCAGCTGGCCCGAGATCTCATTGTCCGCACCCACTGCCATGATCGCCGCCAGCCTGTCTGCCGCCGTGCCATATTCGCCCATCTGGAAAGCCCCCTGCGCCACCGCCAGCTGCACCGGCGGCACGCGCCAGCCGCGCGTGGTGGCAGCCTGCATGGTGGCGATGCCCGCATCTGTCTCATCCGACAGGATCTGTGCCTGGGCCAGCAGGGTGAGATGTTCGGCGGGCATCGGTCGTGCACGGACGAGTTCGCGGGCAAGTTCAAGGCCTTCGGCGCCATTGCCAGCCTGCAGGGCGGCCTCGGCGCGATACGCCTTCGCAGCTCCGCCCAGCCAATCGGGGACGATCGCAGCCAGTTGCGGCTGGGCAAGGCTTTGCCTGTCGACCTGTACGATGAAGCACATCACCGCCGTCGCCGTCAGGCCTAGCCAGACAATAATCCGCCCGATCATGCCCGATCCTCCCGCCGCCATGCGAGCAGCACGATCATCAGCGCGGCAAGGCTGAGCATGGCCTGGTTGCGCAGTGGATAGTCGAGCACCGATTGCAAGGCGATACAGACGAGCGAGGCGCTGGCAGCGAGCCGTAGCCATCTCTCCTCCGCAGGCCCGCCGCGCAGGCTGGCATAGCTACCCCAGCCGAGCCAGAGGAGCAGCAACAAGGGCCCGACAATGCCGGTTTCGATCGCCAGTTCGAGGTAATCATTATGCGCCCGCCCGGCTCGTGCGAGCGACAGATATTCCAGCGATTCGTCAATCTGGAACACATCGTCGAAGGTGCCCGTGCCCGCTCCGACCGGCCAGTAACGGCCAGCAGTAAAGCTGCCATCGTCCCACCGTTCAAGCCGGTCCTGCTGGATGGTGGAGAAGCGCTCGATACTGTCTGCCGCACGCCCGCCGGAAAGCACCGATATGCCCAGCGCAGCCACGATAGCAGCCGCTACCAGTCCCGCAGCAAGCATCTGCTTCCTGCCGGCACCGCCCGCTTTCCTGCGCAGCATCGCGATTCCCCGCAAGCCCAGTATGCCGACAAACACCAGCAGCAGCGTCATGGCTGTGCGGGATTGTGTCAGCACCACACCAAGGACCAGCAGGGCCACTCCGGCACCGACCGAAATCCGCGTAATCATGCCCCCGCGCACCGGTAGACTGATCGCGAGGATCGCAGCCAGCAGGAAGGCAAGGCCGCCAGTGTTGCGGTTGGAGAAGGTACCGTAGAGCACGTCCGCATCGGGTGTGATCCACTGCGTCATAAGCGTGGTGTTGCCGCTCGAAAGCTGGACCACACCAAGCAGCAGGATCAGGACGGCGACGATAAATGCGGTCCACGCCAGCCGGACCTTCTCCGCGAATGGGAGACCATGGCCAATGACAATCAGTGTCGCCGGCACGATCGTGGCGAAGAACGCCAGCGCCGTGCGTGCCGGATCGAGGCTGAAGGGCATCCAGCTGTCTGCCGGATATTCCGCAAGCGCGAGCGATTCGATTGCCAGTTCGCGCCCGGGCAAGGCTTGCCAGATCGCTGGTGGCAATGGCACCAGCTGCAGCAGCGGAAAAGCGACGGTTAACACCAAGAGCGCCACTAGCATGCGCGGGCCATGCCGGAAGAAGTCCGCGACAAGCCCGGCATTCAGACCGAGCAGCAGGAGTGCGAAACCCTGTAGCAGGAAATGGCGCACACCATAAACGATGCCGCCGCCGCCAAGCAGCAAGGCAAGAACCAGCAATATCTGCAGCTGGGTCACCGGCTGGCGCAGCATTGCGACGCTTGCCGCGAGCGGTGCCTGATCGAATGGAGGGGCGGAATTCATGGGCTGGGTTCAAGCCCTCATGTCACTTGCAGGCAAGAAAAAAGCGACCAGCGGACGAACCGCAGGTCGCTCTCTTCATTCAATTCTCGGGAAAATCGATTAGTCGATGATGCCCTTGGAATCGACGATCTCGATGATGCCCCAGATCACCAGAGCACCGCCGAGGATAAGAACCAGCGGGCTGATGCCTTCCAGGTCTTCGGCTTCGCCAACGGGCGAGGCGGTGCGTGCAGGTGCGTAAGTCTGAACCAGAGAGACATTGCTCTCGGCCGAACGGGTGTTGGCCTGGGCAGCAAGCGGCACAAAGGCCAGGCTGGCAGCGGCGAGGCTAGCGATGATGGTCTTCATGGTCGATTCTGCTCCACAATAGGCTTAGAATTTCACGTTACATACCGCAACGCACAATCAAGTGCAAACCCCTATTCCAAGAAAACTCTATTTTTTGATTAAGGGCGTGGCACGGACCCAGTAAACGGCGGAAAAGCTGGCCAGTTCCCCCTCTGGCTGCCAAATACTGCGGCGTTATGAATGCTTCATTCCGGTTCTTGCCCAAAGTGGGGGCTTTCTTGCAGCCGTCCGGCCTGGACAAGAGTGCGCTCGCGCCATGGTGAATCGCGAATCAACCATGCCTGCGGCCACCCCGGCCGTTTCGACAAGGGCAGCCGTGCGTTCAAGGTGGTCCCTTCTCGCCTTCCTGATCGACCTGGCCGGTATGGACCGGCTCGCACTTGCCGGGCTGCTGATGCTGGCGAGCAGCCTTACAGAGGGCATCGGCCTGCTCCTGCTGGTCCCGATGACGCAGGCGGTATCGAACGACGGCGCCCAGTTCCTCGACGGGTGGTTGCCGGATCTTTCGCTCCCAGCCTTGCTGGTCATATTCGTCGGCCTCGTCTGCCTCAGGTCCCTGCTGGTCTATTTCGCGATGGAGCAGCAGCGCCTGCTCGGCCTGAAGACCACCCGCAAGCTGCGCCTGCGGTGCCACCGGGCCATCGTCAGCGCCGAGTGGCGCTGGCTTGCGCGGCAGACCGGCGCCGACCACACGGCCTTCATCATGGGACTGGCCGAACGTGTTGGCTCGCTCGCCAATCAGGGCCTTTCACTTCTGGCCGGGATCCTGACCTTGGGGTCACTGCTTGTTGCGGCGCTGTTCGTGTCCTGGAAGCTTACATCGATCGCGCTCGTGCTCGGTGTGGCCATCGGGGCTGTCCTGATATTCCTCGAATCGCGCCGCAGGGAGGCGGTGGGCAACTTCGGCCAACTGTATGTCGCCCTCAACGAACGGGCGAATGCCGGGATAGCCAATCTGCGCGCAGCCAGGCTTGCCGGAGCGGAAAAGCTGATTGCCGACCAGTTCGAGCAATCGGTGAACAGCCTGATCGGAGTGGAAAAGCTGTACTTTCGCAAGGCAGCCCGCGTCCGCCTGATCATGCAGGTTGCCGCTGCGATCACGCTCGCCATGATCCTCTATATCGGCCTCGTCTCGTTCCAGCAGCCGATCAGCCTCGTGGTCCCCGTACTCGCAATCCTTGCGCGAATGGCCCCTGTCATGAGCCAGATCCAGCAGGGCTTCCGGTCAATCCTGTTCTGCGAATCGGCGCTGCGGGAAATGCTCGACATGATAAGCGAGGCAAACCAGGTGGCAGAGCCCGAGGCCGCTGCCCATGACGTGCCCGCGTTGACGCAGTCACTTGCGGTCAGGCGGCTAACGATCCGTTACGAAGGGCGCGATACACCTATCCTTGAAGACCTCGACCTGGAGATTCCGGCTGGCAGCATCCTTGCGGTGACCGGACCGTCAGGATCAGGCAAGAGCACGCTGGCCGATGTGCTGAGTGGATTGCTGGCTCCTGATGCCGGCGAAGTGTTGATCGATGGCAAGGCGCTGGACCGGGCCGGCCTGATCGCATGGCGCGGACATGTCGCCTATGTCGAACAATCGCCCTACCTGTTCGAGGCGAGTGTTCGCGAAAACCTGTGCTGGGGGCGGGGCGATTTCCCGCAGGAGAGGATCGAACGCGCGCTTCGAGACGCTTCTGCCGGGTTCGTGCTGGACCTGCCGCAAGGCCTCGACACCGTAGTTGGCGAAGCCGGCCGCCAGCTTTCGGGCGGCGAGCGGCAGCGGATAGCGCTGGCTCGCGCCCTGTTGCGAGAGCCGCAATTGCTGATCCTGGATGAGGTGACATCGGCGCTCGACCCGTCCAACGAGGAAATGATCGCACGAAGCGTCGCCGGACTGCGCGGCAAGTGTGCCATTGTAATCCTTGGCCATCGCCCCGCATTGACGCAGATAGCGGATGCCGTACTCCATCTGGGCAAACCAGACGAGGAAAGCGCCTGACGTCATGAGTGCCGAGACTCATACTGCACATGCACAATCGAGCGCGCTCCTGCTCGCGGTTTGCGCTGCGCCTGATGACATTCCCGGCGAGCTGCTGTGCAACCTCGATGACACGGCGTGGTCAGCCCTTGTGGATCTTGCCATCCAGACGCGCACCGCTGGCCTGCTGCATTATGTACTCGATCGCAGCGACCGCAGCCCTGACGCGATCAGCAACCGTTTGCAGGAATGGGCCCGCAAGCAGGCCCAGTTCAGCCTGTTGCAGACTCGCTCGCTCGCCAGAAGCAGCACGCTACTGGCGCAGCACGGCATCGACCATGTCGTACTCAAGGGCTTTGCCCTCGACCAACTGGTTTATCCCCGCAAGGGCATGCGCCCTCTGCGAGACCTTGACCTGCTGTGCCACAAGGCAGACGCGGAAAGAGCGCAGGGGGTGCTGCTGGACAATGGCTTCCAGCCGCTTCCCGGATCTGGCCAATATGGTGTCGAGCATGGCCACCAGCTGCCCGAAATTTTCGATCCGGCGCATCAGACGATCTATGAAATCCATCACCGCCTGAACGCCCGCCACTGGGCCGGAGACCCACGGCTGGTAGAGCGCACCTTCGCCGAGGCCAAGTCGCTGCCTGTGCTTGGCGCAGATGTGAAGGTGCCTTCTGACCATGCCTTATTCCTGCATATGGTCGAACATGCCAGCATCCATCACCTGATGGCCAACGGCCCGCTGACGCTGGGCGATCTGCATTTCATGGCGAAGAATTGCCAGCTCGACTGGGATGCGATCGAGCACGAGGCAGAAGAGATGGAGATGGCCAATGCCTTGCTGCTGGTAATGGCCGTCGCCCAGCGCCTTGGTGCACGCTGGATTCCACCGCAATTCACGCACCGCCTTTCGGAGCTGGAAGCGTTTGCCGAAGAAGCTTGCGAGGCGATGCTGGTGTCGCGAGAGGATTTCCGCGAGCGCGAAATGCTGCGCCGGATGGCTCTGGAAAGCGGCGGCAGACAGGGCCTGTGGGAAGCGTGCAAGCGTGCCCTTTCTCCAGCGCCGAGCGAGCTGGCCAAGCTGGGCAATGCTGCGCCCGGCAGCGTGTGGCGCTGGGCGGCCTATCCGCGCTGGCTGATCGATCGCGGCCGTCGGTACTGGCGCTCGCGCAAACGCCAGAGCCAGCTGCACATCGGCCTGCAGAAATGGTTGCGACAGAGATAAGATGTTGACCCCGGGCAGCCTACGCTGCAATGCAGCAATCCGCTGACAATGCGAAGGGGAATGCCACTCGTGGCCCAGAAATCACGCAAGGGGATAATCCTCGCTGGCGGTTCGGGAACGCGCCTTTATCCGCTGACGCGGGGCGTGTCGAAGCAACTCATGCCAGTCTTCGACAAGCCGATGATCTACTATCCGCTGAGCACGCTGATGCTGGCAGGTATTCGCGACATCCTGATCATCACCACTCCTGAAGACGCAAGCCAGTTCCAGCGCGTGCTGGGCGACGGCTCGGATTGGGGTATCAGCATATCCTATGCCGTCCAGCCCAGCCCGGATGGCCTTGCCCAGGCCTTCCACATCGGTGCCGATTTCATCGCCGGAGATCCAAGCGCGCTCGTGCTGGGGGACAATATCTTCTACGGCCACGGCCTGCCCGAACTGCTGCAGAACGCCAATTCGCAGGATAGCGGCGCCAGCGTCTTCGCCTATTGGGTAAAGGATGCCAAGGCCTATGGCGTGGTCGATTTCGACAGCGATGGCCGCGCCCTCTCGATCGAGGAGAAGCCGGAAAAGCCGAAGTCCAACTACGCGGTGACCGGCCTCTATTTCTATGACGAGACGGTGGTCGACAGGGCGCGCGACCTGAAGCCTTCGGCGCGCGGCGAGCTGGAGATTACCGACCTCAACCGCCTCTATCTCGACGAAGGCGCGCTTTCGGTGGAGATCATGGGCCGCGGCTATGCCTGGCTCGATACCGGTACGCATGCATCGCTGATCGATGCGGCGCAATATGTCCGCATCACCGAGGACCGGCAGGGGCTGAAGATCTGCTGCCCCGAGGAGATCGCCTGGCGGCAGGGCTTTATCGATGACGCACGGCTGGAGGAGATTGCTTCACCGCTGCGCAAGTCGGGCTATGGCGAATATCTGATGCAGTTGCTGGGCACGGGCGGCGCGCGATGAAGCTTATCCCTTGCGACATTGAAGGGCCGGTGATCATCGAGCCTTCGGTGTTCGGTGACGAACGCGGCTTTTTCCTCGAAAGCTGGAATGCTGCTGCCTTTGCCGAGGCGGGCCTCGACCTCACATTCGTGCAGGACAATCACAGCCGCTCGCAGAAAGGCGTGCTGCGCGGCATGCATTTCCAGAACCCCGGACCTCAAGGCAAGCTGGTGCGCGTGGTCAATGGCGCTGTCTATGATGTGGCGGTGGACCTGCGCCGGTCTTCGCCCACTTTCGGCCATTGGGTGGGCGTGGAATTGTCCGCTGCCAACAAGCGCATGTTCTGGGTGCCCGAAGGCTTCGCCCACGGCTTCCTGACCCTGGAGGACGGGACAGACTTCCTCTACAAATGCACCGCCCCCTATGCCCCGCAAAGCGAGCATTCGCTGGCGTGGGACGATCCCGATGTCGGCATCGATTGGCCGACCGGCGGGCTGGACGTGCAGCTTTCCGCCAAGGACCGCGAAGGCAAGGCGCTCAACGACGTGGCGGCTTTCGCATGAAGGTGCTGGTCACCGGAGCGGGCGGCCAGCTCGGCCGGGCCCTGCAGGCCAGTGCGCCTGCTGATGCCGAGTTGAAGGCGATCGACATCGATGATCTGGACCTGACCGATAGCGCGGCGATCCACACGCTTGTGACAGATTTCCGGCCTGATCTGGTGATGAACGCAGCCGCCTATACCGCTGTCGACAAGGCCGAGCAGGAAGAGGAACTGGCGCTCGCTATCAACGCAGGCGCAGTGGCGGCCTTCGCTGAGGCGCTCGATGAAACCGGCGGCAAGCTGGTGCATGTCTCGACCGATTTCGTGTTCGACGGCACTTCGCCGCGCGCTTACCAGCCGGACGGCACGCGCAATCCGCTGTCCGCCTATGGTCGCACCAAGGCGCAAGGCGAGGACGCGCTGCGCGACACGGATATCCTTGTCCGCACCGCATGGGTCTACACCGCTGGCGGGGCGAATTTCGTGCGCACCATGCTGCGCCTGATGGCAGAAAAGGACAGCCTCGGCGTGGTGGCAGACCAGATCGGCGCGCCGACCTGGGCGCCCGGCCTTGCGGCAACTCTCTGGGGCCTGGTGGACGCAGGCGCGCAGGGCACCTTCCATCACAGCGATGCGGGCGTTGCCAGCTGGTATGATTTCGCCGTCGCCATCCAGGAAGAGGCGCTCGCACTCGGCTTGCTCAAACGCGCCATCCCGGTGAAGCCCATCGCCACCGAAGATTATCCCACGCCCGCCAAGCGCCCCGCCTTCTCGCTGCTCGATTGCAGCAGGACGCGCGCGCTGCTGGGCGATCCACCCGTACACTGGCGCGTGAACCTGCGCCGCATGCTCGAAGAGGAAAAGGCACTTGGCTAACCTGCTCGTGACCGGAGGGGCCGGATTTATCGGCGGCAACTTCGTCCATTACTGGGCGGAGCACCACCCCGACGACCGGATGATCGTGCTTGATTGCCTGACCTATGCCGGCAACCGCTCGACGATCGAAGGCGTGGAACAGGCAGAGCTCGTGGAGGGCGATATCCGCGATCAGGAGCTGGTCGAAAAACTGCTGCGGGAACATGATATCTCGACCATCGTCCACTTTGCGGCAGAGAGCCATGTCGACCGCTCGATCTCCGGGCCGGACGCGTTCATCGACACCAATATCCTTGGCACCAACAGCCTGCTGAAGGCTGCGCGCAAACTGTGGCTCGATAGCGGAACAGGCCGCGAGCACCGCTTCCACCACATCTCGACGGACGAGGTGTTCGGATCGCTTGGCCCGGAAGACCCGGCCTTCAGCGAGACCACGCCCTATGCGCCCAACTCGCCCTATTCGGCGTCCAAGGCAGCATCGGACCACCTCGTGCGCGCCTATCACCACACCTACGGGCTGGAAGTGACAACCAGCAATTGCTCGAACAATTACGGGCCGTACCAGTACCCCGAAAAACTGATCCCGCTGTTCCTGCTGAACGCGCTGGGCGGGCGCAACCTGCCGATCTATGGCGATGGCATGAATGTGCGCGACTGGCTGCATGTGGAAGACCACTGCCGCGGCATCGAGGCCTGCCTCACCAAGGGCCAACCGGGCGAGACCTACAACATCGGCGGCGGCGAGGAGTTGCCCAATATGGCGGTGATCGACCGCATCTGCGCCGAAGTGGACCGCGCCTTTGAAGAGGTGGACGGGCTGGCTGACCGCTATCCCGATGCGCCAGCCGCCAGGGGGCAGGAAACGGCCAGCCTCAAGACCTTCGTCACCGACCGTGCGGGGCATGACCGCCGCTATGCCATCGATGAACGCAAGGCCAAGGCCGAACTGGGCTATGTCCCGCAGCATGATTTCGAGAGCGGCCTGTCGCAAACCCTGCGCTGGTACCTTGAAAACGAGCAGTGGTGGACGCCGCTGCTGGGCAAGAAGTAGGGGCACACCGCGCAGATGGACGAGACGCGATCAGTTCCGGCACGGCGCAATGAGGGCAGCCTGTTCAGGCGCATGCAGCAGCGCTTCCGTGGCCAGCGCTTCGCCCGGGTGCAGGCACTGATCGAACAGCTGCTGGAAAGTTCCGACCAGATACGCATCCTCGATGCCGGCGGCCGGGCCGAATACTGGAACATGCTCGATCCGCGCCTGCGCGACAGGGTGCATCTCACCATCCTCAACTATAGTTCGGAACTGGCGATGTTTTCGCCTGATGCCGAGGACACGCTGCGTTACGAGAACGTGACCGGCAATGCCTGCGACATGCCCGAATATGCCGATGACAGCTTCGACATGGTGCATTCCAATTCGGTGATCGAGCATGTCGGCAGCTATGCCAATATGGCGGCGTTCGCGCGCGAAGTGCGCCGCGTGGGGCGGGCCTATTACGTGCAGACGCCGAACTTCTGGTTCCCGATCGATCCGCACATCGCCTTTCCCTTCCTGCACTGGCTGCCGGATTCGATGCGGCTGTTCGCCTTCACCCATTTGAGCCTTGGCCTTGCGAAAAAGATGAGCTTCGAGAAGGGCATTGCCCAGATGGACAATTGCCGCATGATCAGCCGCCGCTTCATGCGCGCGCTGTTTCCTGATGGCGAACAGCACTCCGAACGCTTCGGCCTGATTTTCACCAAATCGCTCATCGCGATCAGGAAGCCCTGAGCGGGCACCTGGCAGCATGACGTTCTCCGGGGTCAGACTGGACGATGTGCTCGGCGGGCGCGACAACAACCTCAACCTCATCCGCATGATCGCAGCCATGCTGGTGCTGGTCTCGCATGCTTTCCCGATCACGCTGGGTGCAGGCGCGGAAGAACCGCTCTATGCCACAACCGGGCAGACGCTGGGCCATTATGCGGTGGCGATATTCTTCGTGATTTCGGGCTTGCTGATCGCGCGCAGTTTCGACCGGCGGCAAAGCATGGTGCATTTCACCTTGTCGCGCATCTTGCGGCTCTATCCTGCGCTGCTGGTGGTGCTGGTATTGACGGTGCTGGCAGGCTTTGTCTTCACCACTCTTCCGGCAAGCGACTATGCATCGGCGCGCGGGACGTGGACCTATGTGCCCGCCAATCTCAGCCTCGCTTTCCTGCAATATCCGCTGCCCGGCGTGTTCGAGAACAACCCCTATGGCCCGCCGATCAATGGCAGCCTGTGGACGCTGGTCTATGAAGTCGCCTGCTATGGCGGCGTGGTGCTGATCGGGATTTTCGGCGTGTTGAGAAACCGCTGGCTGGCGCTGGCCGCCTTGCTCGCTGTAACCGCATTTCACTTCGCCGTGCCGCAACTGGAAAGCCAGGGCTGGAATCTGGGCGAAGGACTGGGGCCGCGCATCAGGGCGCTGGCATTGCTCACCTTCCCCTTCATGCTGGGGAGCTTCGCCTATGTCTGGCGCGAGCATATCCGGCTGTCCGGTCCGATCGCCGCGCTGCTGTGGCTGGTCGCGCTGATCTTGCTGGCAACGCCGCTCGCCGCGTCCTTCCTGCTCGTCGCCATCGGCTATTCCACCCTGTGGCTGGGCCTCGTGCCCAAGACCCGCCTGCTCGCCTACAACCAGCTCGGCGACTATTCCTACGGCGTCTATATCTACGCTTTCCCGGTGCAGCAGGCGATGGTGTTCGCATTTCCGGGCATGAGTGCAGCGCAGAACATGCTGGCGGCCTTGCCCGTGACGCTGGCATTCGCCGCAGCCTCATGGTTTCTGGTGGAGAAACATGCGCTCGATATGGCGCGACCGGGTGCGGATCGCTTGCTGCCCGCTTGGCAAAAGCTGACACGACAGCAGGCTGCCTAGAGCCCAAGCTCCCCGCGCACCGCCTCGGCAAGCTCGCCCATGAACGGGTAGAGTTCCTCTCGAACGTAGCTTTCATTGCGATGGCCAGAGGGCGGCTCGCCAGCATCGCGGCATGCCTTGGCAATGGCATCCGCAAGCGCCTCCTCGGCAATGCTGTCCGTCGAGACGATACCGGGGTGGAAGCTCGACAAGTCCTTGCACAGGTAGGAATTGGTCACCACGCGCAGCCCCATATGCGCCATCTCCAGCGGCGGATAGCTGGGGTGCGGCGAGGCCATCAGGCTGACGCCGACAGAACTGCCGAGCAGCATCTCGGCATAGCCATCAAGCGAGAGCTTACCGACAGAGGTGATCGCCTTGCCATTGCCGAGCGGGATCGGCTTGTGCGCCATGCCAGCCGAGATCACTGACCATTCCTCGCTACCCGGAAACTGTGCCGCCCAGCGCCGCAGACCGCGAACCAGCGCAGGGAAGCAGTTGCGGGCGATCGACGGGCGGCCATAGACGAGGATGCGCTTTTCGCGCGCGCTGGACACCACGCTGTCCAGATGCGGGCGCAGCTTGTCGTTGATCACCGGCTCGAACACGAAGGCGCGCTCGATCTGGTGGCCCTGGATCTCGAAATAGCGGTGCAAATTGCTGCTGTTCACCACGCCCCATAACCGCTCGGGAGTGTCATAGGCCTCACGCGCGAGAATCTGCGCCGCCGAGAACACGATCATATGCGGCTCGTATTCCTGGATCAGGTAGATCAGCGGCTTGATCGGCTGGCCGAAATGCGCTGCCTGCGCCTTGACCAGTTCGGAGGTGTTGAGCGTGGTCCACCAGTTGTAGGTGACGAACATGTCCCGCGCGCGCACCGTGATCTTCTCGTCCGCAGTGGTCACCTGCACCACCTCGACATTGGCCGGATCGAAGCCGAGCCTTGCCGCGCGTTCCAGCATGATCGCGCTGTCGCTGTCGCTCGTCGGATTGGTCAGGATCAGCCGCAGGTCCTGCAGCTCCGGCCCCGCCTCCTTCGCCAGCCGCAGGAAGATATCGATGCCCGTTACCACGCCGCCGAAGGTGGAAGCGGGCGTGAGATTGTCGATCACCAAGCTCAGGCGCGGACGCTCGCTGGCATCGGGATCGAACCGGTAATGCGCCAGCACAGCCTCATCGATTGGCGGCTGGCCAAGCGCATCGCGCAAGCCGAACACCAGCTTGCGGGCGCTGGCCGGGATATGCCGCTTGATGAATTCGCGTGCTTTGCTTGTCATGACTGCACCGGCCTTGCGACGATCGTCAGGAATTCGGCGTTGACCTCGGTCAGCGCGGGCGCGGCGGCCATCGCCTTGCGCAGTGCCTCACGCTCTTGCTCGGGCGATGCTTGCAGCGATTCGGCCCACATCCAGGCGCGCACCGGGTGCCGCAGGTTGACCTGATCGATTGCAAAGCCCGCATTCGCCAAGGCGAGCCGCAGGCCTTCGAGGCTGGGAATGGCCAGGTGCCGCGGCGCTTCCAGACCGCGCCAGAACCGGCCGAATATGTCGAGGCCGGTGGCCTGCGCATTGGGCACTTCGATATAAAGCATGCCATCATCGGCCAGCCAGTCGCGCAATCGGCCGAGCAGCGCGCGCGGATCGTAGACATGTTCGATCACATGGCCGAGCGTAATGGCATCAAAGTTGCCTTGCCAGTCCTGCTCATCAGCTTCTGCAGGATCGAAGGCAGGAATCCCGGCCTCGCGCACCTTGGCCACCGATACAGGGTCGAAATCGACACCTGTCACGTCATAGCCACTCGACGCGAGGCGCGTGAGGAAGGTGCCGCCACCGCAGCCATAATCGAGGATCCGCGCAGGGGCTGGCGGGACATAGCGGAAAGCGGCATCGGTCTCTGCGACATTGCCGCCGACAAGACGGTAAAGCGCAGCGCCAAGCAGCTTTGCCGGAGATCGCGAACCGCCGAACCGGTGATCGATATAGGCAGCGCGCAAGCGCCCCTTCAACCCATTGGCACCAAGGCTGCCGCTGCCATCCTCGTGCGTATAATACCGGGCATAGGCGCGAGGCAGGTAGTCGGCTGTCAAGCGGCGCTTGAGCACAAGGCTTTGGCAATCATTGCATCGCACGAATGCGGAAAGGAACTGCACGCAATCGAAGAACTCGTCAGCGACATCGGCGACCGCTGGCGAGAAAGCGGTTCCACTGCAGAAGAGGCAAGATGATGCCTCTTCGAATGCGGTTTCCGGCCATTCAGTCGGATCGGGACTTCCCGCAATTTGCACTGATGCCACCTCGTTTTGTGCAACTGCGAAGTGCACTACCTCAAAGGACAGGCAAGTCCAGTCCCAATCGGCCAGACACACCGTCATTGCATTGCACAACGGGTGCGGGCATTGCCGAAACGGACGCGGGGGTGGTGGAACAAGAATGCGCCTAGCCAGAAACACACTCTTCAGCCTGATGAGCACCGGCTTGCCCGTGATCATCAGCATCGTGACCGTGCCGCTCTACATCTCGCAGATCGGTGCGGAACGCTATGGTGCGCTGGCCATCTGCTGGCTGCTGCTGGGATATTTCGGACAGGCTGATTTCGGACTTGGCCGGGCTATCACACAGCGCATCGGATCAATGGCGGGCGCACCACGCAGCGAAATGTCATTAGCTGTTGCCTCGGCTCTCGCGGCAATCCTCGTCTTCAGCCTGTTCAGTGCGATGCTGGTCTATTTCAGCGCTGATTACTTCTTTTCCGGCCCGTTCCAGATCGAGGAGGGCCTGAGAGCCGAACTTGTGCGATCAGCATGGGCCCTCGCACTGTGCACGCCAGTAGTGGCGCTGATCGGCGTAGGCAGCGGATCGCTGATGGGGCTGGAGCAGTTCAAGCTCGCATCCTTCGGCAACCTTGCCAGCACCAGCGGGATGCAGGTGTTGCCGCTGCTCGCCGCCTATTTCTATTCGCAGGACTTGCTGGTGCTGGTCATATGCGCGCTGGTTGGCCGCGCAATCGGAATTGTGATCGTGGTTTTCGGCGTTTGGCAGACCTTCCTTTCCGGCGAAGCGATCCGCGTCTCCTGGAAAGAGATCAAGCGTTTGCTGGGCTTTGGCGTGTGGATCATGGTCACGGCACTGATCGGTCCACTGATGATCATAGCGGATCGCTTCATCATCGGCGTCGTGCTGGGGGCCGTGGCCGTGGCCGCCTATACCATCCCGTTCCAGATCGCGAGCAGGGCCCAGGTCTTGCCGATTGCACTGGTGCAGGCACTCTTCCCCCGCTTTGCATCGGAGACGGGCAGCGCGGCGCTGGCGCGATGCCGGCAATATACCGCGTTGATCGGGCAATTGTTCACACCGGTAATTGTCGGGATGATCTGTCTCGCAGCACCACTGCTTACGCTGTGGCTGGGGGAGGACCTCGACTGGAGATCAGTGCCGGTGGCCCATGCGCTGCTGGTCGGTTTCTGGTTCAACGCGTTGGCCAATGTGCCCTACGCCTTTCTTCAGGCCCGGGGTAATCCGCGCTTTACCGCGCTGCTCCATCTGGCCGAACTGCCGTTCTACTTCGCGGTGCTGTACTCACTGGGCACCTACTACGGGTTGGTTGGATTTGCCGCTGCCTATTCGCTGCGCTGCCTGGTCGACCTTTCCGCCCTGCTTGCCAAATCGGGCATGGTCGCCAAGCGCCTGCTTGGGCAATTGTTGCCGCAGGTCGTGCTGATCGCGCTCGCTTTGCTTGCAGCGCAGTCATTCGCATCATGGGCGTGGCTGCTTGCCAGCGGGTGCGCGCTTGGTCTGGCTTCTTTGGGCTTTACCCTATGGCAGATGCCAGAAGAAATCCGCGAAAGGCTGGCGAGCTTGGGGCTCGGCCGTTTTGTGCCCTTTCTGCAGCCGAGAACTTGAATGGAGAGGCCGGTATCGCGCCAGCCTCTCCAAATTCCTTCACAATGCGCGGCTGCCTGCCGGGGCAGAAGCGATACGCGGCACCTGCGCCAGGTCGAACGCCAGCACCGACGGTTTCGGGTTCGCCAACAATTCGCCCGCTGGCGAGGCATTGCCGTTAGCGAGGTCCGCGAACAGCGTGGTTTCGTCACCACCGACAGTCGTTCCGGTGGCATAAGCCGGGATCGTCTGACCGGAAAACAGGTGGTTGTTGGCAAGCACCAGATCACTGTCTGCTGCGGCACTCCAGACGATACCCTTCAGAGCATTATTGGCGATCAGGCAGTAGCCATCGGGATCGTAACCAACGTCGGTTCGCAGCACCATTGTCTGCATCATGGAGTTGTGCGCGATCACCACATGGCTGTGCTTGTTGCGGGCAAGCTGGCTGAAGAGGATCGTTTCGTCCTGATACCCGGTATCATCCAGATCATGCATGGCGTTGTTGAGGAACATCATGTCATGCGCTTCGACCGTGCCCGCAGAGAGGAATATCTTCTGACCGGCGAACTCGGTCAGCACATTGTCCATCACAATACGGTTTTCGCGCGCCGTGATCGCGTAGCTGTAGTCTTCCAGCAGCTGCCAGAAATCGGCGTGCAGATCGATCATAGTGACAAGCTGGGTGGGAGCCGTTTTTACATCCAGCCCAGTGAAGGGGCCGCCTTTCCCGTTCAGCTTCGATAACGCACCGGCGGCCCTTTCGTCGCTATCCAGCGTAGCAGTCCAGCCTGGCAGGCTGTTCAGCCAGTCGACCACGTTCTGCACGGTATAGTTGGTATCCGCCAGCCAGCCGGCTTCGGTGTTGGTTATCGTGAAAGAGCCGACGGTCGATCCGTCAACCTTGGCAGTCAGCGTGCGATTGTTTGCAATACTGTTGCCAGCCAGGTCGAGCGTCGCAGTCGCACCCGGGCCGATATACTGTACCGTCAGCGCCGGAAGCTCGTCGATGTAGGGGCGGCTGTTCCAATTATGGATACGGTTGCCGATCACGCACATGGCATCAGTTGCGCAATCGCTGTAACCGCCGTGCAGGTAGCAGCCGCGAACCAGGTTTGCGCCGTTGACCATATTGGGCAGGTCGGAGATGTCGCATTCGGTTATCCAGGGCCGGTACCGGCAGAAGTTGAAGGTCCGGTGCAAGCCACGCCAGAGCATGTAATGGCCACCACCGTTCATGATCGTCACGCCATCGAACCAGTGCTGGCGGCCGGTATAGCCACCTTCCGAATAGATGGCGTCCATGAACTGGAAGTCGAGGGTAATGTTGTTCCCGACAAACCGCATGCCATCGTAGAATGTGCGCGCCTGGGCAGTGATGTTGTTCACAAATGGCCCGGGATGGCCAATCGTGACCGGAACCGATGCCCGGATCGTGCAATACCCTTCGCCAACATATTGGCCGTGAGAGTTGTTGTAGCGTTCCAGAACGTAATTGGCGCTCTCGGTGATCGTGATGAGCGGGTTTTCCGCTCCCTGGTCGCGGAGCCATGATTGCGCGGCCTTGATGGTCTGGTAGCGCTCGCCGGGGACGATCGGGCCACTGGCCGCAACCTCGATTTCGTAGTCGTGCAAGGCATCCTGTGGGCTGAACTGGTAAGGGCCGATAACGCGGGATTGCATGGTCGGATCGCGCGGAACGGCTTCGAAATAGACGTGGCCGTGGCCTGAGATGCCTTCAGGTTTCCGCAATGTGATCCACCAGCCAAGGTATGTCACGGGAACGCCGTTGGCATCCGCAAAAGTGCGGAATGACGGTACCGGAATATCGGTCGGCGTATCATCCTCGAAATAGACGCGCACCTTCTGCAGTCCGAGGGATTGGATCATCGATCCACCATCGTTGGCGGCAGCCATGACGCCGATCGTCAACGTGTCAGTGAAATACTGGTTCGGAGGAACGATAAGGCGGATTGCCGGCTTGGCCGTCGTCCGAACCGGATCGGACGGCGGCGACTGGAATCCGCTACCGGCAATGCCGTTCCAACTGGCCGAGGGCGCGACCTGGAGCGCAAACCCTCCTGGCGGTGGGGGAGTTCTCGGCGAATGGCCCATCAGGGGGCTGATCCCCAATCCGAATATCTGCATCAGCCCAGTCCGATAATATGGTCAGCAGTCGTGCCCGATGCGAGCACTTTGGCAACGCGAATGGGCAGGATGGTGCCAGCACCGACATTGCGCAGCACCACCGGCCCACTTGCCGAAACGGCCAGGACATTCACATCACCGCCGGTGCCGATGTACAGCGCCTTTGTCGCGCTGGGCAAATCGGCCACGTCGCTCGGCAAGATGCCAAAACAGTCGGTTGCCGGCGCCATCGGGCTTTGTGCAAAATTTTCAAAAGGATCGACAGCCATTGGATTCTCCATATTTGGAACAACAGGAGAACGTCCGCTATTGGCCTACCGAACTTGTAGGAAAGCGAATTCTCTAATTGCCGCGATGCCGCATTCAATACTTGCTTTGCTCTGCCCTTTCGGCAAGTGGTTATGGAGATGGTGGCCAGATGACAATGACTGCAGGCAATCTTGCCGGGCCCTATGACGGGCCTTTGCGCACCGGGCAGCCTGCAGCTCCCGGGCGATATGGCTCGCTGCTCACGCTGCTGCCGATCGTCCTGCTGGTGTACAGCGCGCTATTGCCGCCGGAAGTCCGGCTCACTCTGGCCGGACAAAATCTCTACGCTCCGCGCATCGTTGGTTTCCTGCTGCTGCCGTTCCTGCTGCTCCAGATGGTGCGCGGCAATGTGCCGTTCAAGCTGGTTGACGGCCTTGCGCTGCTGGGCAGCTTCTGGATGGTCTTCTCCTTCGTCTTGTATTACGGATTTGCCCAAGGGATCCTGCGTGGCACCGCTCTCGGGCTTGACGTGATTATTCCCTATTTCATCGCCCGGCAGTGCATCAGGAACCTCACTGACCTGCGCCGCTTGCTGGTGCTGATTGCACCGGGAGTGGTGGCAATTGGCGGTATCATGATGCTGGAAGCGATCAGCGGAAGACTGATCATCCGTTCCCTTGGCGCTGCGGTTTTTGGCCCGCTCCAAGGTTATGTCGAGGGGGAGGCTGTGGGAGCGTCGGTTGCCGTCGGAGACTCGCGCTTTGGCCTGCTGCGTGCCTATGGCCCGTTCTCGCACCCCATTCTTGGCGGAATTTTCATGGCCAGCATGCTGCCTCTCTTCTGGTCCTCAGGTTTGCGCGGATGGCCATTCCTGCTTGGTGTGTCAGCTGGAGTGTTTGCATTCTCGTCGGGTAGCTCCGCCGCATTGCTGTTCCTGATCCTGGCGACCGGCCTGTTGGTTTACGATAGAGTGCAGGAGAAGTCGGACCTGCTCAACTGGCCCTTGCTGATCTTTGGCGCGACCCTGCTGTTCGCATTGCTCGAAGTGATTGCGGAAAACGGGGCCATTGCCTCGCTGGCCCGATTTACCCTCACCCCCTACACGGCGCAGTACCGCTTGTTGATTTGGGAATTCGGTACGCAGTCCGTTGCCAATCATCCGCTGATCGGCATCGGATTTACCGGTTATGAGCGGCCGGCATGGATGGGTGAATCGATCGACAATCACTGGCTGATGCTGGCCATCCGCCATGGTATCATCGTGCCGTTCTGTTTCCTGCTGCTTTGCCTGGTAATTACGATCCAGCTTGGCCGCCGTTCGGTGTTGATGGACTGGCGGGACCGGATCACAATGGTCGGGTTGGGCATTTGCCTGGTGCTGATGGTGCTGCTTGGCTTCACCGTTGCCTATTTCGGCTCGGCGTTGACGTGGTTTTTCCTGATCGTGGGGATCGTCGCGTCGCTTTCAGCGCGTCCATCGCGGTGATATTTGGCCCCCAACTTCAAGCTGACTTGTCGCTGACTTCCATGAAATCAGCGCTGAAATCTTCAGCCGAATAGCGCCTGCGATAGCCCTCGCCTGCCGGATCACTGGCGAAGGCGAGTTTCTCCAGAACCATTTGCGCAGCCTTGTTCCGCTCGGTCTTGCGGAAGTTGACGCGCACTTCTGACACCGGATTCGGTCCGATCTCGGCAAGGTGCCAGATCATGGCCTGTTCGATGAACTTGCCCTGCACGCGGCATGACAGCATGAAATCGCGGATATGCAGCACGTCGCTTTCACCCGTGGCATCCGGCTCGCGATCGACAAGGCAGAACCCCACCGTCCCGTATGAACCGAATTTGTCGCGGCAATCGATCACGTAGCGCTCCTGATCACCGCGCGCGAGCAGGGCTTCGGTCTGCTCGCGGGTATATTTGGTGCCGGAAAAGTTGAGTTGGTTCGTACGCTGGACGAGTTCGGCAATGCGCATCGCATCATCCGGCCCATCGCGCCTGATCGTTGTGACGATCTGGCAATCGCGCAGGAAATCGAGATAATCGTCGCCATAGCCGGACGCCGCCTCGTTACGGACAATTGCCGCCTGATACATCTGCCGGCGCTCACGCGCCTCGGGCGTGTTGCTGCCGGCAAGGCGCGGCATGTCGAGCAATTCACCAAGGGCGGTTTCAGGCAGGACCTGCACGCCAGCCACCGACGCCTCGACCTCTTCGCGCTCAAACGGATTGTCATCGACGAAGATCACCGTATCGCTGCCAATGTCGATCGCCTCGACGATCCGCTTGATGCCGGCGGACTTGGCAGTCCAGCCGATCTGCGGGAACAGCAGGTATTCGGACACGCCGACCTGATCCAGCTTGGCCATGGCATCGTCATGCGCATTCTTGCTGGCGATGGAGATGAGGATTCCGCGCTCATCCAGCTGGCGGAACAACTCCTTCAGCTCAGGGTATGGTTCCACCTCACCCTCCAGCAGAACACCCTTCCAGAGCGTGTTGTCGAGATCGAAAATGACCAGCTTGGCTGGCTTCCAGTCGCTGCCTTTCGCATGGTCCGTGGCAACCGACGCGCCATCGTCCTTCAAGATACCAAGGTCGAGGCAGTGAAATTCGATGTGGTATTCCGCATCGTCCTGCGGCGTGACGGCGAAATTGAAAGGCAAGCCGGATTCGATCACCGGGCGCATGGAATCGACATCGAGCATGTGGCGTGAAAAGCCCGCCGGAGCTTCGATATGAGCATTCACCGGCGGCGGAAGCTGGTCGACGCTGACCGCTGCAGTCATCCGGTTCTTGTCAACATAGGCGGAGAGGATGAGGTGCGCAGGCCGGTCGCCCCGATTGGTCAGTTCGGCAAGGAATATCTGGGATCGCAGGTTTGACGGCGTACCGCTCGCCTTCGCGGTAACGCGCTTGTACAGCGCCTCGCGCGCTAACAGAAACTTGTCCTTGCCCGTGACCCGGTGGACGAGCTTGCCCGCCACATCGATTGGCCGCGCGGCGAGCGAGAGCATCTTCTCCCAGCTGTCGACCTGCTCAACCGGCAGCATGGTGGCGCTGCCTTGTGTTTCCAGCTTGGCCCATTTGCGGAAACGGACATCCGCCCCGGTTTCCGTGCGCAAGAGCCCATCGGCAAAACGGCGGCACTTTCCCAAGGGCGTTGGATCGTAAAGGTCGCAAGTCTGGTAGCAGGCCGGGGCAGCACATTCGACGCAATGTTCCGCCCATGACAGGAAGGCTCGATGCGACAGTTCCGGCCTGTCATCCGGCACACAATCGGGCGCGCTTGCGGGCGCGTGCCTCGCGTCCAATTCAAACTGGAACATGTGTTGCCAACTCCGATTGTCCTGTACTTGCGACCACCCCGCAAGGCGCCGGTTCACCTTGCCGAGCAAGGGGCATGTTTCAGATCACATACCTCTTGAGGTTGCGCTTCACCATCGCTTGCACGCGCTTGGGAAGCGAACGCCTGTCCTGCAATATTGCTTCGATCCGCGCCTCGTCCATGTCACTGCGCAGCGTGTTGCGTTGCCAGATTCGCGCGCTGCTTTCTGCCAATCCGGGATCACTGGTATGGATCCGCCTGAAACCCTGCTTCTGAAGGCGCGATATGACAGCCCGATTATAGGCGCCAAAGGGAATGGCCACTTCGTCTATCGGCTTGCCCAGGATGGCTGCGAGCTCCGTGCGGGCAGCCACTGTTTCCGAGACAAACTCGACATCGTCGAGGTTGCGCCAGTTTACATGGTGGCGGCCGTGAAGGCCCACCGCCATGCCCAGCCTGTCCAGTTCGCGCAGATCGTCACCGGAAAGGTAATGTGCCTGCTCCAGCCGTCCTGCGAGGACAAAGAAGGCACCTTTCAGCCCGCGCTCGGCAAGCATGCTCGCAGCGAGCATGTCGGACTTGTTGCCATCATCGAAGGTGAAGGCAATTTCGCCCGCAACTCCGCCATCCTGCGCCCTGTCGATGATCGCCTTGAACCGATCGGCCGGCAGCCAATAGGGTGCCTCGTCAGTCGGCACGCCGGCGTGAGGATCGCCAATGCCATGGAAATTGAGCACGATCACCTTGCTCACCTTGCATGATCCCCGAACGCCATTTCGCGCGCCGAAGGCTCGACCTTGTCTTCCACGGCTTGCGGCGGAGCCATCCCCAGCACCGCAGCGACGATGGCGAATGCTTCATCCTTCGCGCCAATCAGCAACAATTGTCCGGCCTTCGCCATGGCATAGGCCATGGCGACAACCAGCGATGCCGGATAGAACTGCCGCATGAAGCGCATGCGATTGCGATAATTGAAGTAATTGGCGAATGCCGAGGCACGCCTGCTGTGCGAGCCTGTGCCGATAACAGTGCCCCCGTGATGCAGCGTCAGGGATTCGGGAACGAACTTGAGCGGCAGCTTGCCGCGCTGAAACGCCCAGTCGACTTCCTCGTAATAGATGAAATAGTCCTCGTTCATCAGCCCGGATGTTTCCAGGAAGGCGCGGTGTGCCACACAGTTCGCGCCTGTGATGAAATGCAGGTCTGTTTCATCGGGAACCGCCGCAGTCTTCAGCGGGACGCTGTGGTTGATCGAATCGACTACGCCCGTCCAGCGCGAAACTCGCCCGCCGTCAGTCTGCACAAGATCGGGGCGGTCGATGAACAGGGTCCGCCCACCCATCAACGAAAAGCCCCCGCCCCGGCCTTCGCGGGCATAGATGGCAGCGGTGTCAGGCATGATCGTGCAATCGGGATTGAGTACCCAGAACAACTCCAGTTCCGGATCACCCAGCAGCACTTCGAGGCCGCGGTTCACGCCATAAGCGAAACCACCGTTCACGGGCGACTTGATCAGGGTGAGGTCAGCACGCGCCTGCGCAATCTCGCCCAGTTCTGCTTCCGCAAACGAAATGCTGGCGGCATTGCTCGCGGCAAATTCGCGGATGACCTCGCGCGTGTTGTCACTGCTGTGATTGTCGACCACCACAACCCTGAGACGCGCACCTTCGGATCGAAAACAGCTCTCAAGGCAAGCGGCAATCACGTCTGCCGACTGAAAGGTGACGATCGACACGCCAAGGTCGACCTTGTCCTTTCCTGTTGCATCCGGGCTCATGCTGTACCGCTCTTCTGTGGGGGGACAAGTCGTGAGGATTCGACGGCGTAGCGTAACCCTTTATTGAACACTTGTGCAATCGCTGCTCGGCTAAAGCGCACCGCGTCTTCGCTTTGCTGCCAAAGTGCAAGTGCACGCTTCATTTGTTTCTGGTCACGCACAAGTTTGCGCATGGCATCGGCGATCGCGGCAGGGTCGCTGGCATCGACGCGCAAGGCAAATTCGGCATCATCGAAATAGCCATCAACGGCTGCGCCAGCCGGGTAGATAACAGGGAGGCCGCAGAACAGGGCCTCGATAAACACGAGGCCAAAGCTTTCCCTGCGCGAGGGCAGGACAAAGCCTGCCGCCCGGTTGAGGCGCTCAGGCAGTGCTTCACGGCTAATCGGCCCTTCGAATTCGATTTTCGAAGTGATGCGTGCTATGGACTGGCAGCGCGCCAGCTCAGCCTCGCTACCGCCGCCAAGGATAGCCAGACCGGGGGCTTCTTTACCCCGTTCCAGCAATCGCATCGCTTGCGCCATGCCTGACAGGTTCTTGGTATGCTGGCCGCGCAAGTGAAACACGCTGACGAGGCCTTCGCCGGCCATGTTCGGCGAGAGCGGGGTGTCGATTTCGGTAGCGCAGGGAAGCATATGAACCGGCCCGCTGCGTTTTCCCAATCGCTCTTCCACTCTCCGCAAGGCCCATGGCGAGAACGGGAATACCACGGCGGCTTCATGAAATGTGCGTGCGAATTCGCCTTTCAGGTCTGCGCGTGCTGACAGGATCTTGGCATCGGTGTTTCCCTGGATCGAGAGGCCATAGGGAATGCCGAGTTTCCGGGCCGCGCGTCGCACCACCAGGCCTTCTACCGAAAGCTTGTGCCCGATAATGATGTCAGGCAGCGGCTTTCCCTCAAGGCTCCGGGCGAGTTGATCGCCCAGTTGCCTGAGCATGGTGGCGTGAAACAGCCCGCGCGGCGGCGCGGCGTAGCGAACTGCGGTTCCAAATTCGAATGCCTGCTGCTCGATACCAAGTCGCGGCTGCAACCCGCGACCTACGGCATTGACCAGAAACGAAAGCGGCGGCGGCGAGTAGCGGTTGAGCGACCACACCTCTTGATCGAACTGGTCTGCAACCAGCTCGAGCAAGGTTCGGATTACGGGCGTCTTCGCGGCCTGCACGCAATCGGGGAAATCTGCGGAGACGTGCAGGATGCGATATTTTCGCATGAGCGTTTCCCCGGATGCGAGCTTGCCGAGGATCAAACAGCCGCCTCGGCAAGATCGCTGTAATCGATCAGGTCACGATCCCTTGGAATAGGAATAGTAGTTGTAGCCGTAACCATAGCCTTCGCCTGCATCGAGCGAACGGTACTTGGTCAGGATGACACCCACGATATTCGCATCCATATCGCGCAGCCTGCGTACGGACTTGCGCATCTGCCCGTGATGCGAACGGTTGGCTTCCACGACCATGACCGTGGCATCGACGAAGCGCGAAAGCAGCGGGGCATCAGCGATGCCCATGACCGGCGGACTGTCGACAATGACCACGTCATACCTGGCGCGCGCCTTGGCCAGGAATTCCGCGACGAGACCCGAGGACAGGATCTCCACCGGATCTGCCGGCGCCTCTGCCTGTGGAAGGATATCGAGGTTCTCGATTCCACTTGAGATAAGCGCTTCGTCCATGGACACCCGCGAGAACAGCACATCCACAGAACCAACCTTCGGGCTTTCGGCACCAAGACGCTTGGCCAGGGCCGGGCGGCGCAGGTCCAGATCGACCAACAGTACCTTCTTGCCGGTCAGCGCATATTTCTGCGCCAGCGCGATCGAGCTGGTGGTCTTGCCTTCACCAGCCTCGCTGCTGGTGATCTGGACGACCTGGTTGCTCTGCTTCCTCAGGCTGTAATCCAGCGTCGCCCGGATCGAGGAGTAAGCCTCGCTGAGCGCGCTGAAGTTATGGCTGAGCTCTTCGACCACCTCATCATCGGGTACATGCGGTGTCTGACCGAGCGCACCAAGGCCCAGGAGCTTTTCGATGTCATCCGCAGTGTAGATGCGATCATCGAGTGCTTCGCGCAGGACCGCAAGGCCAACTGCAAGACCGAGGCCGAGGATCAAGGCGATCAGCAGGTTGTTCCGCAGGTTCGGAGAGGACTGGCTACGCGGCACGGTTGCGCGGTCAAGCACGGTCGCGTCGCTGGCGCGCAGGCTGGATGCCGACGATACCTGGTTGTACCGCATCAGCAGCATGGCCAGCTGGTCACGCAACGCCGCCACATCGCGGTCTATCAAATTGTACTGAACGCGGCGATTTTGTTCGTCGAGCGTATCATTGGCGATGGATCCAAGTTCGTTCGACAGCGCCTGCTCCCGGTTGCGGGCAATAAGGAAGTCATTGCGGATGCCCGCCTTGATCTCGGCACTTGCGTTGTCGATGCGCTGGGTCAGCGTTTCCACCCCGGCCATCGCCTCGCGAACAGCGGGATAATCATCCTGGTAACGCTGGCGCAGGTCAGCCAGTTCGGCTTCCAGCTCGGCAAGCTGGGTGCGCATCGCCTGAATGTTGGGATTGTCGCGTATCTCCGGAATTGACTGCGGGGGCACATTCTCGATCACGCGCCAGCGGGATTCCGCGGCAATGCGCTCGGCACGCGCCTCGGTGTAGAGCTCGTTGACATTCGACAGGCTCTGCGCACCAAGTGTCGGCGCAAGACCGGTTGCACCACCGTTGCCGAGGCTCGATCCGGCGGGTTCACCGGAAGAAAGCGGTGAACCGATGATCTGGTTGGACCGGGCGTAATTGATCACCTGCATCTCGGCCTCTTGCAGGCTTCCACGCACTTCGGCGATCTGCCCTTCAAGGAACTCGAGAGCGTAGGCATTGACTTCTTCGCCACGCGCAATGTCTTCAGCGAAGAAGTTGTCCGTGTAGGAATTGGCGATTGCCGCTGCCAGCACCGGATCGGTTGATTCATAGTGGATCTCGAGGATCTGGGTGCCGATCGGGGTCTCGACCGACAAACCGCTGCGCACCGCGTCGATTGCAGCTTCCGCCAGGCTTGCCCGCCAGCTTTCCTCGCTCACCCCTTCGGGCGGACCATCGAGGATGGAGTCGCCCATGATCTCGGGATTTTCGGAGAGATTCAGATCTTCCACCACCCTCGCAGCGAGCTTGCGACTTTCGATCACCGCCGCCAGGGTTGAGAGATAGCGCTGGTATTCGCTGGCAGAAATCCTCGGATCGACCACTTCCTGGCCCATCAGCAGCTGCCCGTCAGCGGTATCCACCCGCAGCGCAGACACGGCTTGGTATCGCGGCGTTGCCAGCATGGTGACGACCAGACCCGCCACGAGCGCGAGAATGGTAACACCAATGAGGACATAGCGCTGGTGCCACAGGATGGCGCGCAAGGTCGAGAAACTGAAGAGGTTCTGCGAAGCCGCCGGAGCAGCTGCCGCCTGTCCGTTGGGAAGATAGCGATCTACAACAGACTGGCCCGCCGCAGCATTGTTTGTTTCGTTCTGCATGGTCGTTCGCCCGCCCTTGAATCTTATATGTTGGTGAACAGACCGAAGGCAGGCAGTGCCTTCAGGAAATCCTGCCAGAACTGTTCCAGCCCATCGACACCGATAACGATGCGGTCGCCCGGCAAGAGCACGGGATCAAGCATCGCACCCGAGCTGACCGCAGCATAATCGAACTTGGCAATCTGCATGCCGCTTTCCGTCTGGCGGAACACGGCGACCTGTTGCGGCTCCGCGACTCTGTCCAGCCCGTTTGCAAGGGCCACACCGCCCGAAAGCCTGGTTCCGGGCAGAAACTGGTAAACGCCGGGCTCCTGCACGGCGCCCTCCACCGTCACCTGGTGGGAGGTGTAGTCAAGCACGTTCACGGTCACGTCTGCTTCGCGCAGATAACGCGCCTCGAGCAATTCTTCGAGTCGCTGCTCGACGCTGGCCGGAGACATGCCGGCAACCGTCAGGCTGCCCACCAGGGGAAAGGAAATCTGGCCGTCTGCTGAAACCGCGACCTGCGGCATCGAAAGCCCTTCCTCGCGGAACACCATGATGCTGATGATGTCCGAAGGGCGCAACGGATAGTCGCGACTGATGGCGGTGGAAAAATCCTGCTGCCCGGATGCTATGTCAGGAGTCGAGACAGCGATACCGGGGCTTGCTTCCATGGATGAGGAACAGGCCGCTGTGCCGGCCAGCAGCATGCCGCAAAGGACTGCGCGAACAAGACGATTGCCCGCTGAATTATCTGTTTCTGGCAACAAGTGCCTCACCCCCGGATATGTATATGCCACTAGATCGTGTTGCATTGCATAACGAGTTGAATCCTGCACAGCAAGCGAATAGCTGGATGTTGATTGCGCTTTGCGCTGCGGTGCAGCATTGGCATATCAATGGCATATCGCACACCATCGAGGGGACTGGCAATCTTCGCACGTGACAGCACATCTGCCGGTGAAGTGGCCAGCGACCGTTGTGCATGGAGGAAGTCCGGATGAATTTCTTCGGGGCCTTTGTCTATCTGCTTGTCGCCGTAGCAGCGATTGTCGCGGTGCGAGCAGCGCGCCAAGCCCATCGTCCCACGCATGACATGGTGCAATGGTTTGTCATCGCATCCGGGTTCGTGCTGTTGGCAGTGACAAGGATTGCCGGCCTGGAAGAGTTGGCCCGGGCGAGCCTGCGCGAATGGGTGCGCACGCAGGACCTTTATGACGCCCGTGGTGACTTTCAGTCGGTCGCCGCCGTATTGATCATCCTGCTCGCCACGGCGACAGCTTTTGCGCTCTGGCGTATGTGGGAGAAGCGTCGCCGCTCGCGTGCAGGCAAGGCCCGGTTTTTCGCTCTCCTTGCCTTGTTCGGCTACATTCCGCTTTGGGGCCTGCGGCTGGTTTCCTTCCACGCCACAGACAGGATCCTCTATGCCTCGCCGATCCATCTCAACTGGATCATTGACGGGTCACTGGCTTTGGCCTGCGCCCTTGGCGCGCTCTACTATGCTCGCGAAACGGGCAGGCAATCCAGGCCCCGTGGGGCCCGATAAGGTTCACACCGCATGAAGGCTCCCGCAAAGACAGCAACAATATGCCTCGCCGCATCAGGCGGGGGACACGTTCGGCAGATCCTTGACCTCAAGCGGCTTTGGCAGGACCATCCGCACTTCATCGTTACCGAGGATACCGCGCTGGGCCGCTCGATCGCGCGCGATGTCGCCACCGAATTCGTGCCCCATTTCGCCGTCGGTCAGGCCAAGCTTGGCGCGCCGGTCAAGATGCTCGTCGGGGCCTTCAGGAGCCTGTGGCAGAGCTTTGACATCATCCGCAGGAGGCGGCCGGACTGGGTGATATCGACAGGCGCGGGATCGCAATGCCTGATCGTGTTGTGGGCACGGCTCTTCGGGGCGCGGATCATTTTGGTCGACAGTTTTGCCCGCTTCGACAAGCCGAGCAAATTCGCGCGTCTGTGCGGCCCGCTGGCGCATCACCGCATCGCCCAGTCGAAGAGTGTGGCAGGGCTTTGGAAAGGGTCAGTATGCTTCGATCCTCTGGCCGAAATCGAAGGGCCTGAGGGCGACAAGGAAGACCTGCTCTTCGCCACCGTCGGCGCAACCTTGCCGTTCGAGCGGCTGACGCGGCTGGTGACGGACGCGAAAAAGGCAGGCGAAATCCCGGAAAAAGTGATCCTGCAGGTCGGTGACCAGAAAGGCACCGAAAAGGACATAGACGG
>JAUIJI010000114.1 GCA_030431435.1 Alphaproteobacteria bacterium | reverse complement strand
GCTGGCGACTAACTTCAACACGGTGTGCGAACAACAGGGCATTTCGAAGCAAATAGGGCCGCCGTGCTTTGGCTTTGATACTTATTGTGCTCCAGCCCCATCCGATTGCATGAAGTTCACCGATCCGTTCCGCGATCCGCTCTATATTTCGATCTTCATCCACCTGCCGTTGTTGCTGCTTGCCCTTTCCATGGTGACACGCATCGTCATTTCCCGCCGCCGCTACGCCGAAAGCGCATGAGCGCGGAATACCGCCAGAAGCTGCTCAACTGGTTTTGCAGCATGGCATTGCTGCTGCTGATCTGCAGCTTGGCGATGGGGATCACATGGCGGATGGTGACCTTGAGCATGGTCTACACAGGGCGAACTGATCTGGTCGATCATGCCGGGTCGCTGAGCACCGGCTTCATGGCCTACCTCATCTTCTTCCCGGCCATTGCATTCTGGCACCTGTGCGATTTCTTGCAGGCATCAGAACCACACCAGACAGGCGGCATCTTCACCCGCTATCGCGGCTTTGCCATCCTGTTGCTGCTAGCCAGCCCGATTGCGGCCATCAGCGGCGCGGGCGGCATCTGGCTGACCGGCGATGGCGGCGTGTTCTGCTACAAGCCAGGCGATTTCAACGACTTGCTGTACCACCCCTGCGTGCCCGCCAGCCCGTTCGACACCTTCATGGTTATCGTGGTCGCGCCGATTGTGGCCTACGCTTGCCTGAGCAAGCTTTCCACGACCATCGCGTCTTACCGGGAGCGGGCCGATGACTGACGCCTACCGCCAGAAGCTGCTCGACTGGCTCACCAGCATGGGTATGCTGATCCTGTTCACCAATCTGTTTATGGCGGCATACTGGTTTTTCGACAGGCCCGATGTCCGCGTCCGCACTTACGACATGGATGGCATCGCCTCCGCTCCGCTTGACTGGAGCATCATCGACTGGGCTGGACCGATGGGAGAATTGCTCGCGCTCTATGTGCCCGGCTTCATGGTCCTGGCCCTTTGGCACTTGTTCGATCTGGTCCAAATGCGGCCTGCACGCGAATATCCGGCGACACTCTTCGCAAGCTACGCGCCGCTGATCCTCTTGTTCACGATCCTCGGCATGCTCCTTGTGCTGATGGCAAGTGGCGAGTTTCTCCACACCGTCTGCGCAAAGAACCCCGATGGCAGCGACATGATTTTCGGCTTTGACACCTGCCAAACGCTCATTTCACCCTGGCTTACATGGCCTGCATGGATCGCAATGCTCTTGCTTGTTGCGCTCACCCTCGGCAAGGGAGCCATCGCAATCAAGAGCCGTTTTACGAAAGCCCCATGACCCGTTTCCAGTCCGCCTTCAAACCAGACCGCGCCGCGCTCGTCTGTTTCATCACTGCCGGTGACGGCGATACCGCCGCCAATCTCGATGCGCTGGTGGAAGGCGGAGCTGATGTGATTGAGTTGGGCATGCCCTTTACCGATCCCATGGCTGACGGCCCGGCGATCCAGAAGGCCAACCTGCGCAGCCTTGCGAAAGGCACCACCACGGCTGACGTGCTCGCCATCGCCAAGGCTTTCCGTGAGCGGCACCCCGATGTGCCGCTGGTGCTGATGGGTTATGCCAACCCGATGGTGCGTCGCGGGCCGGAGTGGTTTGCTGACCGGCTGGAGGAAGTGGGCGCGGATGGCGTTATCTGCGTTGACCTTGCGCCCGAAGAAGACCCGGACCTTGGCCCTGCCTTGCGCGCCAAGGGCATCAGCCCGATCCGCCTTGCCACGCCGACGACGGATGACAAGCGCCTGCCTACGGTTCTCGAAGGCTCCTCCGGCTTTCTCTATTACGTTTCCGTTGCGGGCATCACCGGCAAGCAGCAGGCGGCGATCGATTCCATCGAAGCCAATGTCTCCCGCATCAAGCAGCATACCGACCTGCCCATTGCGGTCGGCTTCGGCGTGCGCACGCCCGAACAGGCAGAAGCCATCGCCAAGGTGGCAGATGGCGTGGTCGTGGGCTCCGCCTTCATCGATATCGTGGGTGAACTCGGCGAAAACGCGCCCGAACACCTGCGCGCGTTGACGAGCGCGCTGGCAGAAGCAGTTCACAACGCGCGCAAATGATCTACCCTCGTCATTGCGAGGAGCGCAGCGACGCGGCAATCCAGATCCTGCCGTGCGTGAGGCACAAGTCCGAAGCTGGATTGCTTCGCTAGCGCTCGCAATGACGAAGAAGCTGAGCTAGGGACAAAATTATGAGTTGGCTATCCCGTGTCCGCAATGCGCTGCCCTGGGGGGACAAGCGCGAAACCCCTGACAACCTCTGGGTGAAATGCCCGCGTTGCCAGGAGATGCTCTTCACCCGCGAATATGAGGCGAACCTTTCGGTCTGCCCGCGCTGCGATCATCATGGCCGTATCGGCGCGGATACTCGCCTCGAGCAGCTGATGGACCCGGGCTATATCCTGCTGCCCGATCCCGTGGTGGCGGAAGACCCGCTGAAATTCCGCGATTCCAAGAAATATGCGGACCGTATCAAGGCCGCGCGCGCCAAGAGCACGCATGACGATGCCTTCACCGCCGCTCTCGGCACGATCGAGGGCGAACAGGCGGTCGTTGGCGTGCAGGACTTCACCTTCATGGGCGGCTCGATGGGCATGGCCGTGGGCAATGCCTTCTGTGCCGCTGCGCAAAAGGCGCTGGACGAGAAATGCGGCTTCATCGTTGTGACTGCTGCGGGCGGTGCACGCATGCAGGAAGGCATCCTCAGTCTGATGCAGATGCCGCGCGCCACGGTGATGACGCGCCGCCTGAAAGAGGCTGGCTTGCCCTATATCGTCGTTCTGGCTGACCCGACCACGGGCGGTGTCACGGCGAGTTATGCGATGCTGGGCGATGTTCACATTGCAGAACCGGGCGCCCTGATCGGCTTTGCCGGCCAGCGCGTGATCCAGGAGACGATCCGCGAGCAACTGCCCGAAGGCTTCCAGCGCGCCGAATATCTCCACAAGCACGGCATGGTGGATATGGTGACGCACCGCAAGGAACTGCGCCCCACCCTCGCCAAGCTGCTCGACTATCTCACTCCGGCCAAGGCGGCATAATGATCCTCCCCGATCCGGGGAGGGGGACCACGCGCAGCGTGGTGGAGGGGCACCTGCTCCTCTCCGCCGCTGAGGGTGCCCCTCCACCATCCTGCGGATGGTCCCCCTCCCCATGCTGGGGAGGATTTTCGCGATGAAGGATTTTGCCTCATCCGGTGACCCCGGGGTCCAGGCCCAGCTTGATCGCCTGTCCGCCCTGTCGCTGCCGCAAGGCCGCATCGGGCTGGAAGTGATCCACGAGATCCTTGACCGGCTCGGCAATCCCGAAAGGAACCTGCCGCCGGTTTTCCACGTCGCGGGGACCAACGGCAAGGGCTCCACCTGCGCTTACCTGCGCGCCATGCTGGAAGCGCAAGGGCTGACGGTCCACGTCGCAACCAAGCCGCATCTGGTGCGCTATAACGAGCGCATCCGCGTAGCGGGCGAGCTGATTTCGGATGATCTCCTCGCCAGCCTGCTCAAGGAAGTTCTCGATATTTCAGAGGACCTTGGTCCAAGCTTCTTCGAAGTCACCACAGCTGCCACCCTGCTCGCCTTTGCGCGCATTCCGGCGGATGCCTGCGTGATCGAGGTGGGCCTGGGCGGGCGCTTTGATGCCACCAATGTGATGGTGAAGCCCGCAGCCTGCGGCATCACCTCGCTCGGCGTCGATCACCACCAGTTCCTGCTCAATGAGGACCCGACCGCGCCCTCGCCCGCCAATCCCGAAGTGCGCATAGCATTCGAGAAGGTGGGCATCGCGCGCGCAGGCTCCCCCATGGTGACGCAGAACTACCGCGATGACATGGAAGCGATGATCGCGCAGCGTTGCGAGGAGGAAGGCGCGCCGCTGTTCATGCGGGGCAAGGCCTGGGATGCGCTCGTGTTCGATGAGGGCATTGCCTATCGCGACGAGCAGGGAGACCTCAGCCTCCCCTTGCCGCAGATGCCCGGCAGCCACCAGGGCGACAACGCCGCACTGGCTGTGGCGATGATCCGCCATCAGGATGCTGTCTCTGTCTCACCGGAAGCTATGGCCGAAGGCATCCGCAGCGCCATCTGGCCCGCGCGCCTGCAAGTGCTCGGCGATGGCCCGCTGACCCGCATGGTGCCCGAAGCCATGGTGCTGCTCGACGGCGGGCACAACCCCGATGCTGCACTGGCGATGGCGAAATATCTCGACACCAAGGCGGAAAAGCCGGTCGATGCGATTGTCGGCATGCTCAGCGCGAAGGACGCGCGCACCACGCTCACCACCATCGCCCCGCACCTCGCCAGCCTGACCGCGATCCCCATCGAGGGCAGCGAATATCACCCGCTGGAGGACCTCGCAGCCATGGCAAGGGATGCTGGTGTCGAGAAGACGTGGACCGCGAACAGCCTTGAAGAAGCGCTGCAGGGCATCGCCAGCCGCCACAAGCAAGGCGGCACGGTGCTGATCGCGGGTTCGCTGTATCTTGCGGGCAATGTGCTGGCTGCGAATGGGGAAGTGCCGGACTAATCTCTAGAGTTCGTCGCCCCGTGCATGACACGGGGCAAGGCTGCTTCTCGCCCAGACCAAGCTCCAAGAAAGCCTTGGCCCGCATCAAGTGCGGGCCGACGAAGAGGGTTAACTGCCCTCTTCATCCTCGGCCCGAACAGACCCGGCCGTGCCCATTGCGGCATCGACAAGCCCCGTGCGCATCATCCACCAGAACAGCACAATGCCCGGCAATGCGGCCACGGTGGTGACGATGTAGAAGTTCACATATCCCATCCATTCGATCATCGCGCCTGCCGTGGTGCCGGTGAGGAAGCGCCCGACGATGCTCGCGCTCGCCGAAATCAGCGCATATTGCGCCGCCGTGAAGCGCAGGTCGCACAGCGCCGAGAAATAGGCGACCACGACAACCCCGCCATAGCCCGAAGCAAAGTTCTCGAAGCCGATGGCCGCTGCCATGCCCAGGTTGCTCTTGCCGGCAGCGGCAAGCAACGCGAAACTGAGATTGGAAATCGCCATCAGCACCAGCGAGATGAAGACCGATTTCTTGAGTCCCAGCCGCGCGTAGATAACGCCGCCTACGAAAACGCCGATAATCAGCGCCCAGAACCCCACGCCCACATCGTAAATCGCGATCTCGTCATTGGTGTAGCCAAGATCGTCGAACAGCAGGCGCAGCGTGAGGTTGGCCAGCGTATCGCCGATCTTGTGGACGAGAATGAACAGCAGCACCACAAAGGCACCGCTGCGCTTGAAGAATTCGACGAATGGCCCGGAAACCGATTTCCACATCTGGCCGATGCCCTTGCGCGCGATTTCCACCTTGCGGCGCACTGGCTCGCCAAGAATGATCGCGGTCAGTATGGCAGGCAGCGCAAAGCCAGCGCAGGCGATATAGGCCGCCTGCCAGCCAAATCGCGCCGCGACCACCAGGGCCACCGCACCGGCCGCAGCAGCACCTACGCGCCAGCCATACTGGCTCATCCCCGAACCGGTACCGAGTTGGTAGGGCTTCAGCGTCTCGATACGATAGGCATCGATCACGATATCGAATGTCGCGCCCGCCGCGCCCACCAGCACCGCGCTTACCGCCGTCCACCAGATATCCTGCGAGGGATCTGCCAGCGCCAGGTTCACCACTGCCGCCATCACCAGCAGACCGGTGACGATCATCCATGATACGCGCTGGCCCAGCGCGCCCAGCACCGGGATCCGCACGCCATCGACAACCCAGGCCCACAAGAACTTGAAGTTGTAGACAAGGAAAGCGAGGCTGAAGGCGGTGACGGTGCTCTTTTCGATTCCGTCCTGCTCCAGCCGGGTCGTCAGCGTGGCGGCGATCATCGCATAGGGAAAGCCGGACGAAACACCGAGGAAGAATGCCGCGAGCGATTCCTTCTCGAGATAGGGTTTCACGGCCTCCCAGATGTTCTGTCGGCCAGGCGCGGTCGTCCCGTCTGTCATGCGATCCCTTTCACGAGGTTCAGGTGCGGCATTCTAGCTGCGCGCGGTGGCAAGGAAAGGGCCCGCGACAAGATATGCGCACGTCATCTGTTCAATTCGTGGCGCATCACATTCGCAATTGGATCCGTCGCGCCATCCTGCCTATGATCAATGCTCGGAGGATCGTCTGGAAAGAACCGCGGGAGTCTTTCTATGCTCGAGAAGCTGATCTGCCTGGTTGTCGGCCATTCCGCTACACGCCACCGCGTGAAGTTCGATGGTGCTGAATACAGGGTAAAATGTTCGCGATGCGGCGCTCCGCTGGCGATCGACACCCCGACCGCAGACATTGCCGATGCGCAGCCAACCCGCGAATCGAACGAAATCGAACGCGACGTGGACTAATCCCGTACTACCGGGAATGGTCTTGCACTTGTGCTTTGCAGGCGCAGCACTTCGCGTCTAAAGCGCCCCGCATGTCGCAGGATGAACCCCGCAAGGGCGATCGTATCGCCAAGCTGCTCGCCCGTGCCGGTGTCGCCAGCCGCCGCGAGGTGGAGCGCATGATTGAGGCCGGGCGCATCAAGATAAACGGTGAGCCGGTGACCACGCCTGCCACGCTGCTCGAAACGCTGAAGGGCGTGACCGTGGATGACCAGCCGGTTGGCAAGGCCGACCGCACACGGCTCTATCGTTTCCACAAGCCCACAGGGTTGCTGACGGCGGAGCGTGATTTCTCCGGCCGCCCGACGATTTACTCCGCCTTGCGCAATGCGCTGCCAAAGGATGCCCCGCGCCTGATGCCGGTGGGCCGGCTCGACCTCAATACCGAAGGCCTGCTGCTGCTCACCAATGACGGCGGGTTGAAGCGGGCGATGGAGCTGCCCTCCAGCAATATCGAGCGCACCTATCGCGCCCGCACCTTTGGCGATGTGTCTCAGGAACAGCTGGAAGAGCTGATCCACGGTGTCACCGTGGACGGCGTGAAATACGGCAAGATCGACGCCAATCTGGAGCGGCGCACCGGCCGCAACCAGTGGATCGAACTGACGCTGACCGAAGGCAAGAACCGCGAAGTGCGCCGCGTGCTCGAACACCTTGGCCTCAAGGTGAACCGCCTCATCCGCACCGCCTATGGTCCGTTCCAGCTGGGTGACCTGCCGCGCGGTCAGGCAGACGAACTGAAGAAGCACGAACTGCAGCCCTTCGAAGGCCAGCTGAAGCGGCAAGGTTTGCTGTGAGGATCATCGCTGGCGAATGGAAGCGGCGGCCGCTGAAGGCTCCGGAGGGCGACACCACGCGCCCCACGGCTGATCGCACGCGTGAGACGCTGTTCTCCATGCTTGTAAGCCGTCTCGGTTCCTTTGAGGGTCTTTCTGTGGCGGACCTCTTCGCAGGCTCCGGCGCGCTGGGCCTCGAGGCCTTGTCTCGCGGCGCGGCGAGCTGCCTGTTCGCCGAGCAGGACCCGGCGGCCATCCGCGCCCTGCGCGCCAATATCGCAGCCTTGCGGGCCCAGTCCCGATGCGATGTGCGTGCTGGCTCGGTGATGGCGCTGGGCCCGGCCAAGGCCCCGCTCGACCTGATCCTGCTCGATCCGCCCTATGGCACGAATGCCGGACAGGTGGCGCTCGACAAGCTCGGCCGACTGGGCTGGATCGGGCCTGCCACGTGGATATCGCTGGAAACGGCGAAAGATGAGGACGTGCGCATAAAGGGCTTCGAGATCGACGCCGAGCGTAACGTCGGCAAGGCCAAGCTTACTTTCCTGCGGCTGGCGGACGGAGACTAAAGCGAGCAGCAAAAAGGGCCGCACGCGATACGCACGGCCCTTCCCTGTCTTTGCTGCTCAGCCTTCGATCAGCCACCAAGCTGCGCGTCGCTGGCCGACTGTCCCGGCCAGTAGTCGAGCGGGCGCGTCGCACCCGGTCCGCGTTCACCGGCAGCCCATGGATTTATACAGTGGTCATCGGCTTCACTGTCACAGACAGGATATTCGCCTTCATGCGTGGGAACCTGCTGGACAATAGCGTTGCTGGTAAACTGCATGTCCGCCTGCTCACGACCTGACGCAGGCGGCATGGCACGGTCCTGCTCCAGTTCTGCGACCTGCGTCATGATCGAATTCCACGCCTGATCGCGTTGCTCACCCTGGAGCTGATACAGCGCAATCTGCTGTTCACCGTCGAGATACCACCAGGCATCCTTTTCGGATTCATCGAGCGACCAGTAATAATCACGCAAGGCAGCGTCCCAGCCGAAATAGAGCACCTGCTGGTCAGGCGTCCATTCATCGAACACGATCCGGTTATCGGGATGCAGCGCATCATAGATCGCCCGCTGCCGCTCGGTCATCGGCATACGCTCGTCCGTCACGCTGTTGGTTGAGCCCAGTGGCGCGTCTTGCGCTACCTGCGCCGTTGCAGGCGCGGCCATCATGGTGAGTGCAGTGGCACTGGCTAAGAGAATCTTTTTCATGGTTTCCTCCTTCGAGAATCTGGTCCCCGTCGATGCCCCACTAACGGGCATCTCCGCCGCGATGTTCCGAGTTTTTCGGGTTCCACACCCTGCCGCAGGCCTTGCACGGTGTGGCTGCGTTCCCTAGTTGTTCACCGGTGAACGACCCCGCCCTTCCCGCTGATTCCACTGCCTCACCCGCATGGCTTGCGCGCCTCAATGCACCGCAGCGCGATGCCGTGCTGACCAGCGAAGGCCCGGTGCTGATGTTGGCGGGCGCTGGAACAGGCAAGACCGCCGCTCTCACCCATCGCCTCGCCCACCTGATCCGCGAGAGGCGCGCATGGCCGAGCGAAATCCTCTGCGTCACCTTCACCAACAAGGCCGCGCGCGAAATGCGCCACCGCGTGGGAGACCTGATCGGCGATGCGGTGGAAGGCATGCCCTTCCTTGGCACTTTCCATTCGATCTGCGCCAAGATGCTGCGCCGCCATGCCGAGCTGGTCGGGCTGGAAAGCAATTACACGATCATCGATACGGACGACCAGCTGCGCCTGATCAAGGCGCTGATCCGCGAGCAGGAACTGGACGAGAAGCGCTGGCCCCCCAAGCAACTCGCCGGGCTGATCGATGCGTGGAAGAACCGCGGACTTAATCCCTCAGACCTGACGCCCGTCGATAACGAGGCCTATGCCAATGGTCGCGGGCAGCAGATGTATGCGCTGTATCAGGAGCGGCTGAAGGCGCTGAACGCATGCGATTTCGGCGACCTGCTGCTGCATATGCTCAACATTTTCCGCACACATCGCGATGTGCTGGCGCAGTACCAGAACCGCTTCAAATACATCATGGTGGACGAATATCAGGACACCAATGCGGTGCAGTATCTGTGGCTGCGGTTGCTGGCGCAGGAGCGCAAGAATATCTGCGTCG
>JAUIJI010000113.1 GCA_030431435.1 Alphaproteobacteria bacterium | reverse complement strand
GGAAACCCGCAAGGAAGCCACCAAGCAGTTCCTTGACGAGAAGACCTTCAAGCCGGGCCTTGGCGCATTTGACAAGTCCAAGCTCAGCAAGGACTGATGAAACCCTCCCCTCCCGCTTGCGGGAGGGGCCGGGGGTGGGCATAGCGCATTGCGTGAGGCCCACCCCGCTGCGACCAGGTCTTGCGTTGCAAGCCCGGGTCTCGCTCCCCTCCCGCAAGCGGGAGGGGTTTGCATGTGAGCAATGGAAGAGGAAACCCGATGAGCACCCGCCGTTTCACCAACGAACAGATTGACCGCCTGTTGCGTCCGAGGTCCGTCGCCGTGATCGGCGCGTCCGATCGTCATGGCGCGCTTGGATGTACGCTGCTGAACAACCTCGTGCAGTACAAGTTCAAGGGCGATATCTATCCGGTGAACCCCAAGCGGGACGAGCTCCAGGGCCTCAAGGTCTACAAGGGACCGCAGGACCTGCCCCACGGTGTCGATTGCGCCGTGCTGGCGATCCCGCGCCCCTTCGTGGTCGATACCGTTCGCGCACTGGCTGAAAACGGCTGCGGCGCTGTCGTGATCTACGCTGCGGGCTTTTCCGAAGCGGGCGAGGAGGGTGCGAAGGACCAGGCCGAACTGGCGCGTATCTCGCAAGAACACGGCATCATCATCGAAGGTCCCAACTGCCTCGGCTGCACCAATTACGTCGAAGGCATTCCGCTCACCTTCGTAGAAACCAATATGAAGCAGCCCGGCCCGAACGATCGCGCAGTAGGCGTGGCCAGCCAGTCCGGCGCGCTTGCCGCCGTGCTTGCCACCACGCTGCATCCGCGCGGCTGTTTCGTGTCCACCTCCGTGTCGACCGGTAACGAGGCGGCATCGGGCGTCGAGGATTACGTCGAATGGCTGGTTGATGATCCGGCCACCCACGTCATCGCCATGTATGTCGAAAACCTGCGCAACCCGCAGGCCTTTATCGCTGCTGCACGCCGTGCGCGCGCTGCCGGCAAGCCGATCATCATGCTGCACCCCGGCAAGAGCGACAAGGCGCAGGAAAGCGCCGCTACCCACACGGGTGCCATGGCGGGCGATTACGCGCTGATGAAGGCAAAGCTCACCCGCGAAGGCATCATCTTTGCCGATACGCTGGAAGAACTGGCCGATATCGCCACCATCGCCGTGACCTGTCCGGATCTGCCGGGTGCAAACATGGCGGTGCTGGGTGAAAGCGGCGCGCTGCGCGGCCTTGCCTTCGATATCGCCGAGGACATCGGGCTGGACCTGATCCACCTCGATGACGAAAACAGCCCGAAAATCCGCGCAGTCCTGCCCGATTTCGTGCCGGTGTCAAACCCCACAGATATCACCGCGATCGGCTTGTCCGAACCGGAAATCTACACCAACCTGCTGCGCGTGTTGCTGGAAGATGACCGCATCGGCAGCGTCGTGGCCTCCATCATCCAGTCGGACCCGATCACCTGCAAGATCAAGATGCCCGCGATCCAGAAGGCGCTGGAAGGCGGCGCTCCGGGCAAGCCGCTGGTCTTTGCCGGTGTGGACGAAGGCGCGAATGTGCCGCAGGAATATCTCGACGGGCTGGCCGCCGCAGGCATCCCCTATTTCCGCTCCACGGAGCGCGCCTATCGCGCCATCGCGCGACTGGCAGACCTGTCCAAGCGCGATCTCTCGGACAATTCGATTGATCCGATCAAGCTCAACGGGCTTGACCAGGAAAGCGGCGTCATCCCCGAATACAAGGCGAAGGCTTTGCTCGCGCCTGCCGGTATCGCCTTCCCCGCCAGCAAGTTCGCGCCTACGGCAGAAGAGGCTGCGCAGGCCGCAGAAACCATCGGTTTCCCGGTGGTCATGAAGGCGCAGGCAGCCGCGCTGGGCCACAAGAGCGATGCGGGCGGCGTAATCCTCAACCTCAAGTCTGCTGACGATGTGCGTGAGGCGTTTGATCGCATGTACCAGAATGTCGCCAATTATGATGCTGCCATCGCGCTCGACGGTGTGCTGATCGAGAAGATGGGCAAGATGGGCACCGAGATGATCGTCGGCGCCAAGTGTGACCCGCAGTGGGGCCCCGTGGTGCTGGCCGGTTTCGGCGGTGTGACGGCGGAAATCCTGAAGGACGTAAAGCTGTTCACGCCCGATATGGGCAGGGACCAGGTGGTTGCCGGTCTTTTGTCGCTGAAGCAGGCGCCGATCCTCAAGGGTTATCGCGGCAGCCCTGCGCTTGATGTCGAGGCGCTGGCAGACCTGATCGTCAAGATGGGCGCGATCATGACCGGCAATCCTTCGATCCGTGAGATCGACCTGAACCCCGTCATCATCCACCCCAAGGGGGAAGGCGTTGCCGCGCTTGACGCGCTGATGCTGGTGGACTGACCGTTATCCAGCCCTGCTTCGGCAGGTAACAAAAAGGGCCGGAAGGAGTTTATCCTTCCGGCCCTTTTCGTCAGGCCCTCAGGGGAGAGGGCGGGGAGGGCTCAGTTTCCTGAACCCGGCCCGTAGGTGACTTCAACACGGCGGTTCTGCAGTTCGCGAACCCCGTCTGCCGTTTCCACACGCGGCATTGTTTCGCCGAACGCCTCGCTGGAAATGCGCGCTGCCGGGATGCCGCGATCGGTCAGATAGTCCTGGACCTCTTCATTGCGGCGCTCGGACAGGCCGACGTTGTAAGTGGCCGAGCCGGACCGGTCGGCATGGCCGGCCAGCATGATCTCGGCACTACCGCAGTCACCATAGGCGGTGATCGCCGAATCCAGCACCGTGGCAGCCTCGGGCGTGATGTCCGACTGGTCCCAGTCGAAGAACACGATGTACGGCCCTTCGTTGCACACGACCTGCGGCGGTGCCGGCGGCGGGGGCGGCGGAGGCGGCGGCGGCGGAGGCGGCGGGGGCGGGGGCGGAGGAGGCGGCGGCGGCGGAGCTGCTTCCTTCGCTCCGAAGGCGAACCGAAGGGTCAGACCACCAGAGTGCACATCATGCCTGTCACCGAACCAGCCTTCGTACCCGACGCGGACTTGCGCCGTATCAGACAGATCGAGCGCGAAATCGAGGCCGGCAACAACGGCATCCTCGTCACGCTTGGGTCCGAGTACGGTGAAGACCGATCCGGGAGCTTGCGCATAAGAAGCCAGGAAGCTGGTCGGCGCATCCTCGAACTGGTGGCGCCATCCGACCTTCAGTTCAGGCCGCAGTGCGCCGCCGTCCACGGCCAGTTTCAGGCCCACTTCGGAAGTGGCGTAGCTGTCCTTGCTGTCCTGCAACGACAGTTCCGCGCCGGTGGTACCAACCTCGGTGAAACCGTCCAGCTTGGCCGAGACGTAGTCCAGCCCGGCGTAAGGCGTCAGCGATGCGATGCCCAGAGGCAGGCGATAGCCGATCTCACCGCCCAGCGCCCAGATCGTGGCATCGGTAGTACCGGTTGCCGGCCCGCCGATGCTGCGGATCTGGATGGTACGACGGCCATCCATGTCGAGCTGCGAATAGCTGCCGGCGAAGCGGGCATAGAAGCTGCCCGGATCGTAAGCGGCATAGGCACCGGCCTGGAAGCCCTTGGCGTCGATCTGCCCGGCCCACTGGTCGAAGGCGGCCTTGTTCTGGACATAGCCGCCGCCCAGGCCGAGGACCGCATATTCGCCGACGGCGAAATCGGCACCGACCGCCATCAGGTACTGGTCACCCTTCAGGCCGCTGGCATCCTGGCCCGGATCGCTGTCAATCGTCTCGCGACCGTAGTCGATGGTGCCCCAGATGCCGACCGGGTTTTCACGACGGCAGCTGATCGTTCCATCCTGCATCTGCAGGCCGGCACATTCGCCCATGTCATTGAGAACGCCGTTGAAGCGTGAGCCCATCCATCCCAGCGACTGCATGTAGGTGGCATATTGCGCACCATGCATGTTGCTGAGCGCGGAGCTGTAGTCAGCGCCGTTATCGATCAGGAACATCTCGGCCAGCACATCGGCAAACGGACCTGTCAGCGTTGGCGAGTAGATATCCTCGATCCCGCCAGCTGCAGACTCCTGGTTGGGAGTGAGACCAAAGCGGAGATCGTCAAACGGGACGCGGGTAACGCCCAGGTCCACATTGTCCTCGCCGTCATAGATCGCGTCCAGATCCAGCAGCAGCGAGCCCGTGTTGCTCGTCACCGAAGCGAAGGTGCCGTTCAGCGAGCCGGCATCGATGATGTCGTCAAAGAAATAGACATCGTCGAACAGGCCGTTGGGTGTGTTCACCACCACCTGCAGGTTGCTGCCTGCGATGTCCGCAGTGTTGGCATTGATGTAGGGGTAGGAACCCTCGGCATCGGCTGCCAGCGTGAAGCTGGGCAATTGCAGCGCCAGCGTGCTTCCGCCTGCCAGAGTGAAGCTGTCCACATTGACTGCTGCCGGCCCCGCATAGGACGGGTTGTTGAGCGGATCATTCGCCAGGAACAGCGTGGCACCATCGGCAACCGACAGCGTGCCCACCAGCGGACCGACCGGCCCTGCCGCAGCCGTGGTACGATATCCGCTAACACCATTGGTGTATTCCAGCGGATTGACGATACCGTCCAGCGTGGTCGTGCCGCTGATGATCGCAATGTCATCGTCGCCACTCAGCCGGATATTGCCATAGATGCTGCTGTTGCCGGAGAAGGTGATATCCACCGGATTGGGCGCATCCTGGGTGTCGATGGCAACGCCATGCGTCCAGCTTGCTCCTCCGTCCACGCTTGTCCGTGCGATCAGCGTGCCGCCCTGGTTCAGGATGGTGAACACGTCCTCTTCACCCGGCAGAACCGGCGAGGGATCGAAGGTTTCCACCAGGATCGCTGTTGCCTGCGCTTCGCCGCCATTGGTGACAGCAGAGGCGCTGATCGTGCCGCTGTTGACGAGGGTCGAATTGTTGACTGCGGAATCATAGGACAGGCCAATCGCCTCGGCGAAAGACGAAGGACCGTCATCCACAAGGGTAGAGCGCTGGTATACCGACATTCCGCCACCCAGGTCTCCGCCAAGGGCGGTTGCGGTCACGTCGATGGTGCCGGAATTGGTGACGGTGCCGGAAAGGGTGTTGGTCCAGCCTTCCCATGGATCGTCCACCTCTTCTTCTTCGTGGCTGCCGCCATTGCCGGGATTGCCGCCATTGCCCTGGCCGCCGCCGTGATCCTCGTCTTCCTCGGGAAGCTGGGTTGGATCGATGTTGGCGAAGAAGCCCATGCCACCGGCAAAGGCTTCGGCGAAGCCATCGGATTCGGAAGCTGCGGTAACGGTGAAGTCGCCGCTGTTCGATACGTCCATCGCCAGCGGTTCGGCTTCCACCAGATAACCGACAGCAAACGCATCGCCATAGGCGCCTTCCGTGCCGGTAGCATCCGCAGATGCGGTGATGGAAAAGCTGCCGTCATTGCCGAATGTGGCCTGGGCACCGTCCAGCGCAATGATCTGCTGGTTTACGCCTAGCGCTTCTGCACCGGCGTAGCCGTATTCGCCATCAGCCTGCGCGTCGCTGCCGACGGTGAAGCTGCCCCCGTTGGTGAAGGCGAGCGATGCGGTGCCGCTCATTTCCGCCTGTTGCAACACCGCAGCGCCGATATAGGCGCGGGCTTCGCTCAGCGCAGCCGAGCTGGCGCTGGCACTGGTGTTGACCGAGAAGCTGCCGTTGTTGGCCATGCTGGCCGATCCAGTCCGTCCCTCGAAGCTTTCCGGGCCACCGGCCTCCACAATCTGGTGGACGGAGCCTGTAGCGGCGCTGAAGGCGCTCGCACCGAGTTCCGGTACCCAGGCTGCCTGGGTGGTCAGGCCGGCACTTGCCGGGACAATCACCTGCGGTTCGCCGGTGGAGGTAGCCGTGGCGACATAGTCGAAGGAAATCGCGCCATCGTTTGTCAAATCGACGCTCACATCGCCTTCGTCGGCGCCGCTGGCCTGCGCCTTCAGCACAATGCCACCACCCTTGTCGTCATGATCGTCGGAAAGGGCGTTCCCGCCGATCGCTTCCGCCTCTGCGAAACCGGCGGCGGTGGCGGTCGCCGTACCGGTGACTTCGATCGTGCCAGAGGCGGTGTTGGTCATGCTGACTGCAGCACTGTCCAGCCCGACGCCATTCGCCGCGCCGCGGATATGGAACAGGCCATGCTCGCCACCACCGGTGGTGCTGAAGGCATAGGCGTTGCCATCCTGGCTTTCGGATACGGCATTACCCGATGCGGTGATGGTGCCCGAATTGGTGTAGTCGGTGGTCACGGCGCCATCGCCGCTGCCATTGGCCTGCGCGCGCATGAAGACCGCTTCGAAGACTTCCGCACGGGTAACGGCGTCAAGGTCTGCAATCGCGGTTGCATTGGCGAACACGTCGTAGCTGCCGCTGTTTTCGCCCGTCACCTGCGAGGTGCCATTGCCGCTGCCTTCGACGGTTGATTCCTGCACCAGCCCGCCATTGACGCTGGCGTATGCGGTCGCGTTCAATTCGTCATCGTCCTGCGCCAGCGCCGTTGCCCCCACAGTGAGCGAGCCGCTGTTGCCGAGATAGATCGAGAGATCCGCTTCCGGAGAAGTCAGGATCTGGCTGACAGCATCGCCGACGAAGGCTTCAGAGGACGCACTCTGGCCCTCGCTCGAAAGCGAAGTCGCATCGGCAAGGATGCTCAGCGATCCTTCATTGGCGAGGTAGAGCGAAAGGGGTTCCACGGCCTGAGCGGTCTGGACCGCTTCAAGGGAGTGATCGGTGTCACCGTCCTCTTCCTCGACCATCAGGTGCTGGGTGAAGGTTCCGCTCGGCACGTCGATCACGAAAGCGTTGGCGTTTGGTGATCCGGTTGACGTGACACCGGTGACAAGGGTTTCACTAGCTTCGAGTGTGGCCTCGGGCGGAAGGTCTTCACCCGGAACTACAGTGAGCGTGTCACCATTGGCGAGTGCATTGCCAGCCACGCAGAGGCTGAGCAAAGAAACGCCGGTTGAAAGCATCAAACTACGCTTGGACGACATTTTCGTTCTCCCATCTTGATCCTGGGGCCGCGTGACTTTTGAAGAAGTTTGGCCCCATCTCTTGCATGATGTGCTTGCGAAACTCGTGTCCCATTGACCGCGATCAAAAATGGATAAACGGCAGAATTCCGGGGTTCTTGCCGCATTCGGCGAGCAAAAAAGAGGTGCAACATCATGGCCTTGCCGATGTCACAATTGCGTGGGCGAGCGGTGCCTGGAGAGGCCTAGTAGCTCGCCTGAGGTCCGCCGCGCGTATAGCTGATCCTGATCCTTACCCATGCGCCAACAAGCGATTCGCTGCCGCGCATGGGCGGGCGCACCTGATATTGCCACGTGGAGGCCAGCACGGCGTTCATGATGTTGGAATTGGGTGAGGACTGGTCCAGCGGCACGCAATCCACCACCTCCCAGCGCGGCGCAGTTTTGCAAGCGATCAGCGCCCAAGCGGGCGGCTCGACGGTAGACAAATATCCCGCCATCTCCTGCCGCGTCGGCTCGCGGAACCAGCGCGCGGCATAGAGCGGCGAACCATCGGGAGCGGTGCCGACCACCTGCGTATCCGAATTGGCCCTGCCGCCGGTGTTTGCCGGGCCATAGGTCCGGTCGGACCGGATCACGGCGCGTGGCCTGCTGTCCTGTGGCGGGGCGGAGTCCGGCACCACGACCTGCGGCGTCGGCACGGGCCGCGGCGTGACCGAAGGACGCGGGATGGGCACCATCTCCAGCACCGGAGGGGCCGATGGAGCAGGGCTGGGCTGGGATACCGGTGCCTCTGCCGATTCCGGCACGGCATCTTCCGCCTGCGGGTCTGCGGCAGGCTCCTCGCTCGCGGTGCTGCTGTCGAAGGTCGTCAGCCGAACTTGCTGCTGCGGTTCTTCCTCGCCAGCGAACATGCCGATCGAAAGCAGCATTGCCAGCAGCAGCAGTTCGAGCAGCACGGTGGCGACAATCGCCACCGCGCGCCGGCCGAACCTGTCAGCCAGCTTGCGGTGCCATCTGCTTTCATCTTGCGGGAGAGGCGTAGCGGGTTGGATAAAGCGGTTCCTGGTGCCCCCAGTGTCCTGCGGGCGGACCTAGGGCCACAAGGCTGGAGCTGCAACAGTTTCAGTAAAGGCGCGCCACCGGATCTTCGCTGGGCCACATGCGCGGTGTGCCGATCGGCAGGAAGTCGAAGAAGGCGTTGATCGCGTGGATCGATCCGCCCCAGATCTTGAAGGCCTCCATCGTCACCAGCACGCGGTCCTGACCGTATGAGCCGGTGTAGCCGAAGTTCATCCACACGAGGACGGTGCCGTTCTCCTCGTCCACTGCGACCACGCTGGGGATCAGGCCAGGGTGGACCATGATGCGCTGTTCATACAGGCCGCAGGTGCCGAATGCGCAGCCTTCACCAGCGGTTATCACGCCGTTTTCGACGCGGTAAGCTTCCGGAGCGAAAGGCACGCCGGCATCGGTGAAATTGCCGGTGCGCAAGCCTTCGGAATAGGCGAGGGCGATGGCGACCATGTCCTCGCGTGACATCCGCTCGCCTGCGGGAATGGCGCCATCCATGCCGCGCACGGGTTCATGCAGCACACGCGGCTGGAAGGGGGAATCGGGCGTTACCGTGTGCACGACGCTTTCCACGCCTGCAATCAGCCCGCCTTCGATATGCAACGCCAGCGAAAGCAGCACGGGCGTATCGCCTTGCAGAAGGTGGACATGCGATGCCGCCACCTGCCGCGTGGTGTCGAGATAATCGTGGCGGAAGCTGCCCTTGCCGGTAACCGTCTGCCAGATGCCTTCTCCAAGCTGCGCAGGATTGCCGTTCACCGTGACGCGTGGATCATCTGCTAGGGGAAGGGTGGACGCGTCATGTGCCAGCAGCGCATCGACATAGGCGGTGACCATGCCTTCAAGACACTCCCGGTCACAATCTTGCGCCTGCGCGGTGGCAGGCAAGGCCATCGCCAGCAGTGCAAGGGCGGCAATCAGGCGGCGAAACTGGCGATACATGGCATTCCCCCTCTCAGAAGGCCGCGATCCCCGTTATGCCGCGGCCCAGTATCAGGGCATGCACATCATGCGCGCCCTCATAGGTGTTGACCGTTTCCAGGTTCAACATGTGCCGGATTACCTGATATTCCTCGGAAATGCCATTGCCGCCGTGCATGTCGCGCGCAAGCCTTGCAGCGTCGAGCGCCTTGCCGACATTGTTGCGCTTGACGATGCTGATCATCTCTGGCGCGAAACGCCCTTCATCCATCAGCCGCCCGACGCGCAGCGAAGCCTGAAGGCCCAGTGCTATCTCGCTCATCATGTCGGCCAGCTTCTTCTGGTAGAGCTGGTTTGCGGCCAGCGGTTTGCCGAACTGCTTGCGCTCGAGCCCGTATTCGCGGGCCGCGTGAAGGCAGAATTCCGCCGCGCCCATGCTGCCCCAGCTGATGCCGTAGCGCGCGCGGTTGAGGCAGCCGAACGGGCCCTTGATGCCTTCCACTTCAGGTAGCAGCGCATCGCCCGGTACAGCAACGTCGTCCATCATGATCATGCCGGTGGTGCTGGCGCGCAGGCTCATCTTGCCGCCGATCTTGGGCGCTTCCAGCCCGGCCATCCCCTTTTCCAACACGAAGCCGCGCACCTTGCCGCCATGCGCTTCGGATTTTGCCCAGACCACGAAGACATCGGCAAAGGGGGAGTTGGAGATCCAGGTCTTCGAGCCGGACAGTCGGTAGCCGTCGCCATCCTGCTTCGCGACGGTGCGCATGCCTGCCGGATCGGAACCGGCGTCAGGTTCGGTGAGGCCGAAACAGCCGATCAGTTCGCCGCTGGCGAGGCCGGGCAGGTACTTCTGCTTCTGCTCTTCGGAGCCGTAAGCGAGGATGGGATACATCACGAGGCTGGATTGCACCGAGGCCATCGAGCGATAGCCTGAATCGACCCGCTCGATCTCGCGCGCGACAAGGCCGTAAGCGACATAGCTTGCGCCGGCGCCGCCATA
>JAUIJI010000112.1 GCA_030431435.1 Alphaproteobacteria bacterium | reverse complement strand
CATTGCGGCGGCCGATATCGAAGCGCGTATCGATTCCGAGGTGAAGAAGATCGCCCCCCAGGTGCGCATGCCTGGTTTCCGCCCGGGCAAGGTGCCCGCCAATTTGATCCGCAAGATGCACGGCGATGCGCTGCATTCCGATGCGTTGAACGCCACGCTGCGCGAATCGGTTGAAGGCCTGATCAGCGAAAAGAAGCTGCGCCCCGCATTGCAGCCCAAGGTCGACATGGCTGACGGCTATCAGCAGGGCAAGGATGCCGAGCTGTCGGTAGAGATCGAAGTGCTGCCCGAAATCGAGGCGCCGTCGATCGAAGGCCTGAAGCTGGAAAAGCTCAACGTGCCGGTTTCCGATGAAGCCCTGGACGAAGCGCTGCAGCGCCTGGCCGAGAACCAGAAGAGCTACAAGGACGCTGCCAAGACGAAAAAGGCTGCTGACGGCGACCAGATCATCATCGACTTCGTGGGCCGCGTCGATGGCGTGGAGTTCGAAGGCGGCAAGGCCGAAAACACCCCGCTGGTGCTCGGTTCCGGCCAGTTCATCCCCGGCTTCGAAGAGCAGCTGACCGGCGTGAAGACCGGCGATACCAAGACCATCACGGTAACCTTCCCGGAAGATTATCCGGCCGAAAACCTGAAGGGCAAGGATGCCGAGTTCGACATCACTGTGCAGCAGGTAAAGGTCGAAGCCGAAACCAAGATTGACGATGACTTCGCCAAGGGCCTTGGCCTTGAAGGCATCGACAAGCTGAAGGAACTGATGAAGGGCCAGCTTGAGCAGGAAACTGCCGGCCTCACCCGCACCCAGATGAAGCGCCAGCTGCTCGACAAGCTGGCTGCCGACCACGATTTCGACGTGCCGCCGACCATGGTGGAAGCCGAATTCGAGCAGATCTGGAACCAGCTACAGCAGGAAGCTGCACGCGAGGACGACCCGGAAGCTGCGCGCAAGGAAATCGAAGCCGAAAAGGACGATTACAAGCGCATTGCAGAGCGCCGCGTGCGTCTGGGCCTGCTGCTGTCCGAAATCGGCCAGGCCAATGGCGTGGAAGTCAGCAACCAGGAAATGTCCATGCTGATCCAGCAGGCTGCACAGCAGTACAGCCCGGATGACCGCGAACGCTTCATCGAATATGTCCGTAACGAGCCGATGGCCCAGGCCCAGCTCCGCGCGCCCTTGTATGAAGACAAGGTCGTCGACTTCCTGTTCGACAAGGCCGAAGTGACCGAACGCGACGTAACGCGCGAGGAACTGGAAGCCGCGATCGAAGCCGAAGAGACTGCGGCTGCTTCCGACAAGAAGCCCGCTGCCAAGAAGAAGGCCCCGGCCAAGAAGGCTGCTGCCAAGAAGCCTGCAGCAAAGAAGGCCGCAGACAAGAAACCGGCTGAGAAGAAGCCGGCCGAAAAGAAGCCCGCTGCGAAGAAGGCTGCTGCCAAGAAGCCGGCGGCCAAGAAGGCAGCCGCGAAAAAGCCCGCCGCCAAGAAAGCCGCTGCAAAGAAGTAAGCGGCTCGATCTCTGGCATGGCGCTGAGAAAGGGGCGGTCCTGCAGACAGGCAGGGCCGCCCCTTTGTCTTGCCAGCCAGGAAAGCGTCAGAAAGTGCCCGAAACGGTCAGGTTCACCACCGTGCCGATCTTCAGCCTGCGATCTTCGGTGAACAATACGGGCGAGCTGTCGCGCGGGCCGTCATAGATCGTGCGTTGCAGCACGTTGGAGCCGTTGAACAGGTTTGCCAGGCGAAAGCGGACGGTCAGGCCGAAGACGTCCTTGTTCTCGATATAGGCAGCGCCAAAGGTCGCGATATTGTAGTCAAAGGTTTCTTCGGCAACGCGATAGCGTGCGGCATTCTGCGTGTCGCGAAACTCCAGCCCCCACGCCCAGTTGGTCTGCGGCACATCGTGGCGGAAGTCCAGCCGGATCTCGAAAGGCGAATTGCCGTCAAACCGCCGGTCGATGAAGGTGACGGGGTCGATCAGCGAACTGTCTTCCGCCGTGATCCGGAGATCCAGCTGCGCCCCGTCAAAGCCCAGCTGCGCCAGTTCCAGCCTGCCGTTGAAACGCAGGCCGCGCCGCTTTGCACTGGCGATATTGCCACGCGCTTCCCCGCCATTGCCGGTGGGCACGATGATCAGGAAATCCTCGATCCGGTGGTCGAACAGGGCCAGGGTGGCAGAGCCCCAGCTCCCGAAATTCTTCGAGATTTCCAGCTCGCTCTCCCAGCTCTGCTGGGGACGCAACTGGTTGTTGCCGGTGCTCTGGTTCTCGTCCGTCAGGTTCACGCTGGCGAGGAAATCGCTGAAGTTGAGCTGGCCGACCCGGCGAGCCACTTCAAGGCTGAAGTCGAAACCGCCACCCGGCGCCCAGGCGAAGGAAACGCTGCCCTTGGGGCGTTGGAAAGTCCGGGAAAGGGCGTTCACACCTGTCTGTGAAATCGTCGAATATTCGCCGCCAGCGGCGATCTGCACCGAGAGATTGTCGGTGATCGAGGTGCCAAAGCTGAGGATCGATTCAAAGCGCTCTTCCCGCACACCGCCGACGCCTTCGGGGAAGGGGATCACCACAAAGGTATCCTGCACATCATCGAACAGGAACAGGCTGCCGACATTGTCGAGCCGGTTGAACGCCGCCTCGCCTGAAAGCTGCCAGTCTCCGCCCAGCATGCCCCAGCTGTATTCGCCGCGGGCGATCCTTTCCCCCTGGTCACTGACCCGCTGGAAACGGCTTCCTGTGGTGGGGAGCGCATCAGTGTCCAGCAAGGACTGTGTGCGGAAATTGCCATGCTCGAAGCTCTCGAGCGCAATCAGCTTGAGCCGGCCCGGGCCAAGCGGAAACTCGATATCCGCGCCGATCTCGTAGAAATGCTCGTTGTTCTTCGTGCGGAACTGCTCGGCAAATTCCGGCAGCGGGTTTGCCGCAACCCGCGTCTCGCTCTCCCTGCTGCGGAAAATATGCAAGCCGCCGGACAGGTTGATATTCATTGCCACGTCCGGCGCGACATCGAACGCAAAATTGCCAGTCAGTGTGGGGCGATACAGTGTGCCCGTCTGCGTGTTGAAACGTTCGTCCACGCCCAGATCGCTGGTGAAGATGGCAGGGCCTTCAGACCCACGGATGAAGCTGCCGACATCAAGGCCGACCGAATAATCCACGCCGCCTGTGGTTCCGCGGACGGAGACATTGCCTTCACCCCAGCCGATCGGCGCAGGGCCGGTGGAATATTGCGGACGCCAGGTGAACTGGCCCGACATGCCGGAGCTTTGCACGATGACATTGGCAACCTGGCCGGAAAGGCCGGGAATCTCCAGCGTGGCGCCATCCACGATCTCGACCCTGATGACATCTGCCACCGGGATACGCTGAAGCTCGTCGCGCACGCTGGTGGACTTGCTTGAAATGCGATCGCCATTGATCAGCAGGTTGCCCGAAGCCTCGCCAAACCCGCGGCCACCGTCTCCGCCGCCATCGATGTTGAAACCGGGAACCTGCTCCACCACGTCCAGCGCGGTACGCGGGGCCACATTCGCGAAGTCCGACGGGTAATAGGTACGCGGCGCGCTGGTGAGCGGGAAATCGGTTTCCGACCCGAGGTCTGCGGAAACGCCTGTTCCGGCGATATCCTCTACCGGATTGGCTGGCGGGGCATCCTGGGCATGCAGCACGACCGGCATCGCCGCTGCCGCAAGCGCGGCGGCCATGCTCAATCGACCCGATCCTGCCAGGTATTGTCGCAAGCCCAACTGTCCCATCCGTTGATTTTGTCCTGCGCTGCTAGGCCTGATCAGCTGTCGCAACAACAAAGCAAGTGTAACAAACTGTCATTCGCGGCTTTGCTGCCAAGGCGTAAACTGCGGTTCTGGCAAGCTGACGCTGCGCGCCCTTTCATAGGCCGATCCCGCTTTCAAAACGGCATGATCCTGCCATTTTCCCGCTATGAATGACAGGCCGACAGGCAAGCCTTCAATGTCGCCCATGGGCACGGTCAGGTGAGGATATCCCGCAATGGCGGCAAGGCTACCAATCCCGATGCCAGATGCGAAATGATCACCCAGCACCAGGTCAATGGGCCATGCCGCCCCCTCCGTTGGCGCGATAAGCAAAGCGACATCATGTTCGGCCAGCAAGCGGTCTATGCCTTCGGGCCCTGCAAGCCGGAACGAATTGGCCCGGGCGGCGCGATAGGCCTGCGCGTCGGTAGTCACTTCGGACGCCATGAAGACTTCCTGATAAAACCAGCGCAGCTCTTCTTCGGCATGTTCCTGGTTGAACCGGATCAGGCCCAGCAGGTCGCGCGCGGGCAAGTCTGCCGGGGAGGACGCGAGATAATCGGCAATCCCTTCGCGAAACTCGTATTTGAGGACGGTGTATTCATCCTCCCACATTTGCGGGTCCGGCTCGAACTCGATCTCCACCAGTATGGCCCCGGCCGCGCGCAAATCATCAAGCGCCTGGTTGAACACCCGCTCCAGCTTGAGGTTGCCGCCCGTCGCATTGGCCACCACGCCGATGCGGACGCCATAGAGCGACGCTTCTGCCAGTCCTTGCGTGAAGTCGGTGACATAGGCATCGGCCAGCGCGGTTGCCGGATCATCCGCGTCAGTACCCGCAATGGCTCCCAGCAGCAGCGCCGCATCATGGACATTCTGCGTCATCGGCCCTGCCGTATCCTGCGAGGAAGAGATTGGCACGATATGGGTGCGGCTGACCATGCCGACGGTGGGCTTGAAGCCGACGATGCCATTGACGCTGGCGGGGCAGGTGATGGAGCCATCCGTCTCCGTACCAATGGCCGCCCAGCTGAAACCTGCCGCCACCGCGACACCGCTGCCGGAGGAGGATCCGCAAGGGCTGCGGTCAGTCGCATGGGGGTTCTTCGTCTGCCCGCCAATCGCGCTCCATCCGCTGGACGAATTGTCGCCTCGGAAATTGGCCCATTCGGAAAGGTTGGTCTTGCCCAGAACACGTCCGCCTGCCGCTTCCAGCCGGTCGATCAGCGGGGCATTGCGGCCGGTGCTATTGTTGGCCAATGCCAGTGATCCGGCCGTGGTCGGCCAATAGATCACTTCGATATTGTCCTTCACCATCACTGAGCGGCCTTGCAGCGGCGTTTCGAGGACAGAGGCGAAAACTCCGCCACCCTCGTCATCATAGGCGATGACCGCATTGAGCATGGGGCCTGCCTGATCAAGCGCGCGTATGCGCTCAACCTGGCGGGCCGTTTCTTCCAGGAACACCACTGGCGCTTCCCGCAGGATGATCTGTTGACGTTCCTCCTGCGCCTGTACGACTGTAGAGATGGCAGCCAGCGCGATCGTGGCGGTGCAGGAAGCGAGGGTTCTCATGGCCGCACACTGCCCCCAACTGGCGCACTCCACAAGACAAAGGATTAATGCCCTTGAACATCGCGCAACCACGCGCGACATAGGCAGGCGATTACCAATCCAAGAGGAATTTCAATGTTCGACGTATTCGGCGATGCCAAGGACCGCTTCACCACCGATCCCATGACAGGTGCACTGGTGCCGGTGGTGGTGGAATCCACCAGCCGCGGCGAACGCAGCTTCGATATCTTCAGCCGCCTGCTGCGCGAACGTATCGTCTTCGTAACCGGGCAGGTGGAAGACAACATGGCTTCGCTGATCGTGGCCCAGCTGCTCTTCCTCGAAAGCGAGAACTCCTCGGACATCTCGATGTACATCAACTCGCCCGGCGGCGTGGTGACGGCCGGCATGGCAATCCATGATACCATGCAATACATCAAGCCTAAGGTGCGCACGGTGTGCATCGGCCAGGCCGCTTCCATGGGCAGCTTCCTGCTCGCTGCGGGCGAGCCCGGCATGCGTGTGGCGCTGCCCAATGCCCGTATCATGATCCACCAGCCGTCAGGCGGCGCGCGCGGCATGGCATCGGACATCGAAATCCAGGCGAAGGAAATCCTGCGCATCAAGGCGCGCATGAATGACCTGTACGTGAAGTACACCGGCCAGAGCCTCGAGGATATCGAGAAGGCGATGGACCGCGACACCTTCCTTGAGGCAGACGAAGCCAAGAAATTCGGCCTCGTCGACCAGGTTTTCGCGCATCGTCCGAAGGGCTCTTCGGAAGATTCCGAAGAAGGTTCCGGCGGCGCGCCCGAATAGGCATCGGCCCTGAGCGGGTGCCGAACAGCTCCGGAAAATCGCCCTAATCGCTGATAATATCGCGCCAGAATCTGTAGCATTTTGGCAACCTTGAACCTTCAGGCTGGATCAAGGTGGTGGAATTAGTGTCCATGCGATTGATATTGTGTCCGCCCGCTTTACATTGGGTGGGCTGAATCATGCGCCCGCGGAATCTCCCGCATGAGTGGCGCGGCAGGCAAGGATTATGACCAAATTGAGTGGTTCCGACAGCAAGAGCACCCTTTACTGCAGCTTCTGCGGCAAGTCGCAGCATGAGGTGCGCAAGCTTATTGCTGGCCCCACCGTGTTCATCTGCGATGAATGTGTGGAGCTGTGCAACGACATCATCCGCGAAGAAGCCAAGGGCGGCATCGCGGGCAAGAAGGATGGCGAAATCGCCACTCCGCACGAAATTTGCGACACCCTCAATGACTATGTGATCGGCCAGGAACGTGCCAAGCGCGTGCTTTCGGTGGCCGTGCACAACCACTACAAGCGCCTGAACCATTCCGGAAAGCAGGGCGATGTCGAACTGGCGAAGTCCAACATCCTGCTGGTCGGTCCCACCGGTTCGGGCAAGACGCTGCTGGCGCAGACGCTGGCGCGCACTTTCGACGTGCCCTTCACCATGGCCGATGCCACCACGCTGACCGAAGCGGGTTACGTGGGTGAGGACGTGGAGAACATCATCCTGAAGCTGCTCCAGGCTTCCGACTACAATGTCGACAAGGCGCAGCACGGCATCGTCTATATTGACGAGATCGACAAGATCACCCGCAAGGCGGAAAACCCCTCCATCACCCGAGACGTATCGGGCGAAGGCGTGCAGCAGGCTCTGCTGAAGCTGATGGAAGGCACCACGGCTTCCGTCCCGCCGCAGGGTGGCCGCAAGCATCCGCAGCAGGAATTCCTGCAGGTGGATACGACCAACATCCTGTTCATCTGCGGCGGCGCATTCGCCGGTCTCGAGAAGGTGATCGGTGACCGCTTGCAGAAACGCTCCATCGGCTTTGGCGCCAATGTGTCTGACCCGACCAAGGCGAAGATCGGCGAAATGCTCGAAAAGTGTGAGCCGGAAGACCTGCTGAAGTTCGGCCTGATCCCCGAATTCGTCGGCCGCCTGCCGGTGATCGCCACGCTGCACGACCTTGACGAGGACGCGCTGGTCACGATCCTGAAGGAGCCGAAGAACGCGCTGGTCAAGCAATATGCCAAGCTGTTCGAACTGGAAGAGGTGGAGCTCACCTTTACCGACGAGGCTTTGTCCGAAATTGCCAAGAAGGCCATCAAGCGCAAGACCGGTGCACGCGGCCTGCGCTCGATCGTGGAGGGTCTGCTGCTCGACACGATGTTCGACCTTCCCAGCATGGACGGCATTTCCGAAGTGGTTGTGGACGCAGACGTCGTCCTCGGCCGCAAGGAACCCGTCCGCGTGATGGACGGCAAGAAGGGCAGCAAGAAGGAAGAAGCGGCCTAGCGCCTCCTCCCTCGTCTTCGGCAAGCGATGGGAGCGATTGGCTGAGGCCTGTCAATCTCCTCTTCCCAATAGTTTACTGCACGCTAGTCTTGGCGCTGCAAGTTTGCGCCTGACAGGGGGACAGAAGCATGGCTGAGTGGACGATCAAATGCACTGATGTGGGTTCGAGCAAGAACTGCACGATCATTCTCGATACTTCGTCGGAGAAATGGGCCGGCATCGGCCGGGACCTGAAAGACTTCATGTCGCACCAGATGGGTGATGCTACCTTTACCCCGTCCAATGAAAACGGCCTGAGGCTGGAGAGCGACAGGGGTGCTTTCCAGGCGATCTTCACCAATCTCACAGAGACAAGCGCCGTGGGAAAAACCGGCGTCGGCAAGACCGAGCACATACCGGCGGTGAACTGGAAACTGGAATCTAAGGCCTAGCCTTCGCCCGCTTTCCTGCGCGCAGCCAACGCGCCCAGTCGCGCACCGCTTTCCTCACTCAGCACTTCCCTGAAGTCGTAATACTGCTCGAAATGCGGGATGCCCTCAGGCAGCGGCACCCAGGGCAACTTGCTTTCGGTGAAGATCACCACATCGGGCGTCACGCTGTCGGGATCATCCAGCGTGCCACCGCGCAGGCCTGCTGCCAGCGAGCCCAGCCGCGCGAAGTGGCTCCAGATCGCTGTGCCGCATCGGGAGCAACGCCTTGTGGTGTGGATCGCGCCGCTGCCGCCGGGCAGCTGGTGATCGGTGAAGTCACCCTGAAGCAGCTCCAGCTTCTCGCTTTCAATGAAGACATTGACCACGCTGGTGGAGCCGGTCTGCTGCTGGCACAGGCGGCAATGGCAATTGTGGACCATTATCGGCTCGCCCGTCATGCGATAGCGCACGTGGCCGCAACCGCAGCCGCCTTCGCGGATCGTCTCGCCCATGGTTTCCCCCGTCAGTTCAGCTGCACTCCCCGCAGCCTCCATTGCGTTCCTGTTCCACCTGCAGGGTGGCGTGGCCGATCCCGTGATGGTGATCGAGTTCGTGCGCCACTTCGCGCAGGAAGCCATCCCCCGGATGGCCGGCGGGCATCACCAGATGCGCGGTCATCGCGGTTTCGGTGGTGCTCATCGGCCAGATGTGCAGGTCATGAACCGCCTCCACACCGTCGAGGCCGCACAGGTAGTCTCGCACCGCGCTTTCGCTCACATTGTCCGGAACGGCGAGCAGGCCCATCTTCACGCTGTCCTTGAGCAGGCCCCATGTCCCCCACGCGATCACCGCCACGATCACCAGGCTGACCAGCGGATCGATCAGCACCGCGCCTGTCAGCAGTATCGCCGCGCCTGCGATCACCACGCCGACGGACACCAGCGCGTCAGCCGCCATGTGCAGGTAGGCCCCACGGATATTGATGTCCTGCTTGCGCCCGCCCATGAACAGCAGCGCCGTGGCGGTGTTGATGACGATGCCCACGCCCGCCACCCAGATCATGGTCCAGCCTTCAGGCTCCACCGGATCGATCAGGCGGTGCACCGTCTCGAACAGGATCGCGCCGATGGCCACCAGCAGCAGCATGGCATTGGCGAGCGCAGCAAGGATCGTCGAGCTCTTGAGGCCATAGGTATAGCGGCGCGACGGGGGACGCTTGGCGGCAATGCTCGCACCCCATGCGATCAGCAGCGCCAGCACGTCCGAGAGATTGTGCCCCGCATCGGCCACCAGCGCCATCGATCCGGACAGGATGCCGAAAGTCGCCTCGACGATGACGAAAGCGGTGTTGAGCACCACGCCGATGGCAAAGGCGCGGCCGAAATCCTTCGGCGCATGGCTGTGGCCGTGCGCGTGATCAGACCCGTGCGAATGTGTGTGACCCAGCCCCATCAGCCTATTCGTAGACGCAGGAATCGAGCCCGTCACGCCTTACCACGCCGATCCGTGCCTCGATCGTGTTGCCATAGCGGCGCGTGAAGCCCGAAGGATTGACCACAGCGCGCGTCTTCGGGCTTGGCAGCGCGGCAGCAATGCGGCTTGCCTCGTCGCGCGTCAGCCGGGCGGCGGAATGGTCGAAATAGCGCCATGCGCCTGCTTCCACGCCATAGGTGCCGATGCCGGTTTCCGCGACGTTGAGGTAAACCTCCATGATCCGCCGCTTGTCCCAGATCGTCTCGATCAGGAAGGTGAACCATGCCTCCAGCCCCTTGCGGAACCAGCCACCGCCTTGCCACAGGAACACGTTCTTGGCGGTCTGCTGGCTGATCGTCGATGCCCCGCGCTGTCGGCCACCGGCAGCAGCCTCGTCCAGCGCTTCCTCGACCGCTTCGACGTCGAACCCGTCATGGCTGCAGAACTTGGAATCTTCCGCCGCGATCACGGCGGATACCATGTTGCGATCAATGCTGGAAAGCGGCTCCCAGTCGCGCGTCACCGCGTTTTCATCCAT
>JAUIJI010000001.1 GCA_030431435.1 Alphaproteobacteria bacterium | reverse complement strand
CGGCGCTGCATAGACAACATCCACCAGTTCGAAGCAGGACTGGAATTCCTCCAGCAAGTCCCGCAGGCGGGTGTAGCGATGCGGCTGGACCACCGCGATCACCCGGCCCTTCGCGGCATCGCGCGCAGCCGAAAGCACGGCGCGGATTTCCACCGGATGGTGAGCGTAGTCATCGATCACCCGCACACCATCGACTTCACCTGCCAGCGTGAAGCGGCGACGCACCCCGCCAAAGCGCGCGAAACCGGCGCGGATCGTGTCTGCGGTGCAGCCCATTTCCAGCGCCACGGCGATGGCCGCAAGTGCGTTCTGCACATTGTGCCGCCCCGGCATGGGCAGCACGATATCGGCAATGGTGGTTTCCCTGCCGTCGCGATCACGGCTGACAGCATCGAAGCGGGTCGATCCGCCCTCGCTGCGGATGTTCTCCGCGCGCAAATCGGCATGGGGGCTGAAGCCATAGGTAATCACGCGCCTGTCGCGCACGCGGGCGATCACGTTCTGCACTTCGGGATGGTCGATGCACAGCACCGCCGCGCCGTAGAAGGGCACGTTCTCGATGAACTGCAGGAAAGCATCCTTCACCGCATCGAAGCTGCCGTAATGGTCAAGATGCTCTGGATCGATATTGGTGACGACGGCGATCGTGCCATCAAGCCGCAGGAAGCTGCCGTCGCTCTCGTCAGCTTCGACCACCATCCACTCGCTGTCACCCAGCCGCGCGTTGGAGCCATAGCTTTCGATGATCCCGCCATTGATCACGGTAGGGTCTACGCCGCCCGCATCGAGCAGGGTCGCAACCATGCTTGTCGTGGTCGTCTTGCCATGGGTGCCAGCCACCGCGACGGTGGACTTGAGGCGCATCAGCTCAGCGAGCATTTCCGCACGGCGGACCACGGGGATGCGCTTCTCGATTGCAGCGGCGACTTCCGGGTTGTCGCGCTTCACGGCTGTCGAAGTCACCACCACGGCAGCATCGCCAAGGTTCGCTGCGTCATGACCGACGAACACCTCGATCCCGCGCGCGCGCAGCCGTTCCACGCTGGCGCCTTCGGCAATATCGCTGCCCTGCACGCTATAGCCCAGGTTCGCCATCACCTCGGCAATACCGGACATGCCGATGCCGCCGATGCCGACGAAATGGATCGTGCCTATGTCTGTCGGGACGCCCTTCATGCGCGATCCCTTGTGGCTGCAGCAGGAGCGCCGTCCGCGCTCTTGCGTTCGGTTCCGCCCACGCGGATCACGTCCTGGATAGGCGCGCCGCCAAAGCTCTCGACCAAGTCAGCCAGGTCGGATGCAGCCTTGGGCCTGCCGCAGTTCCAGCTGGCATGCGCAGCATTGGCGAGGGTTTCGGGCTTCTGCGCCATGGCGTTGATCTGCTTGGCAAGCTCACTTGCGCTAAAGGCATGCTGGCGGATCGAGCGGGCACCGCCGGCCTTCACCACTTCGCGGACATTGGCGGCCTGGTGATCGTCGGTGGCAATCGGCAGCGGGACGAGGATCGCAGGGCGGCCCACTGCTGTCAGTTCGGCAATGGTCGAGGCACCGGCGCGACCGATGAACAGATGGGCATCCGCAAGGCGGGCCTGCATGTCTTCGAAATAGGTGCCCAGTTCTGCGGGAATATCGTGGCTGGCATAACGCTCGCGCACGGCCTCGAGGTCTTCCGGGCGGCACTGCTGCGTCACCTGCAAGCGGCTGCGCAGTGCAGGCGCCAGCATCGCCAGACCATCGGGCACCACTTCGGACAGCACGCGCGCGCCTTGGCTTCCGCCTGTCACCAGTACGCGAAACAGCCCGTCAGCGGTGAAAGCGGGAAAGTCCTCATCGCGCAGCACAAGCACTTCCGGGCGCACCGGATTGCCGACCAAATGCGTCTTTTCGAAATGCTTGGGCTTCAGCCGCTCGACTTCCGGGTAAGCCGTGGCGATTGCGTCCACCCGGCCAGCCAGCAGGCGGTTGACGCGGCCCAGCACGGCGTTCTGTTCGTGAATGACGGTGGGGATATCCTCAGCATTCGCACCAAGCAGTGCAGGCAAAGCGGGATAGCCGCCAAAACCGACGACTGCGCTGGGCTGGAATGTGTCGTACAAACGCCGGGCCATGCCACGCCCGGCCATCACCGCCTTGATTCCGGCAGGCCAGCGCAGCGGGTTCTTGCCGAAGCGGCCTGCGGGCAGGATATGCGCCGGCAGGAAATCGGGCTTGCCGGGGATGGCTGCCCCGCGCTCGTCCGTTATCAGCGCAACGTGATGGCCGCGCTGGTGCAGTTCTGCCGCAAGCGCGAATGCAGGCGTCAGATGACCGCCCGTTCCGCCTGCTGCCAGCACATAGTGGCGTGAAGCCGCCGTCATTTCCTGATCCCCTTTGCCGGCTTGCGATCCATCGCGAATGGCTCCCGGCTGAGATAGGGGTTGCGGCGGGTGATCGCCAGCAACAGCCCGATGGTGAAACACTGCGCAATGGTAGACGAACCACCATAGCTGACCAAAGGCAGCGTCATGCCTTTGGAGGGGAAAAGCTGCAGGTTCATCAGGATGTTGATGAAGGCCTGCCCCCCGAACAGCGCAATAAGCCCGCTGGCTGCAAGGATGATGAACAGCCGGTCTTCATCCACCAGCCGCACCAGAACGCGCAGGATAATGGCGAGGTAGAGCACCACGAACACGCCGCAGGCGAGCAGGCCGAACTCCTCGCCGATGACGGAGAAGATATAGTCCGTATGCGCTTCGGGCAGGCGCATCTTGTTGCTGCCCAGGCCAAGGCCCGTTCCGGTCCATCCGCCACCCATCAAGGTGCGGCTGGCAAGGTCCACCTGGTCATAGGCCGTGCCGCCACCGAAGAAAGCGTCGATGCGGTTGCGGGCATTGCCGTAGAAAATATAGGCGAGCACAAGCGCCGCCACTCCCGCGCCGGTCAGCGTGAAGATGCGCTTCATCGGCAGGCCTGCCAGCATCACCAGCACGAACCAGCAGCCGACGAACAGGATTGCCGCGCCTAGGTTGGGCTGCAGCATCAAGAGGATAACGATAAAGCCCAGCAGTCCCCCCGTCACATAGATCACCGGCAGGCTCGGGTCGCGCACCTTCCAGGAGAGGATCCATGCGAGCAACACGGCAAAGGCAGGCTTGAGGAATTCCGATGGCTGGAAGGCAATGCCCAGATCAATCCAGCGGGTAGCGCCATTGCGCTCGAACCCGAAGAAGGGAACCAGCAGCAGCGCGAACAGCATCGCCGCGCCCAGCAGGATTGCCCCGCGCCGTGCCAGTTCCTGCGGCAACAGCGAAGTGGCGATCAAGACGCACACGCCAAGCACTTGCCAGCGTATATGCAGCATGAAGAAATACAGCTCATCCAGTGTGACATCGCTGGTTGAAAGACGGTTGGCGCTGGCAGGCGACGCCGCCATGACCGCGATAGAACCGAGCACCATCAGCCCCAGCACCAGAGCCAGCAGCCAGCGATCGATCTCGCGCCACCAGATCAGCAGCTGGCGCTTGCGATCATTGGCATAGGGGCGCGGTGGTTCGATCCGCTTGCCCGCATTGGGGACATAGGGCCGCGCGCCGTTCATACCGCAGACCTTTCCTTGATCGGCGTATTGGTCAGGCGGGCGACAATCTCGCGGAAGGTATCCCCGCGCACTTCGTAATCGCGGAACTGGTCAAAACTGGCGCATGCGGGCGACAGCATCACAACGTCACCCGGTTTTGCTGCCTTGAGCGCGCGATCAGCAGCTTCACACAGCATCTCGCAGGCCTCCACCTTCATGTGCGGTGCGAGCAACTCGCCGAAAAGCGCAGCTGCTTCGCCAATGGTGTAGGCGGCTGCAATGTTGCCGAAATGCGGCGCGCATTCGTCGAGATTGTCGGTCTTGGCGAGGCCGCCGCAGATCCAGTGGATACGCTTGTGGCCATCCTCTGCAGGCCATGCGGCGAGCGCGGGCGCGGTGGAAGCCGGGTTAGTCGCCTTGGAATCGTTGATCACCAGCACGCCATCGAAGGTGCCAAGCACTTCCATGCGGTGCGGCAGGCCCGGGTATGTGCGCAGGCCATTGGCGATGTCGCCATTGCTCAGGAAGAGCTCGCCGCAGATGTGGCTGGCAAAGGTCGCATTCTCGAGGTTGTGCGGACCCTGCAGCGACGGCCAGTCCGCCTGGTTGCTGTCATCGTAGGGCGGTCCGATCCACTCGTAGGGGCCGCGCTTGTCGCGAAATTCGGCGATCGGCGGAATGTCCTCGGCAGAAGTCGGCAGCAGCGACACGCCGAAGGGGCCTAGCATGTCCATCAGCCGCGCCTTGCTGGCGGCATAGGCATCGAAACTCTCGTAACGATCAAGGTGATCGGGCGTGATGTTGAGCAGGGCAGCTACCTTGCAGGCAAGCGTGTAAGTCAGGTCGATCTGGTAGCTGGAAAGCTCGAGCACATAGACGGGCAGGCCCTGGTCGTTCGGCTCCAGCGGATCCTGCGCCATGATCGGCAGGCCGATGTTGCCGCCCATGACAGTGTTGACCCCGGCTTCCTTGAGGATGTGATGCACCAGCGCGGTGGTGGTGGATTTGCCATTGGTGCCGGTGATGCCGACCACGAAATGTTCGGGCAATTCCGGCTGGGCCTGCGCGAACAGCTCGATATCTCCGATGATTGGCACGCCTGCGGCCTTGGCCTTCGCAGTCAGCGGATGGGTGTTGAGCGGAACTCCGGGGGACACCACGATGGCATCGAAACCCGCAAGGCCGATCTCCATCGGATCGGCGATGGTGCAACGGCCCGCCAGCGCTTCTCGTGCGTTGTCCTGCCTGTCCCATGCTGTCACCTGTGCGCCGCTCGCCAGCAGGCTTTCCACCACCGCCATGCCCGAACGGGCGAGGCCGAGGACGGCGTATTTCCTGCCAGAGAAGACGCGTGCCGTGATCACCTGAGCTTCAACGTTGCCAGACCGATGACCGCAAGGACGATGGCGATGATCCAGAAACGGATCACCACCGTCGATTCCTTCCAGCCGAGCTGTTCGAAATGGTGGTGAATGGGAGCCATGCGGAACACGCGCCTGCCGGTGCGCTTGAACCAGAAGACCTGGATGATGACCGATGCGGTCTCCATCACGAACAGCCCGCCGATGATCAGCAGCACGATCTCGTGATGGCTCGCCACGGCGACCGCGCCCAAGGCACCGCCCAGTGCGAGGCTGCCGGTATCGCCCATGAACACGGCGGCAGGCGGCGCGTTGAACCACAGGAAGGCAAGGCCCGCTCCCATGATCGCGGCACAGAACAACGCCAGCTCGCCAGCAAAGGGCACGTGCGGAATGCCGAGATATTCGGAATAGTCGACGCGGCCGACGAGGTAGCAGATGATCATGAAGGCACCCGCAGCGATCACCACCGGCATGGTGGCGAGCCCGTCCAGCCCGTCGGTCAGGTTCACGGCATTGCCCATGCCGACGATCACCGTCGCGGCGAACAGGTAATAGAACGGCCCCAGCGGGATCACACGGTCACTGAAGAAGGGCACGTAGAGATCGGTGCTGATCTCTCCCACGATCAGGTAGGCGGCAATGCCCGCCACGATGAACTCCGCCAGCAGGCGCACCTTGCCGGACAGGCCCTTGTGGCTCCCCTTCGTCACCTTGTCGAGATCGTCGAGGAAGCCGATCACGCCGAAGCCGAGGCACACGGCGATGCAGGCCCAGACGAAGGGATTGCCCAGATCCATCCACAGGAACATCGATAGGACCAGCGAAGTGAGGATCATCAGCCCGCCCATCGTCGGCGTGCCGACCTTGGTCTGGTGCGATGCCGGTCCGTCCGAGCGGATCGGTTGGCCCTTGCCTTGGCGCACGCGCAGCATGGCGATGAACTTCGGGCCGATCACCAGTCCGATCAGCAGCGCGGTCATCATTGCCGCACCGGCGCGGAAGGTCTGGTACCGGATGAGGTTCAGTAACCCGTCAAATTCGAACAGTTCCGCTAGAAAATACAGCATCGCCCTATGCTATCAGCCTTCCCTGGCGCCAAAATGCGCCACCAGGCGCGACAGCCCGACAGAATTCGATCCCTTCACCAGCACGGCATCGCCGCCAGCGAGCCCGAATTCTTCCAGCGCAGCTATCGCTTCACCCGCATTTTCGCATTGGGCAAAGTGCAAGGGCTTGCCAAGCGTGTTCGCCTGCCCTTTCCCCAGTTCCCGCGCGAGGGCGACCATTTCCGGCCCCACCAGAACGGCATAATCGACATTGGCATCAAGCAGTGGACCAGCCAGCTGGGCATGGAAGGCAGGGCCGAATTCGCCAAGTTCCTTCATCGCACCGAGTACGGCAACGCGGCGGGTGGCCGGTGTCTGACCCAGCTGCGCCAGCGTGGCGCGCATGGATGCCGGATTGGCGTTGTAGCTTTCATCCACGATCAGGGCGTGGCCACCGGGCACCGCCGCCTTCAGCCGTGCACCGCGCCCCTTGAGGCCGCCCATTCCGGCCAGCGCAAGGCCCGCTGCGCCAAGGTCTCCGCCCGCTGCATGGACAGCCGCCATCACGCAAAGCGAATTGGAAATCCAGTGCTCACCGGGTTCGGCAACGCTGTAGCACAGCCGCTGGTCTCCCATCGCCGCTGTCACCAGCGATCCGCCATTGGCATCGGGAATGGCATCGAGCAGGCGCATATCCGCATGATCGGACCGGCCGAACGAGACCACCCTGGCCCCGGCCTTGCGTGCTGCCGCCAGCAAGCGTTCGAAATGCGGGCTGTCGGCAGGGATCACCGCAGTGCCGCCTGTCTGCAGGCCTTCGAAGATTTCTGCCTTGGCATCGGCAATCGCTTCTTCGCTGCCGAGGTTCTCGATATGGGCGGGGGCGATGGTGGTGATCACGGCGACATGCGGGCGCACCTGCGCGGTTAGGCCGGAAATCTCTCCTGCATGGTTCATGCCCATCTCGAACACGCCATAGCTGGAACGCGGAGCCATGCGTGACAGACTCAATGGCACGCCGACATGGTTGTTGTAGGACCGGATGGAGCGATGCGCCGTGCCGCGGCTGCACCTCTCAAGCGATGCGAAGATTGCTTCCTTCACGCCTGTCTTGCCAACAGAACCGGTGACACCGATAATCTTCGCATTGGCCCGCGCACGCGCTGCCTTCGCCAAAGCCTCAAGTGCACTTGAGGTATCTTCTACCAGCACGTGCGGGTAATCGACAGGGCGATCCACCAAGGCAGCCACCGCGCCATTGGCGAAGGCCTTGTCGACGAACTTGTGCCCGTCCATCGCCTCGCCCTTCAGGGCAATGAACAGGTCCCCGCTGCGCACATCGCGCGAGTCCATTTCGACGCCGCTAACCTGGAATTCACCATAAGCAGTCCCGCCAGTGGCCGCCGCGATCTCGGCAGAGGTCCACAAGGCGTGGCGCAGGCGGTCTGCCTGCTCCTTTGGCCAGCGCAAAACCTGTGCGACTGCATTCATGCCCCATGTGCTCCCGGAAGTCCGGCGGCGCATTCGCGCGCAACCGTTACATCATCGAATGGCAGGACGCGCGCATCTGCTCCCGCGCCGATGATCTGCCCCTGTTCATGGCCCTTGCCAGCGACCAGTACGATATCCTTCGCTTCTGCTGCCGCGATAGCCGCAGCGATGGCCTTGCGCCTGTCGCCGATCTCGGTTGCACCGGTTGCGCCCTGCATCACGGCAGCGCGAATGCTGGCCGGATCTTCGCCGCGCGGGTTGTCGTCTGTCACGAAGACAAGCTCGGATCCCTCTACCGCCACCGCGCCCATCGGCGCGCGCTTGCCCTGGTCGCGATCTCCGCCGGCGCCGAACACGGTGATCAGGCGGCCCGAAACATGCGGGCGCAAAGCCGCAATCGCTGCCTCAAGCGCATCGGGCGTGTGTGCGTAATCGACATAGACCGGCGCGCCTGCCTTGGTGATCGCAGCGCGCTCCAGCCGTCCGCGAACGGGCTGCAACCGGCTGACCGCATCAAACACCTGCGCTGCCCCGCAACCGCTCGCCAGCGCAAGGCCGGCGGCAACCAGTGCATTGGCCACCTGGTAGGACCCGATCAGCGGCAAGCGGAAGGCAAAGGCCTGTCCTTCACAAACAACCTTAACTTCCTGCCCCAAGGCGCCGGGCTTGCGCGAAATCAGGCGGATGCCCTTGCCTGCCTCGCCCACGGTGAACAGCTTGAGGCCGCGCTTCTTCGCCGCTTCCTCTGCCCGGTCGGACCATTCATCATCCGCCCAGATGACGGCCACGCCGCCTTCGTCGACCACTTCGGTGAACAGCCGCATCTTGGCCGCGAAATAGTCGTCCATGTCCGGATGGTAATCGAGATGGTCGCGGCTGAGGTTGGTGAAGGCGCCAGCCATCACCGGCAGTCCTTCGTTGCGATATTGCGAGAGGCCGTGGCTCGATGCCTCATAGGCGACATGCGTCACACCTTCGCGGGCAAGGCCCGTCATGTTGGACAGGAAGGTGACGATATCGGGCGTGGTCAGGCCGGTGGAAACGCTCTCGTCCGGAGTGGTGACGCCCAGCGTGCCGATCGATGCGGCTGAATGGCCGCACATGCGCCAGATCTGGCGCGTCATCTCCACCGTGGAGGTCTTTCCGTTGGTCCCCGTGACAGCGACTACATTGGCTGGAACCGGTGAGTAGAATCCGGCAGCCAGGCGGGCAAAAGCGCGTCTTGGCATCGGGTCAGCGATGTGCAGCGCGCCTTCCACCCTCGCTTCCGGCCGGGCGACCACGGCAATCGCCCCCGCCGCGATGGCAGCGGGGATGAAGTCCTCGCCATTCACCTGTGTCCCTGCGAACGCACCGAAGACATTGCCAGGAGCCACCTGGCGGTTGTCGATGGCAAAGCCGGTCACGACAGCATCACCCGACGTGCCGGCATCAATCTCCATCATGCTGGCAAGGTCGGACAAGCGCATCAGTGTGCTTCGCCCCCGACGAGATATTGCAATTCGGCAAGATCGATATCGCGGCTTTCATCCGGCATCACGCCCAGTTGCGGGCCGATGCGCGGGATCAGGCGGCCTACAACCGGCGCGGCATTCCATGCAGCGGTGCGCTGGTAGGAGCTGGCGACGGTGCCCTTGGGTTCGTCCAGCATGGCAATCACGACGTAGCGCGGCTTGTCCATCGGGAAGGCCGCCGCGAAGGTGGAGACCAGCGAGGTGCGGGCGTAAGAGCCATTCTTGGGCTTTTCGGCTGAACCTGTCTTGCCTCCCACGCGGAAGCCAGGGGCATCGGCGTTGCGGCCCGTGCCGTACACCGCGATCATGCGGAGCAGCTGGTTCATGCGCGCGCTGGTGCTGGCCTTGAACACGCGGCGGCCGCGCGGCTCGTGGCCTGGCTCCACGCGCATCAGCGTAGCCGGGCGCCAGATGCCGCCATTGACCATCGCCGCATAGGCCGAACCCAGGTGCAGCGGCGTCACCGCGATGCCGTGGCCGAAGCCAACCGTCATGCCCTTGAGCCGCGACCATTCCCCGCCATAGGACAGCGGCGCACCGCGACCGGGCAATTCGATATAGGGTGCTTCGCCCATGCCGAGATCGGTCATGTAGCGCTTGAGGACGTCAGCGCCCAATTCGTCAGCAATCTGGCCGGTCACGATGTTGGACGAATGGATCAGCGACTGCGGGGCGTTGAGCGACGCGCCGATAACATGGCTGTCGTTGATGGTCTGCTTGCCAATGCGCAGCGGGCGGTTGGCCTGGTAGCGGCGCGAAAGGTCCGTGATGGAACCGGCATCGATGGCAGCCGCCACGGTCAAAGGCTTGAAGATCGAACCAAGCTCGTAAACCTGGTTGGTCACGCGGTTGAAGCTGGCGGGCATGACGCCAGCGTCGACCATTTCCTGCGTCCGGATCAGATCGTCGCGGGTGACCTTGTTCGGGTCGAATTCCGGGAAGGATGCCATGGCCAGCACTTCACCGGTATCGACATCCAGCACCAGACCAGCGGCACCGACAGCGTTCACTGACCGCATGCCGCGATGCAATTCGTCTTCCAGCGCGCCCTGCACGCGCACGTCGATGGAAAGGGGCACAGCCTCACCGCGATAGGCGGGATCGGTCAACCGGTCATTGAGGACCTGCTCCATACCGATATGGCCCTTGTCGTCCTGGACATAACCCAGCACATGCGAGGCGAGCGACCCCTGAGGATAGTGCCTGTCGGTCTCGCGCGGCATTTCCAGCGCCAGTTCACCGATCTCCATCACGCGGTTGGCATCTTCGGGAAGCACGCGGCGGCGCAAGTAGGTGGGGCGGCCTTCGCGCAACTTCTTCGCGGTATCCACCACGTCGAGATCCGGAAAAATGGCCTGCAATTCCTGTGCAACCTGTTCGGGAGACTTCACCAGCGGCGGACCGCCATCATCCATCGCGCGTGGATTGTACCACAGCGCATAGGCGGGGAAGGCACGCGCCAGCGGTACGCCATTGCGGTCAGTGATCTCGCCGCGTGGTGGCAGCAAGGCCTCGGCCATGGTGGTTTCATTAGGCGCGGGCTGCACCGCACCCAGCCAGACGATGCGCATCAGCGCGGCAAAGGCGATCAGCAGGAAGACGAAACCGATGAGGAGCACGCGAAAGCGCGCCATCAGCAGCGAGCGGCGACGGAAATCTACGAGGCGGATGCGCCCTGGGCCAATCGGCGTCGGAGCGGCGAGTGCCGTCACTGTCCCGGGCCTCCCAGCATCACGCGAACGGTTGCAGCAGAGGCAGCACCACCCGAGGAGGAATCCTGTGCGGCGGACATGGGGATGCGCGCAGTCTGCTGTGCCAGTGTCGAGACGATTGTCTCACCGCTGTCGCTCTCAGGCTTCACCGGCTCGATTAGCGCGGCATCCAGCGGCTTGCCGGTAATTGGCGAGACAAGGCGCGGGAATGGCGTGCGCTCTTCGTCGGTGGAAACACTTGCCACCTTGATCGGGGCTGGCGCGTCACCGGCGCGCTGGTTGCCGAAGCGGCCCAACTGGCGCTCATTGAAGATGAACTGGTCTGCATCCGGCGCGGAATAGCCGAAATCCACACGGTTCCACGCTGCCAGCTGCATCTGGCTGGAACGGGTGAGAAACTCCGTTTCCAGCAGCATATTGTGCTCTTCCAGCGCCACAATGCGGCGTTCCTTCTTGGTCACCTCGCTGGCGAGCGACCAGACCTGGAAATGCAACACGCCATAGAGCGCGGTGCAGATCGCCAGCAGGGCAATCCAGCCCATGCGACGGATTCGGGCTTGAGGGGTCATGCGGCCTTTTCCTTTCGCTGGAGTGGTGGTGCGCCGGTGCGCGTCGCAGCGCGCAGGGTGGACGAGCGCGCGCGCGGGTTGCGGTCGATCTCTGCCTTGGACGGGCGGATCGCCTTGGACAGGTCCCCGAAGCGCGGTGGAGAGAGAGGTTGCGCTTCGGGGAGATGACGCGAGCCGCGAGGGGTGGCATTTGCGGCGTCGCGCAGAAACTTCTTCACGATACGGTCTTCAAGGCTGTGGAAGCTGACCACGGCGAGGCGGCCGCCCTCCTTGAGCAAAGCTTCGGCAGCACAGAGGCCCTCTGTCAGCTCGTCCAGCTCGCCGTTCACATGGATGCGGATCGCCTGGAAGCTGCGGGTGGCCGGGTCTTTCGGAGCGCCGGGGCGGTGGCCGAGTGCCTTGCGCACCACGGTGGCAAGTTCGCCGGTTGTGGTGAGCGGGCGCGCGGCGACAATGGCGCGGGCGACGCGGCGCGACTGGCGCTCCTCGCCATATTGGTAGAGCACGTCGGCAATTGCGCCTTCATCCGCCTCGTTCACGAAGTCGGCGGCGTTGGGGCGCTGGCGATCCATGCGCATGTCGAGCGGCCCGTCAGCGGAAAAGGCAAAGCCGCGCTCGGCCTGGTCAAGCTGCATCGAGGACACGCCGATATCCATGGCGATACCGTCCACCTTTTCCACGCCAACCTCGGCCATGGCCTCGAGCATTTCGGAAAAGCGGCGTGCGTGGAGGACAAGTCGCGGCGGATCCTCGCGCGTCTCGGGCCATTGCGAACCAGCCTCGATGGCATCGGGATCGCGATCGAAAGCGTGGACGGTGGCACCCGCATTTAGCAGCGCGCGTGTGTAACCGCCCGCACCGAAGGTAGCGTCGATCACGACATCGCCGGGCTGCACGCGCAGTTGCTCGATCACTTCATCCAAGAGGACGGGGATATGCGGGACATCGGGCGCGCTCATTTGCCCTTCCCCTTTGCCTTCGCCGCAGCCTTGGCCATTTCCGCGCGGCAACGTGCCTGCGGCCCCTTGAAGATGGGATTGCCCTGCTCCAGCAGAACATCCGGGTTCCAGATGGTGATGAAATCGCCAATGCCGTGGAAATAGAGCGCATCACCGATCCCGCCCAATTCGGAAGACACGGGCGGCAGGTTGAAGCGGCCGCTCGCGTCAAACGGTGCTTCCTCGAAATCCCACAGGTTCATGGAGCGACCGTCGCGGTCGAATTCCTGCTTCAGGTCGCTTGCGCGCTGCTCTTCGCGGTCGAGGATGCGGGCGAACTCCTCCTCGCGATCCTTGCCGAAGCCGGTGAGGCATGGCCATTTGTCGTGCACGCCGATGCACAGCACGCGCTGGCCGGAACGTTCGGCGATGATGTTGCGCAGTTTGACAGGCAGCACGAACCGGTCCTTCTCGCCCCGTGGCGAAAAGCCCTGTCCGCTATAACCTGATGGCGACTGCGACACTTCCCCCAAATCCCCACGCTTGGGCCCGAACCAATCGACAAAGCGCCTGCGTTCGCGCCGCGCAGATGCGCGGCCCGACCATCCATCACAGAATCAGGATGCAACGCGGGCGGCCTTCCGATTGACCATACTTAACGCGGGTCAAAGCGGGTGAAAAGGGGAATTTACGTTTGAAGTGGGGATTGACCTTCAATCCATTGTTTTTACGTCATTTTATGGCGGATCAACTCCTGCCGAATGCGCCCCATGACGGTGAGAATCGGGCGAATGAGCGTGGTGTTCCCCACTGTTCCCCTGTTCTGAATGGCCCGATCCCCCTTCATCCCCGAATGGACCGAAAAGGTGGCTGGTGAGCATGTGCAGCCCCGCAGCAGCCCCGTCATACGGCCCTTCCAGATCGAGCATCGCGGCATCGGCCAGCGCCAGCACCTCACCTGCCTCGAACGCGCAATGCGCGAGGATGCCACCGCCCGAAACGACGCACTCGAAGCGGTCATCTGCCGGGACGAAGGTGCCCGGCAAACGCGCCGGGAGCGGCACCGCGAAATGATCGAGCATCCGCATCCCGCCATCCTGCGCCTCGTCAAACTGCAGTTCGAGGCCCCAGTGCGAGAGGATCGGCGACAGCAGCGAGACGTCCATCGGGCGACGCCGGTCCCCGATCCCGAACCGCGAATGGCCGGTCATCATCGGATCGACGAACAGCAGCAGCTTGCCGCCATCGCGCACCCATGCATCCAGCGCAACATTCTCTTCCGGAGCCAGCGCGCGCGGCTGCGCCAGCAGCAGGAATTGCTGATCCGCCAGCGCCTCTTCGCTGAGGAAGTCGAGCGGAACGAGTGCGAAGTCCCGCTCCAGCTGGGTCCGCGCCCAATGCTCGTGAGCTTCGCCCCGGACAATCTCTTGCAGCCCGTCGGCTTCACCCCAGTAGATCGGGATGGTGCCCATCAGCGCCAATTGCGGGGCAGCAGCTTGGGAAACTGGCGCAGTGGCACCTTCGCCCACGGCGGGCGTAGCCAACGCAAGCAGACAGCCCGCGAAATACTTCAGGCTAGTTCGCATTGGCAGGCGCTTGCGCATTGCTTGCAGGAGGAGGCACAACAACAGCGGGGACAGCAGTCGACTGCGCTTCGGGCTCCGGCTCTGCAGGCAGGTCCGGCACGACGCCGGCCTCGGCGAGCGGATCGCGCTGCGGCTGCGGCGTCGGCGGCGGGACATCCTCCGCACTCACTGGCGGCAGCTCTTCCGCGGTCGCCACCTGGTTGTTCTCTGCGGTCGACATGATGATATCCGCCAGCCCCAGAACCATGACCATTGCGGCAAGTCCGAACAGCCCCACCTGCAACCGCTGGATGCTCTGCGAGCGCGTGCCGGCAAGCGGCGAAGGCGGCTGTTCGCTGCCATCGAGACCGGCAAAGTCGTAATCGTTCGGATCAAGCGCCATGCGCTTATCCTAACGCCTCAAGATGAACGCAGCCAGTCGAAAACCGGCAGGTTCTTCGATGCAAGCCACTCGGCGTTGTAGAGGCTGGAAAGGTAGCGGAAACCCGTATCGCACAGGATCGTGGCCACGCGCTTGCCGGCACCGAGTTCCTTGCCCAGCGCCACCGCACCAGCCACGTTGATGCCGCTGGAAAGGCCAAGGCACAGCCCCTCCTCGCGCAGCAGGCGGGCGACCCATTCCATGCCTTCCTCGTCCGAAATGCGGAACTGGGTATCGACCGGTGCACCTTCCAGGTTGGCGGTGATGCGGCCCTGCCCGATGCCTTCGGCGACAGAGGAACCTTCGGCCTTCAATTCGCCATTGGCGTAATAGTTGTAGAGCGCCGCGCCGTGGGGATCGGTCAGCGCGATGCGGATGTCCTCGTCAAACGCCTTCAGCCCCATGCCCACACCTGCCAGCGTGCCGCCGGTGCCCACGGCGCAGGTGAAGCCATCGAGCTTGCCTTCCATCTGCTCCCAAATTTCCGGCGCGGTCCCTTCGATATGCGCGCGGCGGTTGGCGACATTGTCGAACTGGTTGGCCCAGACAGCGCCCTCTGTCTCCTCGGCAATGCGGCGCGAAGTGTGGACGAAGTGGTTGGGGTCAGCGAACTTGGTCGGCGGGACGAGGACCAGCTCCGCGCCCAGCGCGCGCAGCGTGTCCATCTTTTCCTTGGACTGGTTGTCCGGCATCACGATGATCGTCTTGTAGCCGCGGGCGTTGGCCACCAGCGCAATGCCGATGCCGGTATTGCCCGCCGTGCCTTCAACCACCGTGCCGCCAGGCTGCAGTTCGCCGCGCTGTTCGGCATCGCGGATGATCCACAATGCCGCGCGGTCCTTCACCGATGCGCCGGGGTTGGCGAATTCGCACTTGCCCCAGATCTCGCACCCGGCCGCCTCGCTCGGTCCTTTCAACAGGACGAGCGGCGTATTGCCGATAAGGTCGATGGTATTCTGTCGTGTAGCGAGGCTTGTCATGGCCATTCAGGTAAGCCGTGCCGCGGCGTGACGCAACTCGCCTTCGCCTTGGCTCAGATAAAGACTGTCTTGCTCAGTCTTCCTGGGCAATCGTCACCTTCAGCCCGTCAAGGTCGTCGGTGAACGGGATCTGGCACGACAGGCGCGAGGTTTCGCTGCGGTGATCGCTGGAATCGAGCAGGTCGTCCTCGTCCTCGCTCATGCCCGGCAGCTTGTCGGCAAAGGCCGGGTCGACATGCACGTGGCAGGTTGCGCAGGAGCAGCAGCCGCCGCACAGTGCGAGCAGCTCGTCAAACCCGTTGTCGCGAATGGCCTCCATCACGGTAAGGCCGCTGGCTGCCTCGACAGTGGATTCCTCACCCGAGCGGTTGACAACGATCAGCTTTGGCATGGCACAATTTTTCCCTATCCGGTTTGAGCGCGGCTGCTAGGCAATCGCGGCGAGAATGGCAAGAACCGAGGTGCGCCGATGGGATTGAGCGAAGGGCAGATCAGGGCGGCTCTGGACGAGCTGGCGAACCGCGAGGCAGCCTTTGCCCGCGCAGTCGAACTTGCCGGCTATCCTGAGGCGCGCATTCGCGATCGCGGCTACAAGACCATGCTGCGCACCATCGTGGGCCAGCAGGTGAGCGTGGCGGCTGCATCGAGCATGTGGAACAAGCTCGAGGCAGAGCTGGGCAGCGAGTTCACTCCCACCTGCCTTCTCGAGCGCGATTTCGACACGCTTCGGGCTTGCGGACTATCGCGCCAGAAACAGGGCTATGCCCGGTCCTTGTGCGAACTGGTGGCAGCGGGTGAGGTCGATTTCGAGAGCCTGCCTGCCGATGACGAGGAAGCCATCGCCGAACTCACGAAGATCAAGGGTATCGGCCGCTGGTCCGCCGAAATCTACCTGCTGTTTGCCGAAGGGCGCGAAGATATCTGGCCCGCTGGCGACCTCGCGGTAATGGCGGGTATCGGCAAGATACTGGGGCTGGAGGATCGCCCGGACGAGAAGGCCACCCGCGCCATGTCAGCCCCCTGGCGCCCCCACCGCGGCGCGCTCGCGATCTTCACCTGGCATTGCTACGACAATCCGGCGCTTTGAGTGCCCTGCCAAACCTTCTCCCTTGATGGGAGAGGGAGACGTTGTGGCGATTGCATTTCCCTGCACGCACCCTACCTGTCCACCGGACACGACACCGGGAGTTACCATGACATCTGCCACCACCGCCGCCGACCGCCTGAAGGGGGTCGACCTGATCAGCCGCGATGCCTTGTTCGGCAATCCTGTCCGCTCTGGCGGCAAGCTGAGCCCGGATGGCAAATGGCTGGGGTGGATGGCGCCGCACGAAGGGGTGATGAACGTCTGGCTCGCGCCTTACGACGATCCTGACAACGCCCGGCTGATGACGCATGCCAAGGATCGCCCGATCCCTACCTATTTCTTCGCGCCGGACAGCAGCGCGCTGTTCTATGTGCAGGACAAGGCGGGCGACGAAAATTACCTGCTCTACAAGGTGGATATCGCCAGCGGCGAGGAGACATGCGTCACCCCGTTCGAGAACACCCGCGTGCAGATCGTCGGCGGTTCGGAAACCATCAAGGACAAGTTCCTGATCGGCCTCAACAACCGCGATCCGCGTTTTCACGACGTATACCTGCTCAACCTCACCACGGGCGAGCTGGAACTGGTTTTCGAGAACAACGAATGGGCCGGCTTCACCGCCGATGACAGCCTGACGCTGCGCTGGGTGGAACGCCAGAACGAGGCTGGCGGGGTGGACCTCCATCGCATCACCGACGGCGTGATTTCGGAGGAGCCGGACGAGGTCATCCCGATGGATGACACGCTGACATCGGGCATGGGCGGCTACACCACGGACGGCAAGACGCTCTACTGGCGGGACAGCCGTGGCCGCAACACCGGCGCGCTTTATGCCGAGGATACCGAAACGGGGACACGCAAGCTGATCGCCGAGGATGACCGCGCGGATATCGGCGGCACAATCGGCCATCCCAAGACAGGCGAAGTGCAGGCCTATTCCGTCACCTATTTGCGCACCGAATGGCATTGCTTTGATGAAGGCATCAAGGCCTCGCTCGACTGGCTGCGCGACCAGCTCGATGGCGATTTCGGCATCCAGTCACGCACCGATGACGATACCAAGTGGCTGGTGTGGAACGACCCGCTGACCGCGCCGATCCGCAGCTTCATCTATGATCGCGAGGCCGACAGCCTGACCCTGTTCTATGTCACCAAGCCGGAACTGGAAGGCCAGCCGCTGCAGCCCATGCACTGCCGCGAGATCGCGGCGCGCGATGGCCTGACCCTGCCGTCCTACCTCACCCTCCCCGCCAATTGCGATCCCGATGGTGACGGCATTCCCGATGCGCCGGTGCCGATGGTGCTGGTAGTCCACGGTGGCCCGTGGGCGCGCGATGGCTATGGCTATAACCGCACGCACCAGTGGCTCGCCAATCGCGGTTATGCCGTGCTGTCGGTCAACTTCCGCGGTTCCACAGGCTTCGGCAAGGACTTCGTCAATGCCGCCAATTTGCAATGGTCGAAGACCATGCATGACGATCTGATCGACGCGGTGAACTGGGCCGTAGAGGCCGGCATCGCGGACAAGGACAAGGTCGCCATCATGGGCGGGTCCTATGGCGGCTATGCCACCTTGGTGGGGCTGACCTACACGCCGGACGTATTTGCTTGCGGCGTGGACATCGTCGGCCCGTCAAATCTGGAAACGCTGCTGGAAACGATCCCGCCGTACTGGGAACCGATGGTGAAACAGTTCCACGAGCGGATGGGCAACCCCAACACGCCCGAAGGCAAGCAGCTGCTGGTGGATTGCAGCCCGCTACACAAGGCCAACCGCATCGCCCGCCCGCTGCTGATCGGACAGGGGGCGAACGATCCACGCGTGAAGCAGCCCGAGAGTGACCAGATCGTGGAAGCGATGGAAAGCCACGGCATCCCGGTGACCTACGTGCTCTTCCCCGACGAAGGCCACGGCTTCCACCGCCCGGAAAACAACATCGCCTTCAACGCGATTACCGAAGGCTTCCTCGCCAGCTGCCTTGGCGGACGGGTCGAGCCGATGGGCGACGTGGTCAGCAAGTCCACCGCCGAAATCCGCACGGGTGAGGAGTTCGTGAAGGGCCTCGGCTGAGGCCCTTCACTGCGCCTCAGCGCATTGCCAGACGGCTGACCTCGAGCCGCGCGCCTGCATCGAAAGCGCCACCGGGGCCAGTGCCGACCGTGCTGACGCCAAAGCCGGGTGTGCCGATCTGCACGTTCTGGCCGCCGCTGTTGTCCACCACCAGCTTGACCCACAGGCTGTCCTCGTCCCTGAACCATGCGGTGCTGTCTGCAGCGCGCAGAGCTTCAAGGCTGGGCTGCTGCAGGTCCTCGGCTGCGGCGGTGGTGAAGCCAGGAAGTTCGAAGACTACCCAGGATCCGTCCTCCATCTCGCGCAGCGAGAGCGACAGGTCCGTGCGGCTGGTTTCCACCCGCACCTCTGCCCCGCTGCGAATCGTCGTCTGGCCGGTATATTCCCAGCGCCTGCCGTTGCGGCTCAGCATGATCGGGTTTTCGATCGGCCCGGTGCCAAAGCCCATGTTGGGACCAAGGCCGAAATGGCCGAAGTCGCCTTCGCAAACCGCCGCGCCCCAATCGGGCTTGATCTCGCAAGCCTCCTCGTCAGAGGCGATGCCGTTGTCGAGCACGATGAAGGCGCCCGGCTTGCCACCGACAGAACCATCCTTGTCCAGGATCGCCGCGCCGCGCCACGCGTTGCCACGGCCAAGGTCCGAAGCCCATGCCCGCACATATGGCGGGAAGCTGACCGGCTTGGAATTGACGAAGGTCGCGCCCTCGATGGCATTCTCCGTACTCATCCCGAAGCTGGTGTACATGAGGTAGGACAACGCCCCGGCATCGCGCAGGTCATTGGGCATGAAGTTCACGAAGCGCGTGTTCTCCACATCGTGGCGCATGTCGTAATATTCATAGCCGCGAATGGGGAAATCGGGCAGGTCATTGGGCAGGCTGCGGCCATAGGCGATCTCTGCCGGGGTCGAGGGATTGCCGATATTGTCGCTTTCCCCCACGAAAATGGAATCCACCACTTTCGATGTATATTCCGCCCGCCCGACGGCTGATGCCGCGTGGGTGAAGCCGATGGCGTTGTCTGCCACGCGCAAATTGGTGAAGAGGTGCAATTCGCCCCTGCCCCATACCGCGCCGTTGCGGTTCTTGTATGCGGTGAAATTGGCGAACTCCGACACCAGCGGCTCGCTGTTCGGATCGGCAGGGTCAGCGGTGGGGAAATGGTAGTTGCTGCCGCCGACGCTGAAGGTGCCGTCCGGGTTGGGACCGCGATCGAACATCAGCCCGTCATAATTGGAATGGGCCACATTGCCGGAGAACTCGCGTACCTTCGTGCGCCGCGGCCAGGTGTTCTCGCTGACCGGCGTGCCTTCGAATTCGCCTGTCGGATGCACAGGCAGGGCGAACCAGAAACCGATCTGGTCCGATCCCGCCGCCACGTTGTCGCGATAGACATTGTCCGGATTGGTGATCCAGAAGGTAGAGACAGTATTGTCCGAAGGGATCAGCACATGTTCGGACTGCTGGCCGGTGGTGCCGCGCCCCTCGATTGCCGCCGATGCCATGCGCGATCCTTCCGGACCAAGGTTGGCTGGCAGGCAGGGCAAGGTCGGGTGGCACTTTGTCTGGATGCCAAGGTTCCGGACAAGCTGGTTGCCCGTCTCCACCGCATCTTCGAGGAAATAGCAGTGGCCGACATTGTTGAAGGCCACGTTGTTTTCCAGCAGCACATTGTGCGTGCCGTGAACGGTTACGCAGCGGCTGTAGGTATCGTGGATCGCGGAGTTGCGGATATACTGGCCCGCTCCTTCGCCCACAAGGTGCCAGTGGATGGGATAGCGCGCCAGATGCAGGTGCTGGCCCATGCGATAGAGCTCGACACCCGAAACGCGGACCTGCGAGGCCAGCATCGCCATGATGTGACCGCCAAAATAACTTTCCTCGGCATCGTCGGATGCCTGGATGCGGATATTGCGGGTCAGCATGCCCACTTCGCCGCGCTGGTCGACGTCATAGGTGATCTCGCCGAAGTGCATGTATTCCAGCGGCCGGTCGAGCGTGATGGTGTTGCCGTCAATGGCAGCAATCATGCGCTTCTCCGCCTGCCGCGGATTGAAGTCTGTCGACGCGAGGACGATTTCGTCGCCCGCTTTCCAGCCGCTCGCGTCCAGCACCTCGATAGTGTTGCTGCCGGCCTGTGCCGTAGCCGAGAGCTTGGTCCAGCTGTTCTCGCGGTTGCCGTGCAGGCTGAGCTTGCCGCCCATCACCAGGATACCGCGATCGCCCATGGTGTTGATGTCCTCACCCGGAACATTGTCGGTGAGGGTGATCGTGGCCTGGCGCGTATGCGGAGCCTCTTCGCTGCCGATATGCAGCTCGCCGCGCCGCAGGTAGATCCACTCGGTCTCCAGGCTGATATCAAGATCGTCGGAGAAGCTGAGCTTGCCATCAATCGTGAGGCTGCGCAGCGCGGGCGGATCAACATCGAGGAGGATATCCATCCCCCTTGCGATCATCACCGCATCGCCTTCTTCAGGCACCTTGCCATCGGGCCATGACGCCGGGTCAGACCACGGCAGCGTCTCGCTGATGGCGGGGCCAGCCTCATCCACCGCCATCGCTGCATGATCGTGATGGTCTTGCGCCGCGGCGCCGGTTGCTACGCCCAGCGTCAGTGCGGTGGAAACAAGCAGGCAAGCCAGCTTCGTGCGAACATTGTCGCGCTTCATCTCTGTCCCCTCTCCCGGAACTGCAAATTTCGTTATCTGGACTACATATTTGCAGGGGACGGGGAGCTTGCCAAGCGGTCTATTGTGTCAATTTGTCGATGGCCTTGGCCATCTTGGCATCGCGTGCGGACAGCCCGCCAGCATCATGCGTGGAAAGGGTGATCGAGACGTTGTTATAGACGTTCGACCATTCGGGGTGGTGGTCCTGCTTTTCCGCGATCAGCGCCACGCGGCTCATGAAACCCCATGCCTCGCTGAAGTTGCCGAACTTGAAGTCGCGGCAGATTGCCTTGCCGTCATCGCGCAGGCTCCACTCCGGATGCGCGGCGAGCATTTCCTCGCGTTCGGCTTGGGTGAGTTGTTCGACGGCCATAATGTCTCTCGCTTTCTTGTCGTGCGCGTAACTCTGCACTAACGCTGCCGTCCATGGAACCGTTCCGCCTCGCCGCGCGTGATATTGCCTGCCGTCGGGGCGACCGGCTGCTTTTCGCGCGCCTGTCGCTGGCGTTGGAGGCGGGACAGGCGCTGCAAGTTTCAGGCGCGAACGGTATCGGCAAATCGAGCCTGATCCGCATCCTTGCAGGGCTGGCGCGTCCGTTCGACGGGACGGTGGAGCGCGCAGGCACGATCGGCCTGCTCGACGAGAGGCCTGCGCTCGACAATGACCAGCCATTGGGCAAGGCGCTGTCCTTCTGGACCGCGCTCGACCGCGAGGCTGCGCCGCTCGAACAGCTCGGGATCGCCAGTCTGCTCGACGTGCCGGTGCGCTACCTATCCACCGGCCAGCGCAAGCGCGCCGCACTGGCGCGGCTGATCGGCCAGCAGGCCGATATCTGGCTGCTCGACGAACCGCTGAACGGGCTGGATGTCGATGCGGTCAAACTGTGCGAGGAACTGGTGGCACAGCATTGCGCTGGCGGCGGAATTGCCGTTATCGCCAGCCACCAGCGCTTCGACTTGCCGGGGATGAGCACTCTCAGCCTTGCGGAGTATGCCCTTTGACCATACTCGCCAGCCTGCTGAAGCGCGATCTTGGCCGCTTCCTGCCCGGCACCTCGAGCGGCGGGACCATGCTGCCGTTGCTGTTCTTCCTTGCCGTGGCCATGCTTTATCCCTTCGCCGTTGGTCCCAATCCCACACTGCTGGCGGCAACCGGCGGCGGAGTGATCTGGGTTGCTGCCCTGCTCGCCGCGATCCTTCCGCTTGACCGCCTGCTCGCGAGTGACGTGCACGAAGGCTTCTTCGACCAGTGGGCCTTGCGCGGCATTTCGGAAGAAGTGGTGGTGGCTGTGCGATTGCTGGCGCACTGGCTCAGCTTCGGGCCGTTCATCATGCTTGCCGCCCTGCCCGCCTCCGCGTTGGTCGGCATTGATGGCGAGACCTTGCGCATTGTCGAGCTGGGCCTGCTCGCGGGCACGCCGGGGCTGGCCGCCATCGGCATCATCATCGCCGCAATCACCGTGGGCCTGCGCAGCGGGGGTGCGGCGCTTTCGGGCCTGCTGGTAATCCCGCTTGCCGTGCCGCTGCTGATCTTCGGTGCGGGCGCGCTTTCGACCGGCGGCGATGGCGGACTGGCGCTCACGGCAGCGATCAGCCTGCTTCTGGTGGCGATCGCGCCCTTCGCCGGAGGAGCCGCGATCCGCGCCGCGCGCGAGGGATGATCGCCGCGCTCGGCCAGGGCCGGGTTTTCAGAGCCCATGACTGCGCGGACCTGCCCCGCGACAAAGGTGCCTATGTCCTGCTGATAGAGCTCGACTCAGCCTTTACGGGCCGCTTCTCTGGCCGCGACTTCACACTGCCGGCAGGACATTATGCCTATTGCGGCAGCGCCCATGGTCCTGGCGGAATCGCCGCGCGCGTTTCCCGCCATTTTCGGTGCGAGAAGAAGCCGCACTGGCATATCGACCAGCTGACCATCGCGGCAAGGGAGATCACGGCCCGCGTCTTCCCCGGAGGCAATGAGTGCGATCTTGCAGCAAGGCTCGGCAATGCAGGCGCGGAACCGCCGCTACCCGGTTTCGGGAGCAGCGATTGCCGCAGCTGCACTTCACATCTGCTGGCGCTCAGATAGACGGCTCGTAGCCGGACACCTTCAGGCTCATCATGTAGGTGACGAGTTCCTCGATCTGCGGTCGGTTGAGATCAAAATCCATCTCTTCGGGATAGTTGTGCGCGTCGATAAGCCAATCGCGCAAAGTCTCCCGGGTCAGGTCCGGATCATTGACGATGCTGGGCCATTCCGGCGCGCGCACATCGGGGGACAGGGCATTATGATCCACCGCATGGCATCCGCCGCAAGCTGCCTCGGCAAATGTATGGACATCGCCATAGACCGGGCGTTCCACCCGGTCCGGCATGTCAGCGGATGTCGTCTGGCATCCCGCGAGAGCGAGCAGGCCAGCAAATGCGGTGAGTGATCTTACCATTGCAGGTCGACCCATACATCACGATCGAGCACCCAGCCATCCTCTTCAAGCACCCAGATGTGGGCAAAACGGCCGCCGCCCAGCGGAACCCCGCTGTTGCGATCGAGAACCTGGTAATTGCCATGGACCAGCATCATTTCGGAATCGACGACGCTGTCAGTGACATTGAGCACGGTGATCGGACTGGCGCGGTCCATATCCGCTGCCCAGTAATCCTGGATCGAGGCTTGCCCGATAAAGCGCCCTTCGCGGTGGATATAAAGCTCCGCATCATCGGCATAGAGATCCGCCAGCGCGGGCACGTCCACGCTGTTATAGGCAGCGGTCCAGCGGTTGGCGAGTTCCTGCACCTGCGCCTGGTCGGCAGGATCCTGCGCGGTGGCCGGGCTTGCAAGAGCAGTTGCGCCAAGGGCTACTGCGGCGAAAAACGAACGTGTAATCATGACCATTCTCCTTCCACTTTCTGGAAGCAGAATGACTCTCGGCAGGCAGGCGGGCATTGACCCCCGTCAAACCATCCGGGGAAACGCTTCAGCCTTCGAAGGCTGCCGGATTATGGAACCCCTTGGGGCTTTCGGTGAAGAGTTCGCAGCCATCCTCGGTGATACCGATCGAGTGTTCGAACTGGGCAGACAAGCTCTTGTCCCGCGTCACCGCGGTCCAGCCGTCATTGAGCAGTTTCACATGGGCACGCCCCGCATTGATCATCGGTTCGATGGTCATGAACATGCCGGCCTTCAGCTCCGGCCCGGTGCCGGCGCGCGCGGCGTGGACCACTTCGGGCGCATCGTGGAACAGGCGGCCCAGGCCGTGGCCGCAGAATTCCCGCACCACGCCATAGCGGTGCTTTTCCGCGTGCGCCTGGATCGCCGCGCCGATATCGCCGAGACGCGCGCCGGGGCGCACCTGCGCTATGCCGATCATCAGGCATTCGTGAGTGACATCGACCAGCCGCCGCGCCTTCAGCGGCACATCGCCGACGAGGTACATGCGGCTGGTATCGCCGTGCCAGCCATCGAGCAGCGGGGTCACATCGATATTCACGATATCGCCGGACTTGAGCACCTTCGGCCCCGGAATGCCGTGGCACACCACGTGGTTGATCGAGGTGCAGCAGCTGTGCGTGAAACCGCGATAGCCCAGCGTTGCCGGAACAGCCCCGCCATCCAGCATCATGTTGCGCACGAAGGTGTCGAGTTCCTCGGTGGTCACACCGGGAACGACCTTTTCATACAGCGCATCGAGGATTTCGGCAGCGAGGCGACCGGCCTTGCGCATGCCGGCAAAGCCTTCCGGCCCGTGGATCTTGATTGTCCCGTCGCGATAGACGGACATGTCATCGGTTACGTGCTGATATTCAACCATGGCAGCCATGTAGCGACAGATCGTCGCAATTGCGACTCCCATCGGCGGGCGCTGACTTTCGCGCCTGCCGGTTCACCGCGCAGCGAAGGCGCTGCGATAGTCCTCCTTCACCACTTCCATCACAGCCGGGGTCACGGGAAAGGTGAACTCGAACGACCCTTCGGCATAAGGGCCAGCGACATAGGGACCAACCTGGATGCCGATCCGATCAAAGACAGTGCCGCCCGAAGAGCCGAGCAGAACGGTAGTGTCCGACAGTGGCACGCACTGGTCGAACATGTCTTCGCTCCCCTCTTCCACCGCTTCGCCGCGCCGCTTGGCGCGTTCCGCATTCAGGGTTTCGCAGAATTGTTCCGCAAGCACCTGGTCCAGCGCATCGAGGCTGGTGAAGAAGTCGGCCGGTTCCATGGCCCTGCCCGCCTCGCGATCCCACACCAGCGTGTCATAGCCATAGATTCCGTGGGCGCCGCCCGTATAGGATTCAAAGCTGGACGAGAGGCTGAGGAAGCGCGGCGTATCGGCCACCACTTCCCATGTCGTGCTGATCGAATACTTGTTGAAGGGGAAGCCGTCATCATGCGCGATCTCGCGCGCCTCGGCACTTTGCGCGGCGATTTCCGCACGCGAGGCATCCAGCCGGTCACCCAGTCGCGCCGCCAACTCGGGAATGTTGCCCGCCTCTTCCGGATAGGAATATTCGAACAGGAAATCGCCCGTCTCCTCCACCACGGCACGCGCACCGCTGACCGGGACCGGCGTTGCGGATGCGCTCTTAGTGGGTGTCGGCACCTCATCGGGGACCGCCGGCGGATCATCCTGCCGACAGGAAACAAGCAGCAATACCGCCGCCATCCCCAGACAAACTCGTCCCATGTGGTTTCTCTGCCTTTCCAAATGCGACCCTTGCGGGCAGAAGGGCCCTTATGAGCGTAAAAAGTGATTTGATCCAGCCGGATCGCGGTCAGGATGCCGTGGATATCCACCTCGTCAACAAGGACGGCTTTGAGGACTTCGCCAAGAACCTCAGTGGTCCGCAGCGCGCTGCGCTGGCGGCGCAGAAATTTACCGGCGGCGGTTACCAAGTCGGCATTGTGCCTGCCAAGAACGCCGAAGACGAAGGCTGGTTCGCAGTGGGCGGCGTCGCCAATCCCGACGATCTTTCCAGCTGGTGCCTTGCCAAGCTTGCCGAGAGCCTGCCTGCGGGAACCTATCGGCTGGCATCCGGCGAACCGGGCATCGCCATGTTCGGCTGGCAGAGCGCGCAATATGTGTTCGATCGCTACAAGAAGGATGACGACGCCGAGGGCGAGCGCATCCTGCTGACCAGCGAAGTCGCCCGGATCGAGGCGATGCAGGCCGAAGTGCAGGCCTGCGCGCTGGTGGCCGATATGGTCAACACGCCTGCGGAAGACATGGGTCCCGAAGCGATCGAGGCCGAAGCCGCCAAGCTGGCCGGTGCCCATGGCGCAAAGCTGGATGTGGTGCGCGGCGATGCTTTGGTAACGGGCTTTCCCATGGTCCATGCCGTGGGCCGTGCCGCTGCGCGCGAGCATGCGCCGCGCCTGATCGAGCTGAACTGGGGCGATGACAAGCACCCGCGCATCGCCATCGTCGGCAAGGGCGTGGCCTTCGATTCGGGCGGGCTCGACATCAAGCCCGCTTCCGGGATGCTGTTGATGAAGAAGGATATGGGCGGCGCGGCGCATGCGCTGGCGCTGGCCGGTCTGGTCATGAAAGCGGGCCTCAAGGTGCGGCTGCAATGCCTTGTCCCGGCGGTGGAGAATGCCATTTCCGGCAATGCCTTCCGCCCCGGTGACGTGCTCTCCAGCCGCCAGGGGCTGACGGTCGAGATCGGCAATACCGATGCGGAAGGGCGCCTGATCCTCGGCGATGCCCTCACCTATGCCAGCGAGCAGGGCCCTGAGTTCATCATAGATTTCGCCACGCTGACCGGCGCTGCCCGTGTGGCCGTGGGGCCGGATCTCCCCGCCCTTTTCACCCGGCGTGACGAGACGGCGGACGAATTGATTGCAGAAGGCCGCGCAAATGACGATGCACCGTGGCGGTTGCCGATCCACGCCGCCTATGGCGAATGGCTAAAGTCCGACATTGCCGATACCAACAACACCCACGGCAACGCCTTTGCCGGGGCCAGCGTGGCTGCCAGCTTCCTCGACAAGTTCGTGGGTGACGACATCGACTGGGCGCATTTCGATACCTTCGCATGGCGGTCCGCTGCCAAGCCCGGACGGCCCAAGGGCGGCGCGGCGCTGGGCCTGCGTGCAGCCTTCCACATGCTGAAAAAGCGCTTCGGCTAAGGACAGCGCGAATTGCAGCATGCTTGCCCAAGCACGTCCGCACGTCTAATCGCGGCGACAAGTGATTACTCGTGGACAAAGATGTGACTGTTTCTGCAACGCCCGATGACGCGCTGGCCACCCATGCGCAGGGTCCGTTCGTACTCTCCGGCCCGGTTGAGCGGCCCGACGAGACGCGCGTGCCCCTGCGCGGTGATGTGGCGCATATCGGCCTCGCCGGAAAGTACTTCGTGCCGCACTACGCCGTGCCCCAGCCGCGCGGCGTAATGCCGGGCGGTGCGGTGCTGCGCGCTGGTCCCTCTGACGAGGCCGCAGAGCTGTGCACACTGCTTGAAGGTGACAGCTTCGAACTGCTCGACATAACCGGCAGCTGGGCCTGGGGTTGCCTCTCGCTGGAAGGCCCTGTCGGCTATGTCCATATCGACCGGCTGGAACCGGTGGCGAAATGACGCAGACTGTCTTCATCGATGGCGGTGCCGGAACGACAGGCCTTGAAATCGCTGACCGGCTGGCAGGGCGTAGCGAATTCGAACTCGTCATATTGGGCGATGACCAACGCAAGGATGCCGAAGCCCGGCGCCAGGCGCTGAACGACAGCGATTTCGCCATCCTCTGCCTGCCCGATGATGCCGCGCGCGATGCCGTGGCGATGATCGATGAAGCCAGCACAACCCGCGTGATCGATGCCTCGACAGCGCATCGCACGGCGTCCGGCTGGATTTACGGCTTTCCGGAAATCGTCGGCAAGCAGGTGGTGGCAGGCGCTGCACGCGTGTCCAATCCCGGTTGCTACCCCACCGGATTCCTTGCGCTGATCGCTCCGCTTGTCCGCAAGAAGCTGCTCAGCCGCGAATGGGCCTATACCGTCAACGCCGTGTCCGGTTATTCGGGTGGCGGAAAGTCGCTGATCGGACGGTTCGAGGACGATACCGATCTCGCTTTCATGGCCTATGCACTGAAGCTTGGACACAAGCATATCCCGGAAATGCAGATGAAGGCGGGGCTGGCGCATCCCCCGGTGTTCTGTCCCTCGGTCATCCCGGCATTCCGCGGCATGGTGGTGGAAGTGCCGCTGGCGCTGGAGGCCATGCGCGCTGCTGCGCGGCCTGACGAAATGCGCGCGGCGCTGCAAGAGTATTACGCCGACAGCCCCGTTGTCCATGTTGCCGAAGCAGAGGATGCCCCGGCCGAACTGCTGATCCGCAAGGGTGACGAGCCGAGCGACAGGTTGCGGCTCTATGTCTTCTCCGACGAGGCGGGTGACCAGGCCCGGCTGGTGGCGGTGCTCGATAATCTTGGCAAGGGTGCCAGCGGCGCTGCGGTGCAGTCCCTCAACCTGATGGCGGGATGCGGAGAAACGGCAGGCTTGCGCCTCTGAGTACGCAGATGCCTAAATAATAGGCACGCCACTGCCAAAATATTGTGCAACATTTTGCAAGTGGGATGGCATTTTTATTGCCACTTCCATTCGAAAATGATTCCAATCTTGCGAATCCGCCCTTTCGCTACCGCGCCCGATTGTCTAGTCCGGCAAGTGCAGGCTTGGCATGATTCTTGTAACGCTTTGTTTACGGGTTCGGCCAGCCGGGAAAGGACAGCCGGTTCGGAGCTGGCGAAACAGGCGGATTAAGAGTGAAAAAGATCGAAGCAATCATCAAGCCGTTCAAACTGGACGAGGTGAAGGAAGCGCTGCACGAAGTGGGCGTGTCCGGCATCACCGTGACTGAAGCGAAGGGCTTTGGCCGGCAGAAGGGCCACACCGAACTCTATCGCGGCGCCGAATATGTCGTCGACTTCCTGCCCAAGGTGAAGCTGGAAGTGGTGGTGCCCGATAGCCTGGCGGAAAACGTCGTCGAGGCCGTGGCCAATGCCGCCAAGACCGGCCGCATCGGCGATGGCAAGATCTTCGTGTCTGACATCAGCACCGCGCTGCGCATCCGCACTGGTGAGCAGGACGACGCGGCAATCTGACGCGCCACAACACACGAATTGAGCCGGGACTTTCCCGGCCCCAATGCCAAGCTTGAATAAAAGATCAAACGATCAAGGAAGGAAATACCATGGCGAGTGCATCCGATATCGTTAAGCGGATCAAGGACGAGGAGATCGAATGGGTCGATGTCCGCTTCACTGACCCCAAGGGCAAGTGGCAGCACCTGTCCATGTGTGCCGGCGTCGTTGACGAAGACATGCTTGAAGAAGGCATGATGTTCGATGGTTCTTCGATCGAAGGCTGGAAGGTCATCAACGAATCCGACATGATCCTGAAGCCGGACCTCGATGCCGTTTACGTCGATCCGTTCAGCGCAACGCCGATGCTGATCATCGTGTGTAACATCGTCGAGCCGTCGGATGGCTCGCTCTACGGTCGCGATCCGCGTTCGACCGCCAAGCGCGCTGAAGATTACCTGAAGACCACCGGCATCGGCGACACCGTGTTCGTCGGCGTGGAACCCGAATTCTTCATGTTCGATGATGTCCGCTTCGAAGACGGCTATGCCGGATCGGGCTTTGCAATCGACGATATCGAACTGCCCACCAACACCGGCAAGGATTACGAAGGTGGCAACCTGGGCCACCGTCCGCGTGCCAAGGGCGGCTACTTCCCCGTCGCGCCGGTCGATCACTGCATGGACATCCGTGCAGAAATGGTCTCGACCATGCTCGAAATGGGCCTGCCGATGGACAAGCAGCACCACGAAGTGGCCGCTGCGCAGCACGAACTGGGCATGACCTTCGGCCAGCTGCTGGAAACCGCTGACCGCACGCAGGTCTACAAGTATGTCGTGCAGCAGGTCGCCAATGCCTATGGCAAGACGGCAACCTTCATGCCCAAGCCGATCCGCATGGACAACGGCTCCGGCATGCACACCCACATGTCGATCTGGAAGGACGGCAAGAACACCTTCGCCGGTGAAGGCTATGCCGGCCTGTCGGAAACCTGCCTCCACTACATCGGCGGCGTGATCAAGCACGCCAAGGCATGTAACGCCTTCACCAACCCGACCACCAACAGCTACAAGCGCCTGGTGCCGGGCTTCGAAGCGCCTGTGCTGCTCGCCTATTCGGCGCGCAACCGCTCTGCTTCGTGCCGTATTCCTTACGGTGCCGGTGAAAAGGCCAAGCGCGTGGAATTCCGTTTCCCCGATCCGCTGGGCAACCCGTACCTGTCTGCCGCAGCACTGCTGATGGCCGGTATCGACGGTATCGAGAACAAGATCCACCCGGGCGATGCCATGGACAAGAACCTGTATGATCTTCCGCCGGAAGAGCTGGCCGATGTGCCCACGGTTTGCGGCAGCCTGCGTGAAGCACTGGAAGCCCTGGAAGCCGATCACGACTTCCTGACCAAGGGCGGCGTGTTCACCAAGGACCAGATCGAAGCCTACATGGAACTGAAGTGGGAAGAGGTCTATCGCACCGAGCAGACCCCCGCCCCGGTCGAGTTCGACATGTACTACTCGGCATAAGCCGAACCGATCCACGGATAACAAGAAAGGGCCGCTCGGGAAACCGGGCGGCCCTTTTGCTTGTCCGGTGCAAGCCTGCTCAGCCTTCGTGCATACCCCGTTTGACCGTCGCAAGGACGCTGGCCACCAGCGAAGCGACGAGGAACAGGCTGATCCAGTCCAGCGGCGCAAGCGGCATCGCAAACTGCAACTGCGCCGCTATGGACCATGCGCTGCCAAAGCAGAAGACCAGCCAGAAGGCCACCACGGTCGCTTCATTGGTCACCATGCGCCACAACTCATCCATCATCTGCCAGCAGCGCCAGGTCAGAAAAGCGGAAGCGAGCGCAAGCGGGGCAATGATCCCCAGCGCTGCGCCCTTCCCGAGTTGTTCCAGCGATCCGGCCATGACCAGCACCACGGGAATAGCTGCCAACAGCAGGCAGGCCATCGCACTCACCAGCGTCAGTGCGCGCTCATCCTGCCAGGCTTCCTCGTCATCAAAGACGCGCCAGGCCAGGCCCATGCGCTGCGACATTGATGCCAGCAGCGTCACCAGGCCGATAACCAGATAGATAGCAGCGACAACCAGTGCGATCGCTTCTGATCGCTCCAAGGCGATGGAGTCGGGCAACGCCTGCGCGAGCACATATTTGCCGAGGAGGTATCCGCCAATCCCGCATAGCACCATGATGGGGAGATGCCATGGCCCCTTGCTCTTTGCGGCATCTCCAGCGTTTGAATTGCTCATGCGTCAGGCTCCCATTCATCGATAAAAAGCTCAGGCACAGGCACGCCGAACAGCTTGGCCATGCGCAGCGCCAGCGGCAGGCTGGGGTCATACTTGTCGGTTTCGACCGCGTTGATCGTCTGCCGCGAAACGCCGAGGCGGCGGGCAAGCTCGCCCTGACTCCAGCCCTTGGCTTCACGATAATCCTTGATGCGGTTGTTCATCCGAATCGCTCCGTTGCCTGTAAAGAGTTCTTTACTGTAAAGACCTCTTGTCAGTCAAGAGCTCTTTACAGGCCTTTCCTACAGGCCCGAGGCCCACCTAGCGCCGACCTCGAATCCAACCGATCAAAGGTCGCCTCTATGTCCCGCGAATCCCTGTTTGATACCGTCCGAAACATCCTTGCCCGCAGCTCCTCGCAGAGCGGGGTTTCCGCGCTCGACGGGGCGGCAGATATTCTCCTTCAGGACAGTGTTCCATGTGTTCCAAATGTTAACGCGAACCCCGCGCCGCGCAGCATCGGGCCGGATGGCCTTGCGCTGATCAAGCAGTTCGAGGGCTGCGCGAAGCGGCGGGGTGATGGCCTGTTTGAAGCTTATCCCGATCCCGGCACGGGCGGCGATCCCTGGACAATCGGCTGGGGCGCGACGGGCAAGGGCATCGCGCCCGGCACCGTCTGGACGCAGGCGCAGTGCGACGCGCGGCTGGAAGCGGACCTTGTGCGTTATGCGGAGGGCGTGTCCCGCGCGATTGGCGATGCGCCCACAAGCCAGGCGCAGTTCGATGCGCTGGTCAGCTTTCACTACAACACCGGCGCGATCAGCAAGGCCACGCTCACCCGCAAGCACGTCGTGGGCGATTTCGCCGGTGCTGCGCGCGAGTTCGATCGCTGGGTTTACGCTGGTGGCAAGGTAATGAAGGGGCTGGTCAGGAGACGCGCGGCAGAGGCGGCGCTCTATCGCAAGGGCTAGTAATCGCGGCTGATCTCGACCGCGCCGAACCCGCGTCCCACCGTACTGATCGATCCCAGCAAAGAGAGCCAGCTGGTCACGCGGAATTCCAGCTCGGTGGCGTTATAGCCCTGCCCGTCCGTTACCAGCTCTGCATAGAGCTTGCGGGTGATGTTCTTGCCCAGCGCCACTGACGTACCGCGATCAAGAGCCGGGTCAGCCGGGATGATGCGAAGGCGGTCAAGCCCGATGGCGGTGCGCAGCTGGTTGATCGGGTCCATCCCGCCACCGCCGCGCAAGCTGGCCAGCGCCGCGCCAAGCTGAACGGCATCGGTTGCGGAAAGGTCCGTGACAGAACCGCCGAACAGCATCTGCGCCAGCAGCTCTTCCTGCGGTAACGCGGGAACGGAGGAGAAGGCGATTTCCGGCTGGCTGGCGGTGCCGGTCACGGTCACGTCGATATCAAGCCCGTTGACGTCGCTTTCCGCCAGCAGGTCCAGCCGCGGATCCGGCGGCGCGCTTTCATCGAAGTAGATCCGCCCGCGAGTGAGCTCGAAGCGGGTGCCGGCGAATGAATAGAAGCTCTGGCGCGGAACGGTGCGCACCTCGCCGCCGATACGCGGATCGGCGGTCGTGCCGCGCAGGCGGATGTCACCGCTCCATTCGCTGTCGAGGCCCATGCCATCCACCTCGATCCCGCGCGATGCACTGGCATCAATCAGGTAACGCCACGGCCGTGCCGCACGGCCCACCGGGGCGATATCATCCGGCAGGTTGATTTCGGTGATGGCGATATCGGGCAGGTCCACCGCCTCATCCGCGCTCGCCAGCCGCCATTCGGCGCTGCGCACGTCGAGCCGTCCGGCGATGGTGCCGCCGATACCGTCAGACACGATGCGCAAGGGTCCGGTCACCGTTGCGCCCATGCCCGGCAGTTGGAGGATGCGGGCGTTGCTGGCAGCAATGCGGATATCCATCTGCGGGCCACGCTCGCTCGTCATGCCGGACAGGTCGACAAATCCGCTGCCGCTGACCGTGCCGCCATTGGGCGCAGTGCCGGAGAAGCTGGTGAGGCGCAGGCGCGACCCGTCAAAGCGCCCACGGGCGGATGCATCGGAGATATCCGTGCCGGTAAGCGCGCTCTGCAGCTGCATTCCGTCGCCCTGCATCGATCCGCGCACCTGCGGATTGCCGAGCGAACCGCGCACATTGGCGGCCAGCTCCAGCGGGCCGGTAACGTCAATCAGGTCCAACGCCGCCAGCCGCCACAGCGCCTCCGCCGGGCCAGCATAGCGCAGCTGTGCAAAGAGGTCGCCGGCATAGAGCCGCTCGCTGAGCGATCCCTGCTGCGGCAGATCGGAAATGCGGGCGTTGAGTTGCCCGTCGATACTGCCGCCATTGTTCATCACCGCGCGCGCCTGCAGCAAGCTGGGCGACAGGTCGACCACGGCAGACAGGTCCATCGGGCGCGAGGTGAGGATCAGGCCGGAACGGGTCAGGTTATCCACCTGCACCCGCGCCTGGCCGGTGGGAAGTCCGCCTTCGGACTGGCCGAAATCTACCGTTCCGGAAATCGTCCCGCCAAGGCCGAAATCATCAACCGCGATATCGATCAGCGACAGCGGCAAGTCAGACAGGCTGAGCCGGCCTTCGCTGCCCTGTTCGCCGCCGAAGCGCCCGCGAAGGATAGCGAAACCGCCGCCATAGCCGATCTGGCTGCGTTGCAGTTCCCAGCCGCCATCTTCGGTGCTGGTCAGCACAGCGCGGCGCGGCATGGTTATCGCTTCGCCAGCGAAGGAACCGCGCGCTGCCACGGCGATCCTGTCAGCCTCTGCCTCGCCGTTGAGCAGCAATTCGAAGCGGCTGCCACGACGTCCGGCCAGCGCGGCGTTGAACGTGCCGACACCGCCGCGCAGCTGTGCATCCGCAGCCATGCGTCCGAGGAAGAAATTACCCCACGACAGGCCTTGCGCGCTCATCTCGCCTTCGACGGTGGTCGCTTCTCCGCCGATAAAGCCCTGCATGTCCACATCCGCCCGGGCGAGAACCAGCGGTGTCTCCCCGCCAAATCGGGCGTTGCGCGCAGTCAGGTCAACATTGAAGGCTTGCCCCGATGGCCGCCCCGCCAGCGCAATTGCGCCGTTCACGCCGCCGCGCGACAGGTCGAGCCTGCCGGTCACGCCACCTTCGACGAGCCGCAGATCGCCAGCAAGCCGCGTTTCAGCCACATCAAGGCGGCGCACGCCGATCACCGCATCGCCGCCTTCGGGCAAGACAAGGTCAATCTCGCCATCGAACGGCCCAAGCAGCGATCCGCCGGAGGTCTCAACGGCAAAGCCATCATCGCTCGGCGCGAGCGATACACGGACATTGCTGAGGTCTGCAGCAGGCAGCGGGTTAGCCAGCACGAGGTCCGCATAGGGACCGGATGGCGCAAGCCGTGCTTCGCCTTCGAACGGGCCGTATTCGGTATGCGAGCCGTTAAAGGTCATGAGTGTCTCATCACCCACCAACCGCCCGTCGATCTGGGCTTCGAGGCTGTTTCCGGTAACAGACATATCGGCGAAGCGGAGAGGGAGAGTCTCGCCAACGGATACATTGCCCGCGAAAGCCACATTGCCGCCGGTCAGCGTTTCGACCGTGGTGTTGTCGATCCGCACCATGTTGCCGCGCAGGTCAGCACCGAGCGACCAGGGCACGCCGCCGCCAATACCGAAATCGATCCGCGCAGTGGCATCGACCAGCCCCATCTCGGCGAATTGCAGATTGTCGACATTGACCGGACCAGCCAGCCGTATGCGACCCGTCTCGAAATTGCCGCGCAAGCCGAGCATCGCATCAAGGCCCGGGAAAGCAATCGCGAGGTCATCCGAATTGAGGCTGGAACCCGCATAGGTGAGCGTGCCGCCCACCCGTCCGTTTACCAGCCGCGGATCGAACATCTCAATTCCGCTGGTGACACGGCCCACGCTCGCATCGAGCGGCAGCACCAGGCGACCATCTTCCAGCCGTGCGGTGCCTTGTTGCGCCAGATCGTCAAACACGATCTCGCCCGCTGCAATGCGGCCAATGCGCAATTCATGCGGAATTCCGGCATTGCTGAAACTGCCATCGAGAGAAACCGTCAGGACTGCATCATCCAGCACAATGTCAGGTCCGAACAGCGTGGGGTCCAGCAAGCGACCTTCAAGCTGCATCTGTCGGAAGGCATTCTCGGCGAGATCCACGCCGCCGCTGCCATCAAGGTCCACGCCCTGACCGCGCAGTGCGAAGCTGCCTTCCAGCACGCTGTCGACCAAAGTGCCAGTGGCGGTGAAGGCCACGCTCTCGCCCAGCGCGCTTTGTGCCACGCCATCGACATAGGGATCGGGGAAGGCTTGCCCGACGAGGCGGTATTGGCCCGTTTCATTGTAGATATCGAAATCGAGCAGCTGCGCCCCACCCTGCTGCGCCAGCAGCGTGCCCTGCCAGGAGGTCCAGGTGCCATCGCCCGCAACCTGCACTGTCAGGTCATCTTCGGCACCGACCATGCTGGCGAGGAAACCGCCAGCTGGCGCGCGCCAGTCAAGGTCAAGGTCGAACACATCGCCATCGGGATTGGCATCGACCAGCAGGGTGAATACGTCCTGCCCGCCGAACTCGCCCTCGGCATCGAGGAACACGCGGCCCTGCCTGATATCGGCTTCGCTGCGGAACTGGATCACCCGCTCCTCACCCAGGAGGCCTTCGGCTACGGTGAGGTCTTCGATCACGAAACGGTCCACGCGGATGTCGAAATCCGGCAGCAGCGGCGCATCGGGATCGCCGGGGATCAGCTCGGGCGCGCTGTAGAGCGTGCCGCCGCTAAGCACGAGATGGCGCACGTCGAGCCCGGTGAAGAACCATTTCCAAGGCCGCCAGTTCAGGTCCACGCGCGGCACTTCGAGGAACAGCGTGTCCTCGGCATCGCGCAGTTCCACGTCGTTGAAGGTGGCGCTCCACAGCACCGATCCGTCAATCGAGCCGACCTCCACCGAGAGGCCGGATGCAGGCGAAACCTTGGCAATCTGATCGACAATGAATTGCCGACCCGGCGGCGTGTGCAGGAAAGCGATGAAGGCGAGCAGCGCAAGGCCGAGCACGCCGAGCGTATATCCCGTCCAGCGCAAGCTGCGGCGCAGCTTTCCCGGTTTGCGGGAATTGTCTTCCACAGGAAGTGCGTCAGCCCCGTCAGCCATCAGAATGCCTGCCCCAGAGCGACATAAACTGCGACAGGCGCGTCATTCGGGCCGGGATTGAGCGGCACGGCCACATCGAGCCGGATCGGGCCGAAATTCGTATCGTAACGCAGCCCAAGACCCGCACCGAACTTCATATTGCCGAAGCCCGGCATTGCGTCCTCGCTGACGCTGCCCGCATCGATGAAAGGCACGAAACCGAGCGCGCCATCGAGAAGGCCTGTCTTCACCCGCGCTTCGAGCGAGAATTCCACGGCAGACAGGCCGCCGGTGGGATCGCCAACGTCGTTGCGCGGGCCGATCTCGCGATAGCCATAGCCGCGCACCGATCCGCCGCCGCCGGCATAGATGCGCCGCGAGGGCGCAACATTGGCCACCGATGTGCCGGGAATGGAGCTGATCCGTGTTCGCCCCGCGAGCACGACGTTCTCACCTACCTGCTTGTAGTAGCTCGCATCGGCCTGATTGCGGACATAGAAGCCTTGCGTTCCGCGCCTGTCGCTGATCTCGGGAGAGACGCGGCCACCCACACGGAAGCCCTCTGTAGGATCGAGCAAATCGTTCGTGGTGTCGATCTGGGCATGCAACGGGATGGCCGCGATCAGGTATGTCTCGCGAACGCCGAGCACGCCATTGGCATCAGCCTCGCGCTCACCGGTAGCAACCAGCTCCACGCCCACGCCCCAGCTGAACGGCTTCTGGAACAGCAACGTGCTGACCCGCTCGTAATTCGCCACCAGCGAGACTGCGCGCGCGTCATAGGCATCGTAATCGAGCGTGCTGGCGAAGGCATCCACGGTCAGGATGCGGTCACGCCCCTTGAAGTTGTTCTTGCGGAACGTGACGCCGAGCAACTGCTCCTGCGTACCGGCAACCCCGCGCACGCGCAGCATGCCTTCGGGCGGGAAGAGGTTGCGATGCTCCCAGCTTGCAGCAACGCGGAAGCCTTCCTCTGTGCCATAGCCCAGCGATCCGGCGATGGTGCGCAAGGGTGCCTCGGTCAGATCGACCTGCATGTCCACCGTGCCCGGTTCACCATCAGCGGGCGGTGCCACTTCAACCGGCGTGACGGTGACCGAACCGACCAGACCGGTGGCGAGGATCGCCCGGCGAAGGTCTGAAGCGTCGCTGCGGTTGTATGTCTCGCCGGGTTCAAAGCGGGCGATGCGCGCCAGGTGCCTTCCGGACAGGAAATCATCCTGCTGGCTGACGACCATGCCGAAATTGTACTTGCCGCCCGGCGTCACCGGCAGGGTGACATCGCCTTCCTGCCGCTCATGATCGACCAGCAGGCTAGGCTCGCCGATTTCGGCGAAAGGGTAGCCATTCTCGCCCAGAGCAAGGTCGAGGTCATAGCGTTCGTCACTGATCGCATCGATGGAAATGTCATCGCCGGGGAACACGCCATAGGCACCGCGCAGCATGTCAAAATCAGGACCGGTGGATGCAAGGTCCGCAGTATCGACAGTGCCGACCGTGAACCGGTTGCCGGGGATAATCTCGAAGCGGGCGGTGGAACTGTCGGCCTCGCCATCCTCGCGTTCTTCCGGGGCAATGACCGTGCGGATCACTTGCGCATCGAAATAGCCATAGACGCGCAACATGCGCTGCAACAGTTCCTCGTCAGCACGGGCCTGTGCGGCGAGGCGCGCCTGATTGCCATCGGCATCAAGTGTCTCGATCGAAGAAAGGGCATTGAAACGCTGTATGAATTCGCGCCGGTCGGGAAACAGGGCCTCATCCGTCGGGAACACCAGCACCAGCTCGCGCGATATCCGCTCCGGCGAACCTTCGGGGAGCGGCGGAATGACATCGGCAAAGTCGCGGAAATCCACCACCTCGCCTTGTTCAACCGGCTCGACTTCGGCAAGCTCGAGGTCCTCGGCTGGATCAAGCGTGACCAGCGGCATGTCCACCAGCGGCGAATCCGCCTCCAGGAGGGGGCTGGCACCATCGGCGGAAGGCATGTCGGGCTGGTTGCCCTGCCCGGCCCAACGCTCGGGATCGGAAACGGCTTCCTGCGGGATCAGTTCATCAAGCGATCGCGTGTCTTGCGCCGCGAGCGGTTGCCCCATGAGCGAAAGGCACACAGCCAGCGCGGTGGTGCAGCTCTTCATGGTAAGATGCGGCGAATGCCGTTCAGGCGAGCTTGTATTGCTGCTGGTCAGCGGGAGCGCCGTCTTTCGATCCGCCGTCAACGCCGCAGCCTGGCTTGCAGCCGGGCTTGGAAATGGCTTCGACAAGAGCGGTTTGTTCGTCATCAGACAAGCGCGACCAGCCATCAGGCCCGAGCAGTTCGAGCGGACGATAGCGGACCTTGTATTGCATCCGCGGCGAGCCTTCGACCCAATATCCGAGATAGACATAGGGAAGCCCCGCTTCCGCCGCGCGGCGGATGTGGTCAAGGATGACAAAATTTCCAAGCCCGCTGCGTCCCTCGCAATCCGGATCGTAAAAACTGTAGATCATCGACAGGCCATCGCCCTGACGATCGGTGAGACAGGCTGCGACCAGCTTGCCGGGGCGTCCCTCGGCATCCTGCTCCCTGTATTCTATGACAAAGCTGGAAACCGATGTGTGTTCCACCATATCTGCAAAATCGACCTCATCCATGGCAGCCATGCCACCGCCGGGGTGGCGGCTGGTGAGGTATTTCTGCAGCAGTTCGAACTGCTCGGGCGTGGCCCATGGACGGCATTCGGTGACGATCAGGTCATCATTGCGGCGCAGGGCCTTGCGCTGGCTGGTGGACGGCTTGAAATCATCCGCCGCGACGCGCACCGAAATACAGGCACGGCAATCCACACAGGACGGGCGATAGGCAACAGTCTGGCTGCGGCGGAAACCGATGCGGCTGAGCGCATCATGCAAATGCTCGGCATGCGGGCCCTTGAGCTCGGTAAACACCTTGCGTTCGGTCTTCCCCGGCAAATACGGACAGGGCGAAGGGCTCGTCACGAAAAAGCGGGGGAATCGAACTGGAGCCGTCACGGGCCGGGCGGTCCTCTCAACCTGGAATTTGATCCTGCATGCGAATGACCAAGGGTATGCCCCAAGGCATCGCTTCGTCAAACGATCTTAACCATAAATCAGGGCAAATGCAGGGTTAATTTACACAGCGCAGACCCCCGTACGGGGGCGCTCGCCCCGAAACGGGTCACTTCCGGTTGGAAATGCTCACGGAGTTTGCTGCGAAATCAGGAACTACGGTTAAAACGTGAGCCGACATTGCCCTGCAATGTGATCACGTCGAACTTGTAGCCCGCCTCTTCAATAGCCTGCAGCAGCCGGTCACGCGCCTTCTGGTCGCGCACCTCATATTCGATATCGGCGCGGGTGTTCTTGGCCGACAGATTGCCGAACACGCGCTGGTGCGTCACCTCGATGATATTCGCCGAATGATCGGTGAAGATCTGCGAGATATTGGAAAGCGCGCCTGCACGATCATCCAGCAGCACGCTGACGCGCCCGATGCGCCCGGAACGCACGAGGTTGCGCAGGATCACATTGGCCATGAAGCGCTGGTCGATATTGCCGCCGGTCAGGATGATGCCGATCTTCTTGCCGAGGAATTCCTTGCGCTTGTCGCCATTGCTCTTGGGCAGCAGCGTGGCGAGGCCGGTTGCGCCCGCACCTTCGACCACGGTCTTCTCGATATCGAGCAGCAGGGAGATCGCTTCCTCGATCGCGGCTTCCTTGACCACGCGCATCTCGTCCACCTGGTCCATGATCACCTGGCGGGTGAACTGGCCCGGCTCCTTCACCGCGATGCCTTCTGCCAAAGTCGGCCCGCCCTGCGGCAGGCTGCGCCCGGTGAACATGTTGTAGAAGGCCGGGAATTCCGCCGTCTGCACACCCATGATCTTGATCCTGGGGTTGATCGCCTTGGCAGCGGTGGCCACGCCGGAAATCAGTCCGCCGCCGCCAACAGGCACGATGATCGTTTCCAGATCGGGCACGTCCTCGAGCATTTCCAGCGCCACCGTGCCCTGCCCTGCCGCGACATGCGGATGATCGAACGGGTGCACGAAGGTGAGGTTGCGCTCATGCTGCAGGGTGCGGGCATAGGCGCTCGCCTCGTCAAAGGTCTCGCCTTCGAGCACGACATTGCCACCCACGCTCTCGGTCATCATCACCTTCACCGTGGGCGTGGTCCTGGGCATGACGATGGTGACGGGGATGCCAAGCCGCGTGCCGTGATAGGACAGGCCTTGCGAGTGATTGCCCGCAGATGCTGCGATCACGCCGCGCGCGCGTTCCTCGTCACTCAGTTGCAGCAGGGCGTTCAGCGCACCGCGTTCCTTGTAGGCAGCGGTGTATTGCTGGTTCTCGAACTTCAGCCACACTTCAGCGCCGGTAATCGAGGACAGGGTCTTGCTGTGGAGGATTGGCGTGCGCACGACATGGCCGCGAACCCGCTCTGCAGCGGCGCGGATATCGGCAATGTCGAGCATCCCTTGCAAGGTCCCGGTATCAGTCATGGGCGCAGGCCTATCGCAGATTTTCACGCAAGGGAAACCCCGCAAGCGTCTTTCCACGCCCGAAACATTGCCAGACCGGCATTTAGCGGGCAGTCAGGCGCGCATGAAGATGGCCCTGAAAACCGGTGTTGCCGCATTGCTGGCCGCCACTCTCCCGATACCCGCACTGGCCGAAACCCATTTCGACAATGTCGATGGCATTTCCGTGCGTCGCGATGGCAGCGTTGACCGGTTCAACGGCATGGTGGTGGACGATGAAGGCCGCATCGTCGAACTGCTCGACTTTGGTGACAGGCCCACGGTCGAGATCGACTATTACGAGGATATGGGTGGGCGCGTAGTGGTGCCCGGCATGGTGGACAGCCACGTGCATGTGATGGGCCTTGGCCTCTCCACCATGACACTGGACCTCTCGCAAACCCGCTCGCTGGAAGAGGCGCAGCAGTTGATAGCTGCCTATGCCGAGCGCTTTCCCAACCGCCCATGGCTGGTCGGGCGCGGCTGGAACCAGGAGCTATGGGGGCTTGGTCGCTTCCCGACGGCGGCAGAACTCGATGCCGTAAGCGACAGGCCAGTGGTGATGGAGCGCGTCGATGGCCATGCGGTCTGGGCCAATTCTGCGGCACTGGCTGCCGCCGGTATATCCGCGCAGACGCCGGACCCTGCGGGCGGGCGCATACTACGAGTGGCGGGATCGCGCGCACCATCGGGCGTGCTGGTGGACAACGCCGTTTCGCTGGTGATGGACCATGTCCCGCCGCCACGCGCCGAGGATCGCGAGCAGGCGCTGAATGCAGCCCAGCGCCTGCTGTTCTCTCACGGCGTCACCGCCGTTGCCGATATGGGCACCAGCGTCGAGGACTGGATGACTTTCCGCCGCGCGGGCGACGAAGGCTGGCTGCAATTGCGGATCATGGCCTATGCCGCCAGCGTGCCGGAAATGCTGCTGATTGGCGGCAACGGCCCCACTCCCTGGCTTTACGAAGACCGGCTGCGCCTCAATGGCGTGAAGCTGTGGCTCGATGGCGCGCTGGGTTCGCGCGGGGCTGTCCTCAAGGCCGATTACCATGACGATCCCGGCAATCGCGGGCTGGAGGTGCTTGGCGGCACGCAGCTGCGCAATTTGATGAGCCGCGCGTCGATGGACGGCTTTCAGGTTGCCGTTCACGCGATTGGAGACGGCGCCAATGCGGAAGTACTGGCGGCAATTGACCAGCTATCGGCAGACTTTACCGGCGACAGGCGCTGGCGCATCGAACATGCGCAAGTGGTCTCGCCTGACGATATTGCGCTGTTCGGCCAGCACGGCATCATCGCCAGCATGCAGCCCGTCCACCAGACGTCGGACCGGCTGATGGCCGAAGCGCGGCTCGGGCCGGATCGACTTGAAGGCAGCTATGCCTGGCGCTCCATCGCTGCCGCCGGATCCCCGCTTGCTTTCGGCTCCGATGCCCCCGTCGAGGTGCCTGACCCGCTGGAAGGGCTGGCCGTGGCGATCAGCCGCACCGATGCCGATGGCGAACCCTTTGGCGGCTGGATGCCGGGCGAGGTCGTAAGCCGCGAAACCGCGCTCGCTGCCTATACCGCAGGCGGCGCTTATGCCGGTTTTGCAGAAGGTCGCTTCGGATCGCTGGCGGTGGGCGAGAGAGCGGATTTCCTCGTGCTCGATGGCGATCCGCTGATCTCCAGCCCTGAGAATATCCGCGCGATTACCTTGCTGGAAACATGGAGCGGCGGGCAACGCGTGTGGTCGGCAGAGGATTAAGGCCTAACTCTCGCTCGGCTTCTCGATAGCATCGGCGGCGTTCTCGTCGTCCTCATCCGCATCAGCCTCAGCCGCCTGTTCGGCCTGCTTCTTTTCACTGAAGTACATCAGAATCAGCGAGCCTTCGAACAGCAGCAGCAGGGGCGTAGCCAGCAGGATCTGCGAGATCACATCCGGCGGGGTGATGATCGCGGCAAGGCCGAAAACACCGACGATGATATAGCGGCGACCAGCGGCCAGCTGCTTGCGGTCCACAATCCCTGCGCGGTTCAGCAGCATCAGCAGCACCGGCAGCAGGAAGCTGATCCCGAAGGCGAGGATGAAGCGCATCACCAAGTCGAGGTAATCGCCCATCGCTGGCAGCGCCTCGCTCTGCAGTCCGCCGGCATCGCCCTCGAAACCGAGGAACCATTTGAAGGCGGTGGGCATGACGATGAAATAGGCCAGCGATGCGCCCATGATGAACAGCACCGGCGTCGCCAGCAGGAAGGGCAGGAAGGCCTTCTTCTCGCGCGCATAGAGGCCGGGCGCGATGAAGGCCCACAGCTGGTTGGCGATGATCGGGAAGCTGACAAAGAATGCCGCGAACAGGGCCACCTTCACTTCCACGAAGAAAGCCTCGTAGAGCCGGGTGAAGATCAGCCGGCCTTCGCCTGCGGGAAAAGCCATGGTCAGCGGGCGCACCAGCAAGCCGAAAATCTCGTCCGCAAAATAAAGGCACACGCCAAAGGCAATCACCAGCGCGATCACCGCGCGCACCAGCCGCTTGCGCAGCTCGATCAGGTGCTCGAGCAGCGGGGCCTGCGTATCGTCGAGATCCTTGAGCTTGAAAGCCATGCGTCAGTCCGCCTTGGATTCGGGCGGGGGTGGCGTTGTTGCCGCGCTTTCGGCGCTGGCAGCAGGTGCAGGTGTGGTTTCTGCATCGCCTGCGGGCTTCTCAGTGCGTTTAGGGGGCGGATAGGCACCCGTCTGCTGCATTTCGGCAGGCCCGCCATCGGGGTGTTCGCGCATGATCTTTTCGTTCTGCGCTTTCCACTTCTTCTCCATCTCTTCCATTTCCGCCTCGCGGATCATGGAATCGAGGCCGGTGCGGAAATGGGCGGACATGCGGCGCATCTTGCCGATCCAGCGGCCCGCAGCCCGCAAGGCAGCAGGCATGTCCTTCGGGCCGATGACGACGATCGCCACGATAATGATCATCAGGATTTCGGGCGCACCGATATCGAACATCTGCGATTAATCAGGGCCGCGAGGCCCCGCCTGTAAGAGTGCAGCCTATCAGTTCGATGTCGAAGAACTGTCCGCCTGCTTGGTCTCGGCGGTGTCAGTACTCTTGCTGTTCTCGATCTGGCTGGGCGCGGGCGTCGAGGCGGATGTCGTGACATCATCCTCGTTCAGGCCCTTCTTGAAGCTTTTGATTCCCTTGCCGAAATCACCCATCATCTCGGAAATGCGACCACGGCCGAACAGCACGAGGATCAGCAGGGCAATCAGCAGGAGTTGGGGCCAACCAAGGCTCATGACATATCTCTCTTTAAGCGTTGAGGGGCCGATATAGGCGTTTCACATGTAAAGTGAAAGTCAGGCGTGTGACGATTGGTTGTCATCCTGCGGCTGATCGCCGGTCATATCCTCCTCCGGCCAAGCGTCAGCCTCCTCCGCCTCGCGTTCGGCGGCGTCCTCAGCCTCGCGCGCTTCCTCGGCGGCCTTTGCTTCTGCTTCGGCCTCTCGCTGCTCCATGACATCATCGAACGCATCCTCGACCGGATCGAGCAGGCCGGCAGCTTTCAGCTCGTCAATGCCCGGCAGGTCCTTTCGGCTCGACAAGCCGAAATGCAGGAGGAACTCGGGCGTGGTGGCATAGATCACCGGGCGGCCCGGAACCTCGCGGCGGCCCGCAGCGCGCACCCAGCCCGCCTCCATCAGCACGTCCAGCGTGCCCGAGGAGGTTTGCACCCCGCGAATCGATTCGATCTCCGCGCGGCTGACAGGCTCATGGTAGGCGACAATGGCCAACACTTCGGTCGCCGCGCGCGAAAGCCGGCGCAGCTGTTCCTTTTCGCGCCGCAACAGGTGGGCAAGGTCTGGCGCGGTCTGGAATTGCCAGCGCCTCCCGCGCTCAACCAGCGCAATGCCGCGGCCGTCGTAGAACGCCGCCAGCTCGCGCAAGGCCTCTCGCACATCCGCACCTTCGAGATGCGCGGAAATCTGGTCCGCCGTCATCGGTTCTTCAGCGGCAAACAGCGTCGCTTCCACCGCGCGCACGAGGTCGTCCGGCTGGTTGCTCTGGTCGTCCTCGCTCACGCCGTGATCCTCCTCAGGTGCAGCGGCCCATAGGTCTCTTCCTGCCGCAATTCCGCCTTGCCCATGCGCGCCAGTTCCAGCGCGGCGAGGAAGCTGGAGGCGAGCGCGGATCGCTTGAGACGCGGATCGGCATCCACCGGCATGAAACTGCGAATTTCCATCCAGTCCACGCTCACGCCCAGCATGGCGGAAACGCGGCTGATCGCCGAATCGAGCGTCATCACCGGGCGTTCCGCCACCATGTGGACCACCGGCTCTGTGCGCAGTTTGACCTGCCCATAGGCGCGGACCAGCTGGAACCAGTCACACTGCCACTGGTTCTTGCGCTCGATCTTCAGCCCTTCGGGCGCGCCACGCACAAAGACATCGCGCCCCACCCGGTCCCGCGCCATAAGCCGCGCCCCTGCATCGCGCATCGCGTTCAGCCGCTCGAGGCGCAATTGCAGCCGCAGCGCCAGCTCTTCGGGAGAGGGATCTTCCTGCTCTTCCTTGGGCAGGAGCATGGCGGATTTGAGGTAAGCCAGCCACGCCGCCATAACCAGGTAATCGGCGGCGATCTCCAGCTTAAGTGCCTCTGCCCGCTCGATATATTCAATATACTGGTCCACCAGCGCGAGGATGGAGATCGACTTGAGATCGACCTTCTGCCGCCGCGCGAGGTCAAGCAGCAGGTCCAGCGGGCCTTCCCAGCCATCGAGCTCGAGATAAAGCGCCGCGTCGCTGTTAGAGGGGGCAGCAGGCCCAGTCCATTCCTCGGAATCGCCCGCTGCTGCTTCGTCCGCGCCGAACAGTATGCCGTCCTCGGTCATGCGGCCTCCACCAGCGCCAACAGCGCATCGCGCTTCGCCAGCAGTTCGCCGCGATCCGCCTCCACCCGCTGGTTTTCGGGATAGGCGAGCGCGGTGTCGAGACGCTTGGAAACCTCGGCAGACATGGCGGGAATGCGCGCGGCGATCCCCTGCATGTTGTCCATCTTGCCCCAGCAGTTGAGAACCACGTCACACCCGGCTGCGATGGCCTTTTCCGCGCGTTCGGGAATGGTGCCGTCAAGCGCCTCCATGTCGATATCGTCTGTCAGCAGCAGGCCGGTAAAGCCGATTTCGCCGCGGATGATCTCGCTGATGATGCGCTTGGACTGCGTGGCGGGATTGTCCGCGTCCCACGCCTTGTAGAGCACATGCGCGGTCATCCCGATGGGCGCGTGCCAGTGCCTCCGGAACGGCGCGAGGTCATGTTCCAGTTCCTCAGCGCTGGCGGTCACGACGGGCAGTTCCTTGTGGCTGTCCGCACAGGCACGGCCGTGACCGGGGATATGCTTGATGCAGCCGGTCACGCCAGCGCGCGCCAGCCCTTCGAGGATGGCGCGGGCGAGCGCGGCAACGCACTTTGGCTCATTGCCCAGCGCGCGATCTCCGATCACGTCATGCGCGCCTTCCTGCCGCACATCGAGCAGCGGAGTGTAATCGACCGAGATGCCCACTTCGGCGAGGTCCATGCCGAGAAGCTGGGCGTTGGTACGCGCCGCCTCGATCGCGCTGGCAGGCGCGCGGTTCCACAGTTCGGCAAAGGCCCATCCGGCCGGATAGGTGTCCCATTCGGGCGGCTTCATCCGCGCCACGCGTCCGCCTTCCTGGTCGATGGAAATGAGCAGGTGCTCGCGCCCGTGGATGCTGCGCAGATCATCGGTGAGCGCGCGCAATTGCTCGCGATTCTCGACATTGCGGCCAAACAATATGTAGCCCGCCGGATCAGCCTCCCTGAAGAAGGCGCGTTCGTCATCGGTCAGGGTAAGACCGGACAGTCCGAAAATCGCGGGCGTCATCAATGAGAAATTCGCAGGAAAGCGCCCTGCCAGCAAGGGCAGAAACCACTAGATGATGTGGATATACCTGCGTTTTCCACCCTCAAACACACAAGATTGAGAGTGTTGGAAGGAATATCAGCGCTTCACCTGGCAATCGCCGCCGCCGTTGCGGATCGTGCGGCACAGGGATTCGGCAGAAGCGACATCGGGAGCGACGGCCTGCAAGCGGAAGATCGTACCGCTGTCCACCGTGCCTTCGATGATGCGATAGTTCATCCCCTGCAAGGCAGGGAACCGACCGCGCAGACTGTTCCAGCCAGACTGCGCCCCTGCGCGGGTCTGGAAGGCACCGACCTGCACACCCACGCCGGATGACGCACTGGTCTCGCTTTCGCCCTGCTCAAGATCGATCGACGGTGTCGGAGCGCCATCAGCCACTTGCCCTTCGCGGCCCTGCCCTTGACCCACCTGGAAGCTGACGTCTCCGGTGCCTGCAACTTCAGTGCCGCCCGGATCGTCAGGCCGCACCTTGTACGGCTCATCCGGCGCTTCAATGGTGCTGCCATCAGCCACCACGTCGCTTTCCACCGTGCGATCACTGAACAGGTAATTCACGCCGAACAGGATTGCTGCCAGCGCCACCACTGCCAGCAAGGTGAAGATGACAATGCGATAGTCATTGCCTTCTTCCTCATATTCCTCGTCGGATTCGAGCCAGGGCAGCGCATCGTCGTCGTCAGACAGCCTCAGCTGGCCGGCATCGCCAGCGCCATTGCCATATTCGTCCTCGTCACCCGGCAAGCTCATTGGCTCAAAGCTCCTCGACAGCCTCTACCCCCAGCAGGGCCAGGCCATTGCGCAATACCTGCCCGATCTGGCTGGCGAGGAAAAGCCTTGCTGCGGAAACTTCCGGCTGCTGTGCCAGGATGATGCGTTTGGCCGCATCGTCATTCCCGAGGTTGTAGTAGGAATGGAAAGCGCTCGCCAGATCATAGAGGTAGAAGGCGATGCGGTGCGGCTCGCATGCCTTGGCGGCAGCTTCGACTTCGCGCGGGAACTGCGCGGCCTGGCTGATCAGCGCCAGCTCGTCATCACCCATCCTGTCCATCTGGTCCGGCGAAGGGGCGAGGCCTTCTGCCGCTGCCTTGCGCATGGTCGAGCAGATGCGGGCGTGCGCATATTGCACGTAGAAAACGGGGTTTTCCTTCGAGGTTTCGACCACCTTGGCAAAGTCGAAATCCATCTGCGCATCGGGCTTGCGGGTGAGCATGGAGAAGCGCACCACATCCTTGCCTACTTCATCCACCATGTCGGCGATGGTGACGAAATTGCCCGAACGCTTGGACATCTTGGCCGGTTCGCCATTGCGCAGCAGCTGCACCATCTGCACCAGCTTCACGTCAAACGGGATCGGCTTGCCTTGCCCCTCGGATAGCGCAGCGACAGCGGCCTTGATGCGTTTGACCGTACCGGCATGGTCCGCGCCCCAGATATCAATCAGCTCGTCCGCGCCCTCTGCCTTCTGCATGTGATAGGCAAGGTCAGCGCCGAAATAGGTCCACTTGCCATCAGACTTCTTGATCGGGCGATCCTGGTCATCGCCGAACTTTGTCGAGCGGAACAGTGGCAGTTCCACCGGCTCCCAATCGTCGAGCACCTTGCCCTTGGGCTGTTCCAGCACGCCGTCATAGACGAGATCATGCGCGCGCATCCATTGCTCTGCCTCGGCGGGCTTTCCGGCCAGCTGCAGCGCGGCTTCGGAAGCGAACACATCATGCCTGATGCCCAGCAGGGCGAGGTCAGCGCGGATCTGGTCCATCATCGCAGAAACAGCCTGCGCGCGGAAAATCGGGAGCCACTCCTCTTCCGGCTCCTCAACGAAGCGGTCACCAAGTTCCTTGGCCAGAGCCTCGCCCACGGGCTTCAGGTAGTCGCCGGGATAAAGGCCCTCGGGGATTTCGCCGATGTCATGGCCCAGCGCTTCCTTGTAGCGCAGGAAGGCAGATCGCGCGAGCACGTCCACCTGCCCGCCGGCATCGTTGACGTAATATTCGCGTACCACGTCATACCCGGCAGATTCGAGCAGGCTGGCCAGCGCATCGCCCACCACTGCGCCGCGGCAATGGCCCATGTGCATGGGCCCGGTAGGGTTGGCGGAGACATATTCCACGTTTACCCGGCGGCCCTGCCCCATGGCGGATTTACCATAGGCATCGCCCTGTGCGGCGATCTGCGAAAGCTCGTTTTCCCAAACCGAACGATCCAGCTTCAGGTTGATGAAGCCGGGGCCGGCAATCTCGGCGCTGACGACATGCGGGTCGGATACCAGCTTCTCGACGATCTTTTCCGCCAGAGCGCGTGGATTGGTCTTCGCCTGCTTGGCCAGCACCATCGCGGCATTGGTGGCGAGGTCACCATGCGAGGGATCGCGCGGCGGCTCCACGCTGACATTGGTGCGCGGGCAATCCGCAGGCAGCACGGCCTCTGCTTCCAGCGCGGCAAGGATAGCGTCAATCTTCGCCGAAAATCCGGCGTAAAGGGTGTTGTTCTCGGACATGTCGGGGCCGATAGCCTGTTTGCGCCCGCCGGGAAAGCGGGTGCTTTCCCTGCGGCAACGCGGATTAGCGGGTGGCGTTGTAAGCCAGCTGGTCTTCGGTCAGCTGGAAGCCGACGAGCAGCTCGAACGAGGCGCGAGCGAGCGCTGCACGCACTTCCGGGCGGGTGAGCGGATCGATCGCCGCATCTTCATCGCCTGCGCGGCGGTTGCGGGTGATGATGTCGCGGATATCGCTGGGCAGTGTCGCTTCGGCCCGGTTCACCACCGCGCCCGCAGTTCCCATTGCGCTGGCGCGAGACTGGCCATCGGCAAAATTCAGTGTAACCGTGCCCACGCGCTTGGCGATAACGGCATCGCCGCCACGCAGCACGGTGCCGAAATAAGGTAGTTCAACAGTCCGCGCGCCATTGGTGTTGCTGCGCAAGGCGCGCACTTCAAAGGTCGCGTTGGTATAAACCTCGGCACCGGATTCGTCACAGGTAGAGCGGACATTGGTGATCAGCGCCGTGATATCGATCGCATCGGCGGTGGTCGCATCGGCAGGCGAGAAAACGGTGATATCCCCGGTATGGTCCGCCACGCCAACTGCGGGGCAGACAGAGCGCAATGCGGTGATGCCGACACCCTGCTCCACCACGATGTCGCCTTCGGACTTGCAGGCCGAAAGACCCGCTGCGGCGCATGCTGCGACAATAATTGCGTTACGAAGCTTCATTCCCGGTCCTTGAATCCTTATCTTGAAAGGTGCCCTACCCCTTTCACTGCGCAGCGACAACAGCTAGGAGCGCGGATATGAACGCCCCCTTTCCCGAGACGACAAGCGATGCCGAAAAAGCACCGCTGACCGTACTGATCGCTGCGCCGCGCGGATTTTGCGCCGGTGTGGACCGTGCCATCGAGATCGTCGAGCGCGCGCTCGAACGCTATGGCGCGCCCGTCTATGTCCGCCACGAGATCGTCCACAACCGCTATGTGGTGGACGGACTGCGCGCAAAAGGCGCAATCTTCGTGGAGGAACTGGACGAGGTTCCCGAAGGTGCGCCGGTGGTATTTTCCGCCCATGGCGTGCCCAAGTCGGTTCCTGCAGAGGCAGAACGGCGCCAGATGATCTATGTCGATGCCACCTGCCCGCTGGTGTCCAAGGTCCATCGCCAGGCCGAACGCCAGATCGAGGCGGGGCGGCACATCCTGTTCATCGGCCACAGCGGCCACCCGGAAGTGATCGGTACATTCGGCCAGGTGCCCGAGGGCGAAATGACGCTGGTGGAGACGGTGGAGGACGTGGCAAAGCTCGATATCCCTGCCGACACGCAGCTCTCCTTCCTCACTCAGACCACACTGTCGGTCGATGACACGGCGGAGATCATCGATGCTTTGAAGGAGCGCTTCCCGAATATCGTCGCGCCGAAGGCGGAGGACATCTGCTACGCCACGTCCAACCGGCAGGCAGCCGTGAAGGAGATCGCTCCCGAGGCCGACCTGACGCTGGTGATCGGCGCGCCCAATTCCTCCAACTCGCTGCGGCTGGTCGAGGTTTCCGAACGATGCGGCACTCCGGCGAGGCTGATCCAGCGCGGTAGCGAGATCGAGCCTGCGTGGCTCGAAGGGGTTGAAACCGTAGGCCTTACCGCAGGCGCATCCGCACCGGAAACGCTGGTGCGCGAAGTGATCGCCCGGCTGGGCGAATTCCGCATCGTGCAGGAACGCACGCTGGTAACGGCGGAAGAAAAGATGGTCTTCAAGCTGCCCCGCCAGCTGACCGAGTAGCCACACAGTGGCCGTCTATACCCATCTTTCGGCAGAAGACCTCGCCGACCTTATCGCGCATTACGATGTCGGCGAGCTGGTGTCTGCCAAGGGCATCGCCGAAGGCGTGTCCAACTCCAACTGGCTGATCGAGACCACCGGCAGCGACGGAAAGGGCGCGCGCTACATCCTGACGATGTACGAATTCCGCATCGAGCTGGAGGATTTGCCTTTCTTCCTCGGCTTGCTCGACCTGCTGGCGGAAAAAGGCTGTCCGGTCCCTGCCACGATCCACGACAGGTCTGGCGCAACGCACCGTATGATCGTCGACCCGGACGAGCCTGATGGCGAGAAAAAGGCCGTTGCCCTGATCGAGTTCCTGCCCGGTGTCTCCATTGACCGCCCTGAACCCGCACAGGCACGCGCTGTGGGCAAGGCGCTGGCCGAACTGCACCTTGCCGCACAGGATTATGCCACAAGGCCAAACGCAATGGGGCTGGCCTCATGGCAACAACTCATTGCCGATTGCGGTGAAGACGGGCTGGCCCGGATCGACCCTGCCCTTCCGCAAGTGGTGAGCGAGGCGCTGGAAACCTTCGAAAGCGAATGGCCCGAAGGCCTACCCAGCGGCGTGTGCCATGCTGACCTGTTCCCCGACAATGTGCTGATGCTGGGCGACAAGGTTTCCGGCCTTATCGACTTCTATTTCGCCTGCACGGACTACTTCGCTTACGACCTGGCGGTAACGCATGCCGCATGGTGCTTTGCCAATCACGGGCGCAAGTTCCGGCCCGAGATTGCCGCCGCATTGATGGAAGGATACGAGAGTGTTCGCCCGCTCTCCGATGCGGAGCGCGAGGCCTTGCCGATGCTGGCACGCGGCGCTTCCATGCGCTTTGTCTCCACCCGCGCATTCGACTGGCTCAATACGCCTGCCGACGCCTTGGTGACACGCAAGGACCCGATGGATTTCGTCCGCCGCATGCAGTTCTATGCGGCGAGCGGGAACACTCCCTTCACCTCATGAAGCGGATCGATATTTTCACCGATGGTGCCTGCAAGGGCAATCCCGGTCCCGGTGGCTGGGGCGCGATCCTGCGCATGGGCGCGCATGAAAAGGAAATGTCGGGCGGCGAAGCGGAAACGACCAACAATCGCATGGAGATGATGGCGGTGATCAAGGCGCTCACCGCGCTGAAGGAGCCTTGTGAGGTCACCGTGCACACGGACAGCCGCTATGTGATCGACGGGATGACCAAATGGCTGGCCGGGTGGATCAAGCGCGGCTGGAAGAATGCCGCCAAGCAACCGGTCAAGAATGACGACCTGTGGCGCGAAATGATGGAAGCCATCGCCCCGCACAAGGTGCGCTGGCAATGGGTCAAGGGCCACGCTGGCCATGCTGAAAACGAAAGGGCCGACCGCCTGGCCAGCGATGCTGCTGACGAGGCTGGCCGGCCCTCTTGAGACGCGCGTCGCGTCCCCGCTGACGTTTCAGATCAGCTGTTGTCTTCGATCGGCGCGTCCGGGCCGTTCTTCTTGATCGAAGCGATCGCGTTTTCCGCGCTCGCCTTGGACGAGTAGCCCTGGGTGGAGAACATCACTTCGGAATTGTAGCTGAAGCGGACGCGGTATTCGTCTGCCTTGTCCTTGTAGATTTCAAACTTGTGAGCCATCGGCCATCTCCTTCCGTCAGATTGATTCGAACTTCGAACCTAACGCCTTCCGCCTGTTTGGCTAGGAAAAGCGTTCAGGATTGTAACGCGCAGCATTGATATCCCGCGTCATCGCGTCGCGATCATGGCCGAGCAGCAATTGCGCCCCCAGCCGCGCCGCTGCCGGAGCGGTCTGGATGCCGAAGCCGCCCTGCCCTGCAAACCAGAAGAAGGCAGGCTGGCGCGCATCGCGGCCATAGACAGGCAGACGGTCGGGCGCGAAGCTGCGCAAGCCCGCCCATTTGCGCTCCAGCGCCTGCACCCGCCAATCGACCACCTGTTCCAGTCGGTCCACCGCGCGCGCCACGTCGATCTCCTCCGCCGCGGCATCGCATGGCGGGCTGGGCGTCTCATCATGCGGGCTGAGCCACAGGCGACCGTTCTCGGGCTTGAAGTAGAACGAGCCATCGATGCCGAGCACCAGCGGCAAGTCCGGATCAGGCGCGGGATCGACGCGCAATTGCACCACGGTACGGCGATATGGCGTGATGCCGAGCGGCACCACACCAGCCAGCTGCGCCACGGGATCAGCCCAGGCTCCGGCTGCATTGACCAGCGTATCGCAGGTTACCTGCTGGCCATTGGCAAAGCCAAGCTGCCAGCCTCTGCCGCCATGCCCTGCCTTTGCCAGCCGGAGACCATTGCGCAGCACAGTTCCGCGCCGCTTCGCCAGCGCCAGATAATGCTGATGCACCGCCCCCACGTCGATATCGGCGCAGTGCGCTTCCGCTATTGCCCCCTCCCAGCACGGGAGCAGGCCAGCCACGCGTTGCTCCATCTGATCACGATCGAGCCGGGCAATAGAGACGCCGGTGTCGGCAAAATCGCGTTCGAAACGGTCGAGCAGGTCCAGTTGCTCTGCTGTAGCGAGATGCAGCGCTCCGCGTTGGCGCAGGAACCCGCCCTCGCGAAACCACGGACCTGAGGCGAGCGTGAGCGGTACCACGCCCGGCCCGCCATAGCATTCATCCCAGAACGCAGCGGAGCGGCCGGTCGCATGGTAGCCGGGCATGCTCTCTGCCTCGGCAAGCAGCACGCTGGCATGCGGCGCCAGTTCCGCAGCTATACTGGCGCCAGCCATCCCGGCCCCGATCACGACAATGTCGAAACGTTCACTCAATGGGCAGCGATCCTGCCAAGGAAAGCGTCAATGGCTGCCAGCGCCCGGAGGCGCACCGGATCAGCCTCGCGCAGGATTTCATGGGCGGCTTCCTTTCCCATCTCGAACAGCTCGCAATCGGGAATATGGCGAGCAGCATGGCGGCTGGCCGGGGCCGATACCAGCATGTCGGCGCGCGTGGAAAGCAGGAATACCGGCATTTCCACTTGCCCGAGCAATTCGGGGTCCTCCAGCAGGCGCATCGACCTTGTGGCAGCCAGCACCCAGCCCCAGCTGCCCGGGCCCATGACGATTTCAGGCCGCTGCTCGCGCCACCAGCCTTCGTCGGCATAGCGATCATCGTCATGCGTCAGCAGGGTTTGCCGGCCCACCGGCAGCTGTCCCGGCTTTTCGCTCCATTTCCATGCCGGGCGGCGCGGATCGCCAATCATGGTCATCAACCGGGCCGAGGCTTCCTGCAGCCACAACGGGATAAACAGGGGATGCGTACCCAGCATCGGCGCCGATAGCACCAGCGCGTCCGGCGCTGGCATCAGCACCTTTTCCGCCGCCGCGCGCAGCACGAGATGCCCGCCCATCGAATGTCCGGCAAGGACAAGCTTGCCCTGGCGACCCTTGGCCCACTCGCTCCAGAAAGCAGCGAGGTCAGCCACCCACAACGCAAAATCATCTATATGGCCGGTAACGGAGTCATCCCCGAGGCGACCCGATGCCGCTTGCCCGCGCCAGTCCGCTGCGGTGACTTGCCAGCCCTGCAAGCGCCAGTGCTCGAAGGTCTCGAGATATTTCTCATAGGCATCGCCGCGCCCCGGCATGAACAGGATCGAGCCGCGCAAATCCGCGACCTCGGGCGGCGCAGGCCATTCGATATGGCGGATCGCGTGCCCGTCAGCCGCCAGCCAGCGGCCCTCTACCGCACCTGCGGGAATGGCCCTGCGGTCAAACCCTGCCGCGCCTTCCTGCCCAGTGTGATGAATACCAGCCTCCTGCCCTTGGTTACTATTTGGTAAGTGATGTCCGGTAGCAGTCGAAATCCAAGGGGAACCTTCGGGGAATTTTCGAATGCTGGACGATCCAATCAAGTACGGACTGCTTGCCGCCTTGGCAATCGCGCTCCTCGTTGCTGCCTTCACCGATCTCAAGAGCCGCAAGATCGCCAACTGGCTGAATGGCGCCATCGCACTGGGTGCGCCGGTTTTCTGGTGGGCGACGGACATGGCCTTGTGGCCCGATGTCGCCATCCAGCTCGGCCTCGCCGTGGTGACCTTCTTTGGCCTCTCTATCCTGTTCGCACTGCGCGCCATGGGTGGCGGTGACGTCAAGCTGCTCACCGCGCTGGCATTGTGGATCGCGCCTGCACATTTCCTCAACCTGCTGATCATGATGGCCCTGCTGGGAGGCTTGCTGACCCTCGTCTTCGGCGGCTGGTACCTGATGCGCCGCCGCCGCGAGAAGATCGCCATTCCATACGGCGTGGCCATCGCTGCCGCGGGCATCTGGGTGATCGCATCGTTCTACGTCCCGGCGTCCGCCATCCCGAAACTCGCCGGGTGAACCTCATTTTAACCAATCACGCCTTATGCCGGTGAAATCACTCCGCAAAGGATTCTAAGGGGGCTTGAAGCACCATGGATAAAAAGAAGCTCATTCTGCTGGTAGCTGCGCTGGTCGTTGCGATCGGGACAGCACTTGCTGCCCGGAGCATGTTCGCCGGCGCTGCAACGCCTGAAGCAGAAGCCGCACCGGTCGAGCCCCAAGGGCCGAAGGTGCTGGTGTCGAAGCGCAACCTGCCGGTTGGCACCATCGTTACCGCTGATGCCATCGGCTATCAGCTGTGGCCTGAAGAACTGGTGCAGGACGCCTACTTCATCGATGGTGAAGCCAACATGGAACTGCTGCTGGGCACCGTGGTGCGCCACCAGATCACCGCTGGTGAGCCGGTTACGCAGGGTTCGCTTGTTGCTCCCGGCGATCGCGGCTTCCTTGCTGCGGCGCTTGGCCCGGGCATGCGCGCCGTGACCATTCCGGTGTCTGCCCGCACGGGTGTGGCCGGCTTCGTCTTCCCGGGTGACCGCATCGACCTGGTGCTGACCCAGGCAGTGGGCGGCGAAGGTGGCGGACTGCGCGCTTCGGAAACGATCCTGACCAACCTGCGCGTGCTGGCAACTGACCAGTCGACCGAAACCACCACCACCGACGATGGCCGCACCGTTGTGCGCGCATTCCGCACAGTGACGCTGGAATCCACTCCGCGCATCGCCGAGAAGATCGCCGTCGCCCAGACGCTTGGTACGCTGTCGATCGCCCTGCGTTCGATTGCTGACAACCAGGCCGAACTGGAGCGCGCGATTGCCGCTGGCGAGATTGAGCTGCCTGAAGGTGCTTCGCCGGAAGAGGAAGAGCACTTCCTGCGCCAGGCGGTGTCCCGCCCGCAGGATGGCCCGACCACTTTCGTGACCGGTGGCGATGTGTCGCGCTTCCAGCGCCGCACGCTTGCTCCGGAAAACAACACCGCTCCGGCACCGAACATGACAGCACCCGCAGCTCAGGGCTTCGCCGCTCCGGCCGCTCCGGCTGCTCCTTCGGGACCGACCGTGCGCGTCACTCGCGGCAAGACCACGCAGGACGTGCCTGTCGATACCGGCGCCGGGCGCATCCTTGATCGCCAGGGAGAAACCGCAGGACGCGGTGGCGCAGTTGCTGCCGACGGCCGCGGAACCGTGCGGTGATCTCCATGAACCAGAACGCAACATCTCATTTCAGGTCCGCACAGCTCGTCGGATCCAAATCTAGGGGCAAGACAATGCAAAGCCGCATTCTCAAGACCGTGCTGACCGCTGCATGTGCGCTGGCACCGCTGGCTGCCGTTCCGGCTGGAACGGCCCAGGCCCAGTCGTCCTCCATCGTCAGCCCGGCGCAGGATATCGTCCTGTCGATCGGTCGCGGTGAGCTGATCACGGTACCCGGCAACATGAGCGACATCTTCGTGGCCAATGAAAATGTCGCCGATGTGCAGGTGAAGTCGCAGCGCCAGCTGTTTGTCTTCGGCCTCGCCGGTGGTGAAACCACGATCTATGCCAGCAACGCTGCCGGCGACATCATCTGGTCCGCCAATGTGCGCGTCGGTTCCAACATCGACAGCGTCGACCAGATGCTGGCGCTGGCCATGCCGGAAGCGGAAATCAGCGTTGCCACCATGGGCACCAACACGGTGCTGCTGACCGGCACGGTCGCTGCTCCCGAAGATGCAGCCGAGGCCGAGCGCCTTGTGTCCGCCTTCGTAGGCGAAGACCAGAACGTGATCAGCCGTCTGCGCATGGCAACGCCGCTGCAGGTCAACCTGCGGGTGCGCTTCGCCGAGGTCAGCCGTTCGCTTGTCCGGACCCTTGGCGCCAACCTGACGACGATCGACAGCACCGGCGGCTTCCAGTTCGGTATCGGCCAGGGCCGTCCCGGCTTTGCCAGCACCGTTGCCCCGAATACCGCAATCGGTGTCGGAAACGAAGTGACGGTGACTATTCCCGATCCGAACAATCCGGGTCAGTTCATCCAGGTGCCGGGCACCAGCATCACGCCGGTTAGCGGCGCGACGACACTGGGCGGCATCGGTCGCTTCCTGGGCATGGATATTGCCGGGGCGCTGGACATGGCCGAACGTGAAGGCCTGGTCACCACGCTGGCCCAGCCCAACCTGACTGCACTGTCGGGCGAAACCGCCGAGTTCCTTGCCGGTGGTGAGTTCCCGATCCCGCTGTCGCAGGGCCTGGGCACGACCACGATCGAGTACAAGAACTACGGCGTCAGCCTGGCTTACTCGCCCACGGTGCTTTCCAACGGCCGCATTTCGCTGCGCGTCCGCCCGGAAGTGTCCGAACTTTCCACGCAGGGTGCCGTGACGCTGAACGGCTTCTCGATCCCGGCGCTGACGATCCGCCGCGCGGAAACGACCATCGAGCTCGGCTCCGGCCAGAGCTTCATGATCGCCGGCCTGCTCTCCTCCAATGCGAACAACACGATTGATCGTGCGCCGGGCGTGGGTGAAATCCCCATCATCGGCAACCTGTTCCGCTCGACCGATTTCCGTCGCGGCGAAACCGAGCTGGTCATCGTTGTGACACCGTATCTGGTTGAGCCGGTGAGCGATCGCGAGATCCGCCTGCCGACCGATGGCTTCAACGCCCCCACCGCTGCCGAGCAGTTCCTGCTCAACCGCCGCCACAATGGCGAGAGCGGTGGCGAGCGCCCGATGCCGCGCGCTGCGCAGCCCGCACCGGCCAATCCCTCTGTCAGCCTGAACGAACAGGCTGGCGAGGCCCTGGCCGAAGGCGAGCAGGCGGATGGTGCCGATGAACGAACCGCCGCTGCTGCCACTCCCGGCTTCAGCCTGAACTGAGAGAGGTGAGAGACATGACCTTCCACATGAAACATACAGCCAAAGCGGCACTCGCCATCTCGCTTGCCGCAGGCCTTGCTGCTTGCAGCACGGGCAGCACCGGACCGAACAACAACCACTCGCTTAACAGCTATAACCAGCCGGTGGTCGAACGCACCAACTTCACCATGGACGTGATGGCCAGCACCAGCGGCCTGACCGTTCCCGAGCAGGCTCGCCTGAACGACTGGTTCGCTACACTGGACGTTGGCTACGGCGATCGCATCGCCATTGACGATCCGATGGCCAGCGCGGCTGTTCGCGATGACGTGGCTGCCATCGCGGGCCGCTATGGCCTGCTGCTTCAGGACGGCGCACCTGTAACCACCGGCTATGTCGATCCCGGCAACGTCCGCGTTGTGGTGACCCGTTCCACGGCGCATGTGCCCAATTGCCCCAACTGGTCTGACAAGACCAATGGCAACCTCGGTAACACCACGTCTCCCGGCTACGGCTGCTCGGTCAACAGCAACCTCGCCGCGATGATCGCTGATCCGGAACACCTTCTCGAAGGTGCGGAAGGCACCGGTGATACAACTGTGATGAGCTCTACCAAGGCCATCGAATCCTATCGTGACGCGCCGCCGACCGGCAGTGGCGGCCTGACCGCCGTATCCAGCCAGGGGAGCTAAGACATGAATTCTCCGTTCAAATCAGGTGCTGCAAGCAGCCGCGATCCCTTTGCCGCCTATGTCTGCGACGAAGCCGCACTCGAAGTGCTGCGTCCGGTGGCAGTGGAAATGGGCTGGCAGCCCGAGAAGTGCAACAAGGGCGGCCTGCGCAATGCAGTGCAGGCCCTGTCGATCACGGCTAGCCCCGCGATCCTGCTGGTCGACCTGTCGGAAAGCGGCGATCCGCTGAACGACATCAACGCGCTGGCTGAAGTTTGCGAACCGGGCACCGTGGTGATTGCCATGGGTCAGGTCAACGATGTCCGCCTCTATCGGGATCTCGTATCCAGCGGCATCCATGACTACCTGCTGAAGCCGCTTTCCGCTGGCCAGCTGCGCGATGCGCTGACTGCCGCCCAGTCTGTCTTCTCGGCGCCAAAGCATGCCGATGGCGATGGCGAGCGGCCGCATGTGGCGACCGCTGTGGTGGGAACACGCGGCGGCGTGGGTGCCTCTACCCTTGTCACCTCGATGGCGTGGCTCTTTGCCACTCAGCACGAACGCTCCACCGCGCTGCTCGATCTCGACGTGCATTTCGGCACGGGCGCGCTTTCGCTTGATCTGGAGCCGGGCCGCGGCCTGACCGACGCGATCGAGAACCCCAGCCGTATCGACGGCCTGTTCATCGAACGCGCAATGATCCGCGCGAATGACAAGCTTGCCCTGATGAGTGCTGAAGCGCCGATCAATTCGCCGCTGATGACCGATGGCACTGCATTCATGCAGCTGGAGGAAGAATTCCGCCATGCCTTCGACATGACGGTGATCGACCTTCCGCGCAACATGCTGATCAACTTCCCTCACCTGCTGACAGAAGTGAATGTGGTGACACTCGTGACCGAGCTGACGCTGGCTTCGGCGCGCGACACGATCCGCATCCTGTCCTGGCTCAAGACCAATGCACCGGGCGCCACGCCGATGATCGTGTGCAACAAGGTGCAGGCCGGCGGCAGCGAGATCAGCAAGGCCGACTTCGAAACGTCTATCGAACGCAAGATCAACTTCATGATCCCGTACGACCAGAAGGCCGCAGTAAACGCTGCCAAGCTGGGCCAGACCTTCGCTGAAGCCAACAAGAACTCCAAGGCCACAGTCGCCATCGAATCGATCGCCAATGCCATTGTCGGCGCCGGTGATGATGACGGGGCAAGCCTGCAGGAATCGAGCAAGAGCAAATCTCTGCTCGGCAGTTTCGACCTCAAGGCGATGCTCGGTTCCAAGAAGCGCAAGGAAGAGCCGGCAGAGCCTGCCGAGTAACGAGGCGGTCTTGACCGGGGTCCGCGGACCCCGGTCAGCCGACCGAACGGGTCTGGAAGAAAGCAAGGGCAAGACATGGACATTATCCAGCTTCTGTTAGTGAGCGGCGGTATCATGGGTCTGCTGATCCTGGGGTACCTGCTGGTGGCTGGCCCTTCCGCAGGCAAGGAAGTCCAGCGGCGGCTCAACACCGTGCGCGGGCGCCATTCGGAAAGCACAAAGGACCGCGTGGAATCGCAGCTGAAGAAGGCAATCGCTGCCCGCAAGCCCAAGCAATTCTCCTCCCCCGGTGCCAACTCGCGTATCGCTGCCCTGGCCATCAGGCTCGACCGGACGGGCATGGGCTGGTCGGTAATGCAGTATTTCTACGGCACGCTCGGCCTGATCCTGGCCATAACCGCGCTCGTCTATCTGCAGACCGGTGCCGCCCTGCTTGCGCTGGGCGTGGGCATACTAATCGGCGCAGGCCTGCCGCATCTGGTGGTGAAATTCCTGATCAACCGCCGCACCAACAACTTCAACGCCAAGTTCCCGGACGGTATCGAGCTGATCGTGCGCGGTCTGCGCTCCGGCCTTCCGGTGGCGGAAACGCTTGCCGTGGTGGCTGGCGAAGTGCCCGGACCGGTAGGTGCCGAATTCCGTGCTGCGGTGGAGCGCATCAAGATCGGCCGGACCATGGAGGAGGCGCTGCAGGAAACGGCCAACAAGCTTGGCACTGCAGAATTCCAGTTCTTCGTGATCACGCTGGCGATCCAGCGCGAGACTGGCGGCAACCTGGCAGAAACGCTCGCCAACCTCGCCGACGTGCTGCGCAAGCGTTCGCAAATGAAGCTCAAGGTCAAGGCGATGTCGTCTGAATCCAAGGCTTCGGCCTATATCGTGGGCAGCCTGCCCTTCATCGTGTTCGGCATGATCTACTGGATCAACCCGGACTATATCGGCGGCTTCTTCCTTGATGAACGCCTGATGGTGGCCGGTCTCGGCGCGATGGTATGGATGAGCATCGGCGGCTTTATCATGGCCAAGATGGTCAGCTTCGAAATCTGAGCGAGGAAGGACAAACATCATGATCGCCCCCGCTCCCGGACCAACCCTTCTCGGCGTTGACGTAATCCTTGTCGGCACGCTGCTGGCAGGCCTGGCCGCCCTTGCGGTGCTGCTGGCCATCTATGCCGCGGTGACCGTGAAGGATCCGATGGCCAAGCGCGTCAAGTCGCTCAACGACCGTCGCGCCGAGCTCAAGTCCGGCATGATCAGTGCCGGCAGCAAGAAACGGCAGAGCCTCGTCAAGAAGAACGAGAACGTCGACAAGATGAAGGAAACCATGGAGGGCATGAAGGTCCTCCAGGAAAGCCAGGTCAAGCTTATCCAGCAGA
>JAUIJI010000111.1 GCA_030431435.1 Alphaproteobacteria bacterium | reverse complement strand
AGGAAAGCCGCGGCGCACACGCGCATGAGGACTTCCCCAACCGTGATGACGAAAACTGGATGAAGCACACAGCCGCATGGTTCGAAGGCTGGGGCGGAAACGGCGGCGCGGTGAAGATCGATTACCGCCCGGTGCACGAATACACGCTCACCGACGATATCGAATACATCAAGCCCAAGGCGCGTGTGTACTGATCGATACGCTCAGTGGCGAGCTGGAAAGCCGGGGCATCACGCTCCGGCTTTTTCGTTTGAGGGTCCGAACTGTCACTTGATCTCGCAGGTGGTGCGCCCTTAGTCTTGTCGCGACATGCAAGGGGAACCTGGCCGATTGGCCTTGTTTGCATGGAAAGCGGGGGAATTATGGCACTTCAGCCAGTGGTGGTGATCATCCTGGCAGGGCAGCGGCGCGGCGTGACCAATGCGCTGGCGCAGGAATTCGGCGTTTCACACAAATTGCTGGTGCCCATGCTCGGCAAACCGCTGATCGCCCATGTTCTCGAGACGCTCAGCTCCATCGAAGACATCGCCGAAATCCGCATCAGCGTGGAGCCGGAAGCGCAGGAGGCGGTTGAACACATTGCGGCACCTTTGGCTAAGGATGGTGTTCCCATCACATGCCACCCGGTTCGAGAGGGGATCGTCGCCAGCCTCAAGGAAGCGGCTCAGGGCGAAGACCGCCCATTTGTGATCACTACGGCAGACAATGTGCTGATGTCGCGTAACGCCTTCAACCAGGTGCGCCATGCGCTGGAGCGCGCAGACAGCAGCATCGGCATTTCTGAACGTAAAGCGATCCTTGCCGCGCATCCCGAAGGCCAGCTCCGCTTCTACTGGATGCGCGATGGCGGCTGGGCCAATTGCAACATATTCGGCCTCGCCAGCCAGAAGGCGTTTGCCGGCACAGAGCTGTTTCGTGAGGATGGCCAGTTCAAGAACAATCCAAGCCGGTTTGTGCGCGCATTCGGTTTGGTGAATGTCGCGCTGATGGCGCTGCGCCTTATTGGCAGCAAGGGCGCAGCGAGGAGCATGGGCAAGCGGTTTGGCATCACCATCGAGGCTGTGAATCTGATTGATGGCCGACAGGCGATCGACGTCGATAACCGGCGCACTTTAGATATCGTGGAGGAAGTCTTGCTGCGCGATGTGAAAGACGGCGAGCCTGATTTCAGGCGGGTGTAACCTTCACTCGGCGGCAGGCTCGAGGCGCCGCACGTCCACGATCTCGATGGGCTCGGCGATCATCTGGCCTTTCATCCAGCCTTCGCCCTTGTCCGGATCGGTAGGGGCGGCGTGGATCGCGTGCACCACGTCCATCCCGTCCACCACATATCCGAATGCGGCATAGCCCAGCTGGCGGTTCGGGTCTTCATTGTCGGGATCAGCATCCTGCCCCTGCTGTTCGCGCAGCATGATCGAGAAATCGCCCGTCGCGGTGCCCGGATCGAAGCGCGCCATCGACAGCGCGCCTTCGAGGTGGAGCACGCCGGTTTCATTGGTCGGTTCATGCGGGATCGGATCGAGGATGCGGTCCGGGTCGTTTTGCGTGCCGCCCTGGATGAAGCCGTTGGGCTGCTCACCCCATTCGACAGACAGCGTGCGATAGAAGACCGTGCCATCGAAGCGGTCCTCATCGGCATAGCGCAGGAAATTGTTCGCCGTGATCGGCGCGCGCTCGGTTTCCAGGGCCACGGTGATGTCGCCCAGCGTGGTCTCGATCACCACAAGCGTGGTTTCGTATTCGGGTCTGTCGGAGCGCACGACCGTGTCGGTCATGGCGTCAATGTCGGCTTGTTCGACTGTTCTGGCGGTCGGCAATTGCGTGGTTGAGTCGCGCATTCTATCGGCAATGATGATCTGCGTTGAGGCTTCGTTCTCCTCAACTTCCTGCGCGAAAGTGGGCAAGGTCATGGCGGCTGCCACAATTGCGGCAAAGGCGAATCGTTTGAGCATGATGCCAGCGATCATGCCGCCTTTTCGTGCCAGCGCAAACCAGCTCACACGCGCGCGCATGTGAGTTCACTCGCTATTCAGTTCGTCGCTCACAGAAAACGTTTCGTCGCAGAACCATGAGGGAGAATTGCGGTGAATCGAGAAAGAAGTCCGGGCGTGAAACTCGCTCTTGTTGGCCTTGTGGCGCTGGTGCTGATCGTGCCGCTGCTGATGGTCTATGCGCTGGTCTATGACCGGGAAAGTCAGTCCCAGACAGCGCAATTCAGCATTACCGAAGGATGGGGCGGAGCGCAGACGGTGACCGGGCCGGTCCTCGTGATTCCGTGGATGCAAAGCGTCACCACCAGTGAAACCGTGAACGGAAGCGTCACCAATCGCACCACGCAGGTGCGCCGCGAGCTGTTTGTCTCGCCGACTTTGCAGAGCGTCGAGACGACCATCGATCCCGATCGCAAGAGCTACGCGATTTACGAGAGTGTGGTGTTCGAAAGCGCGCTGTCAGGCAGTGCGCACTTCGAGATGCCGGAGGATCTGGAGCGCATGGGTGTCGATGCAAACACGCTGATGCTCGATCAGGTCGAGCTGCGCTTCGGTGTCTCCGACCCGCGCGGACTCAATGACAATGCGCAAGTCTCTGCCGATGGTGAGGGGCTGCGCCTGCAACCGGGCAATGGCCCTGCCGCCACCAGCGGATCGGGCTTTTCCGCGCTCGCTTCGTGGGAAGGCACTGCGCCGCTGACTGTCGAATGGCAGTATGGCTTGCGCGGCAGCCACTCGCTCGACCTTGTCCCGCGCGGCGGGGAGACCGAATGGACCGTCAATTCCAGCTGGCAGCACCCCAGCTTCACCGGCTTCTTGCCGGACAATCGCGAAGTGGGCGCGGAGGGATTTTCCGCCACTTACGAAGGCATAACCAACCTTGCACTGGGCAAGGCGCTGGTGGCGACAGAGGATGATCCCACAGTGGTGGCCGCTTCGATTGGCCTCGTCGATCCGGTCGATCTTTACAGCCAGGTGGACCGGGCGGTGAAATACGGCTTCCTGTTCATCGGCTTTACCTTTGCCACATTCCTGATGTTCGACATCGTCGGCGGCGCGCGCGTTGCGGCGGCGGAATATTTGCTGACAGGGGCAGGCCTGATCCTGTTCTTCGTGATGCTGCTCGCCTTTGCCGAGGTGATCGGCTTCGGACTCGCTTATGCCGTGGCGGCCGTCGCGGTGATCGGGCTGCTGACAGCCTATAGCGCGGCGGTGCTCGGCACATGGAAACGTGCCGGGTTCATCGGCGCCATGCTTGCCTCGCTCTATGCGTTGCTCTTCGTGCTGCTCAATATGGAGACCTATGCGCTGGTCATCGGATCGCTGCTGCTCTTCGCAGGACTTGCCGGGATCATGTACATGACGCGGCAGGTAAACTGGTCCTCCGTTGGCCGCAGCCAGACCGAGGAAATCGAAGCCTAGCGCTTCGCCAGCATGGCGGGGGTGATCTGGTCGATCCGGTTCACCCCCATCAGCTGCATCGCGCGCCTGATCTCGGCCTCCAGCAGGCTGACAGCGCGTTCCACGCCCGGCTCTCCGGCAGCAGCAAGAGCATAGAGGTAGAGCCTGCCGCCGCTGGCAGCCTTCGCACCTCTCGCCAGCGCCTTCAGCACATGAGTGCCGCGCCGCACGCCGCCGTCGCAGATCACCTCCACCCGGTCACCCACAGCCTGCACGATATCTTCCAGCTGGTCGAAGGGAGAACGGCTGCCGTCGAGCTGGCGGCCGCCGTGGTTCGAAACCATGATCGCATCCACACCCATGTCCGCCGCGCGCTTTGCATCTTGCACGGACATAATGCCCTTGAGGCAAAAGGTACCGCCCCAGTCATTGCGCAATTGCTCGGCCGCTTGCCAGTTGAGCGTGGGATCGAGCATCGAGTTGAAATAGTCCTGGATCGAGATCGACTGCCCGCTGCCTGCATCGACATGGGTCGAGAGGTTGGGCAGGTCGAACTTCTCGCGAAACATGAAATTCAGCGCCCAGGTCGGATGCATGGCGTAGGACAGCACATTGGCAGGCGTGAAGCGCGGCGGGGTCTGGAAACCGGTGCGCTTGCAGCGTTCGCGATTGCCCGAGACGATGGTGTCGACCGTCAGCGTGATCGCGTCGAACTTCGCGTCCTTCGCGCGCTGGGTCAGCGCCGCGTTCAGTCCGCGATCGCGGTGATAGTAATATTGCAGCATCTTGGGGCCGGACCAGCGCCTTGCCACTTCCTCGATACTGACGGTGGAGAGGCTGGAAATGCCGAACCACAGCCCGTGGCGTTCGGCCACAGCGGCCACGGCGCGCTCGCCATGCCAGTGGAACAGGCGCTGCAGCGCGGTGGGGGAGAGCATCAGTGGTAGCGCGCTCTTGCGGCCCATCACAGTGACCGACATATCGATATCTTCCGCGCCTGCGAGCACGTTGGGGATGAGGTCGACTTCATCGAAAGCCGCGGTGTTGCGGTCCTTCGTCAGCTCGTCATCGGCAGCGCCATCGATGTAATGGAACACGGGGAAGGGCAGCCTGCGCTTCGCCAGTTCGCGGAAATCGGCAATGTTCTCGCACTGCGAGAGGCTGCGCACGCTGTAGTTGAATTTCTTGCCCATCACGCGCCTGTTAGCGCGGGCAATCGCTTTCTACCAGCGCAGGAGTTTGGGGCCGGACAGCCAGCCGATTGCCGCCATCGTCAGGATCGGCAGCAAGTAGAAGGTCACGAAATAGAGCGCGCCTTCGCCGGGGCAGAAGGGGGCATAGGCCGTCATCGCCACGCCGCCGCCGAACAGTCCGGCAACAAAACCTGCGCGTCGCGTGTCGACCGGGGCGAGCCAGCGCGTAGCCATGATGGCAGCGGCAAAGCCGACGGGGCTCATGATCCCCATGGCGATAAGGCAACGCTCCCACGCAAGTCCCGGCCAGGGCAGGTCTCCGCTAAGGAGCAGCGGCAAGGCGAAATACCCGATATAGACCAGCGGCAGGGCGAGGCTGGCGATGATCCATCCCGAGGGTCGCCCCGGGCGGCCGAGCACATGCAAGGCAAGGCCTGCGATCAGCAGCAGCGAGACAGAAAATCCCCACTTCACCACCATCGGCAGCCATCCGCGCAAGTGATAGGTTGGGAAGGGATCATCCAGCACCAGCGCGGTTGCACCGATGCACAGCACGCAAGCAAGCAACAAAGGCGCGATAAAGTGCCGCATCGCACTGCCGCTTTTTGGCTTCGTGTCTGCCGCGAGGCGGGCGATAAGGTCTTCAGTGCGTTCCATCATGCTTTTCCGGCGACAATGTCCTTCAAGCGCAGCAACCCGCGATGCACGCGCAGTTTCATGGCCGAATGCCCGATGCCGACGCGATCTGCCGCTTCGGCGCCGGTCAGCCCTTCGATATGGGTCATGCGAATGGCCTCGGCCTGCGCTTCGGGCAGCTGGTCAAGCAATGTGGCGACATCGACATGCGCGAAACCGTCGGCTGCCACTTCGCCATCCGCCGTGTCGTCGAGCACCACCGGATTGCGACCACGCCTGCGCCAGTGATCGATCAGCTTGTAGCGCGCAATGGCATTGAGCCACGGGGCGACAGGCCGACCGGGGTCGAGCGTATGGCGTTTTTCGTGCACTGCGATCAGCGCTTCCTGCACAAGGTCCTCCAGTTCGGCATCTCCGTTCATCCTGCGCGCAAGACTGGCCCGCAGGCGCAAGGCAGCTTCACCGAGGAAATCCCGGTAAGCCGCTTCGTCGCCAGCGCGCGCCGCTTCCATCAACAGGTCAAGACGGTCGCCTTGGTTCACGTTTCTCCCCGGAACTTCGTTCGCTCGTTCAGGCTGGTTACATCGGTAGGGTGCAATTTGCATTCAGAAAAGGTTCAGACTACAGATGTAGTCATTACGCTTACAAACGTAGTCGGTCAGGGAGGACGCGATGACTGCGACGGGTGGGACATCACAATCAGACGGCGGAACCGAGCGCATCAGCGATGCGGAATATGCTGTGATGGAGGCGCTCTGGAAGCGTTCGCCGCAGACCGCTGCCGAAGTGTGCGATACGGTTTGCGAAGAGCGTGGCTGGACCATGCCCACCGTCAAGACGCTGCTCGCCCGCCTGGTTGCCAAGGGCGCGCTGGAAACACAGCCTGATGGTCGCCGCTTCCTCTATACCCCGCTGATCGAACGCCGCGCATATGTGGGCACCGAAAGCAAGCGCCTGGTCGAGCGCCTGTTTGGTGGCCGCGCCGCGCCGTTGTTTGCTCATCTGGCCGAGAACGAGGCGCTGACTGACGAGGATATCGCCGAGATCGAGCGACTGCTGCGGGAGTTGAAGAAATGACCCAGTGGCTGCTCGATACCTTCGTCTATACGGGCCTGCTGATTGGCTTTGTGCTGCTGGTCCGCCGGCCCGTGGCCCGCCATTTCGGGCCGCAGGTGGCCTATGCTCTATGGGCGCTGCCCTTGCTGCGCTTTGTCATGCCGCCGCTTGTATTGCCCGCCTCGATGGCGCCCGAACAGGCTGTTGCAGGACCCGCCAATGAAGCTCTGGTGATCTACCTCTCCGAAGCGACGGCCAATGCCTCGGAAAGCGCCGTGGCTGCACCGCCCCAGGTCGGGATTGCATTGATCGATTTGTTGATCCCGCTGTGGCTCACCGGTGCCGCTGTCTTCCTCGCATGGCGCGCGCGAAACTACATCGCGATGCGCCGCGAATTGCTCGAGGACGCGCGCCCTGTGGGCGAAGCGGGCAAGGTGCGGTTGGTGGAAACGCCTGCCGTCTCGGCTCCGGTGGCCTTCGGGATTGGTGACAAGGTCGTCGCCCTGCCGCCCGAATTCATGGCGCACCACAATATTGCCGCGCGCGACATGGCCATTGCCCATGAACTCGCGCATCACCGCGGCTACGATCTCGTTGCCAATATTGCGGCGCAGCCGCTGTTGGCCTTGCACTGGTTCAATCCGCTCGCCTGGTGGGGCTGGCGAGCAATGCGGAAGGACCAGGAAGCAGCATGCGATGCGCGCGTAGTCGCGGGTCGCGCAAGGTCCGAAAGGGCTGCCTATGCCGAAGTGATTGCCGGTTTTGCCGCCGGTGAGCATTTGGCGCTGGCTGCTCCCATGGCCTGTCCGGTGCTGGGCGAGAAATCGATCATCCACCGTTTGAGGAGCCTCACCATGACCGATGTTTCGTCTCGCCGGAAGAAACTGGGCATTGCCGCCATCGCCACAACTGCGCTGGTTGCCCTGCCTGTCACGGCATCGATCACCTATGCGCAGGAGGAAGCGCCGCCTGTGCCGGAAGCGCCCGCTGCTCCGCCAGCGCCTGCTGCGCCTGCTGCACCGCTTGCGCCCGACGCGCCGCTCCCGCCTGTTCCGCCGACCATCGAGAGCGTCGATCCCGGCGCAAGCTATCGCGTCATCCACCTCGAGCGGGACGGCGATGGAGAGGTCGAGCGCCGCGTCGTAACCCGCCGCGAGGTCGTCGACGATGCAGAATTTGCTGAAATGATGGCCGAGATCGAAAGCGCCCGTGCCGAAATGCGCGCCGCCGAGGAGGAGATCGAGCGTGCCCATGTCGAAATGCGCCTAGCCAATGCCGAACAGCGCCATGCGCAGAGCGAGCGCCGCCATGCGGTTGTCGTTGCCAATCGCGCAGGTGCACCGGCCGTGCAGTTCGATTGCGACGATGCCGATGGCAATCTCGTCAGGGAATTCGAAAGCGATGATGGCAAGGTGATGATCATCTGCCAGCGGGTTGCCTACGATCACGCCTCCAGCGGAATCCGACAGGCCAGGGCGGCGATTGCTTCCGACAGTTCTCTTTCGCGGGAGCAGCGCGAGACAATCCTTGAAGAGCTCGACGATGCTCTCGAACAGCTTCAGGAGATGAAGCATTCCATGTCGATGATCGCGCCAAAGGTCCCCGCCGTACCGGAGGTTCCGACCATTCGCTTCGAGGCAAGGGTGAAAGCACCCGCTGTGCCCAGAGTGCCGAGTGTCGTGCGCACATCGTCAGTCCGCTTCGGTAATTGGCAGGCGATGCAGCCAGCGCCTGCAAGCGATGAATGTGAAGATGAGGAGGATATCCGCTTCACGACCTGACAGGCCTGTTGATCCACGGGAAGCAAGCAAGGGGAGCGGGCGTGCCTTGCTCCCCTTTTTCATGCACGATCAGTCGACTTGCTGCACCACCGGGCCGGAGACGAATTGCGTGCCATCGTTCGACGTTGTGACCACATCCTCGGGCACTTCCTCCGGGTTTTCGGCTTGTGCGCGCAGGCGTTCCACCAGTTCAGGCGTTGCCGGGCTGGCTGGGTAAGGGCATCCCATTTCCTGCCCCTTGCCCTTCAGATAGGCGCGCCGCATCAGCCCTGCAGCAATTGCCTCGCGGAACTGGAACTCGTGCCGGTTCGCGCCAGATACTTCGCGGATGATGCCGCGGAAGGGGATCAGCATGCCGACCACGGTCTTGGCCACGCCGGTGGGGGTCATCTCGCGCTCGTCAGGTGATGCGGTGTCGTAATCGTCACCGAGCACCGCGTCGAGATTGCCGACCTCGCTGCGGATAGCGCTGCATGTGTTCAGCCCTGCACTGGCGTAGGGCGCTTCGCGTGCGGTGAGCAAGACCTGCGGGATCGGGTCCTTCTCAAGGTTGAGGTCGGACAAGGGGGTCATCGCGACATCGCGCACATTGGGGTTACGGTCAGTCACGTCATCCTGAGCCAAGCCGGGAAGGGCTGTCAGGGCTACCGCAGCGGCCGCAAGCGCGGGCAGGGCAGCCTTAGCTGCGCAAGTCTGCAAAGGTGTCACACTGGTCTTCATCGGCGGTCTGCATTCCTCTTCTCAGCCATTCCATACGCTGCGCACTTGAACCGTGGGTGAAGCTTTCCTGATTCACCCGGCGGCCTGCATTGCGCATCAGCGTGTCGTCACCGATGGCGTTGGCGGCACGCATGCCTTCTTCAAAGTCGCCCGGTTCGATCAGGTTCCTGTTCAGGCCTGCCCAGACACCGGCATAGCAATCCGCCTGCAATTCCATGCGGACCTGCAACTGATTTGCGGCAGACGGGTTCTGCGCCTGCGCGCTGCGCACCTGGTCTGCCATGCCCGTCAGGTTCTGGATGTGGTGACCATATTCATGCGCCATGACATAGTAACGCGCAAAGTCGCCTCCGGCTCCCATCTGGCTGGCCATCTGGTCATAGAAGCCAACATCGATGTTGATCGTCTGGTCTGCCGGGCAATAGAACGGTCCCATCGCGCTGGAAGCGTGGCCGCAGGCGGTCATGATTGTGCCGCCCTGGATGAATTGCAGATAGGGCTGCTCGAAGGGTATGCCCGCTTCGGCGAACAGCGGAGCCCAGGTCTCGTCCAGAGATGCCAGCGCGTTGCAGCTCTCCAGCGAATACTGGTTGTCGTCGCAAATCTCGATATCGCTCTCGGCTCCGTTGGCGGGAAGCTGCTGCTGCGATGGGCCGCTCTGCTGCGTAGCTTCGACCATGCCCAGCATCTGCTGCGGGTCTGCCCCGAACACAAACACGCCGATCAGCACCACCACCAGGCCACCACAGCCGATGCCGCCTGCCTTGCCGACACGCCTGCCACCACCGCTGCCGCCGCGGCGCACACGGATAGAACCTGGCCGGAAGTTCCTGAGACGCATCGAATTCCCCCAATTATTTGTGCAAGTGCGAAAAGGGGCTGGACCCAATGGGCCAGCTAGTGAAAACTTTGGCGTGTATCATTCAAGGAGTCGAGCATGTTCCTCAGTGGCAAACGCGCCCTCGTTACCGGATCGACCTCGGGCATCGGCCTGGGCATTGCCCGCACGCTCCGGGCCGAGGGAGCCGAGATTGTCCTCAACGGCTTCGGTGACGAAGACGAAATCGAGACGCTGTGCGAGGAACTTGACGCCGATCACGTCAATGCGGACCTCACCAGCGTCGCCGGTGTCGAGGCACTGATGGCCGAGGCCGGGCGGGTGGACATTCTGGTGAACAATGCCGGCATGCAGCATGTCGCCCCGGTCGAAGAATTCCCCCCTGAGAAGTGGGAGATGATCATCGCCCTCAACCTGTCCGCAGCCTTCCACACTGCGCGCCTTGCAGTGCCGCACATGAAAAAGGCGGGCTGGGGGCGGATCATCAACACCGCCAGCGCCCATTCGCTCACCGCCAGCCCGTTCAAAAGCGCCTATGTCGCCGCCAAGCACGGGATTGCAGGGCTGACAAAGACGCTGGCGCTGGAACTGGCGACGCACAATATCACCGCCAATTGCATCAGCCCGGGCTATGTCTGGACTCCGCTGGTGGAAAACCAGATCCCCGACACGATGAAAAGCCGCAACATGACGCGCGAACAGGTGATGAACGATATCCTGCTGGCCAAGCAGCCGACCAAGAAATTCGTGCAGGTGGAGGAAGTGGCGGCAATGGCGGTGTTCCTGTGCCGCGACGAGGCGCAGAATATCAATGGCG
>JAUIJI010000110.1 GCA_030431435.1 Alphaproteobacteria bacterium | reverse complement strand
GTGCTATTGGCGGAGCGGGAGGGATTCGAACCCTCGATACGGGGTTACCGTATACACACTTTCCAGGCGTGCGCCTTCGACCACTCGGCCACCGCTCCGCATGTCCATTTTGTGCACTAACGCTTTGCTGCTTGAGCGCATTGGATAGACAGAAGGCGCGCTCCTAGCGGCCCTTTGGGCGGATGACAAGCGCGGCATTGCACCCTATCTGCAACGGCATGTCCCGTACTTTCGGCACCGCCCCGACCGCAGCAGAAATGGAAGCCATGGCGCGCGCCGCGATTGCCCGCCTGCCGCAGCAATTCCGCGCGCATCTCGGTGACGTGGTCCTCCAGGTGGAGGACCTTGCCGACGATATGCTGATCGCGGAAATGGAACTGGAAAGCCCGTGGGACCTTTCCGGCGTTTACGAGGGCCTGCCGGTTGGCGAGAAGAGCATCGACCATTCGGGCACCATGCCCGATCGCATCCGCCTGTTCCGCCTGCCGATCCTGCTTGAATGGGCGGAGCGCGGTGACGAGACGCTGGAGCACCTTGTCGCGCATGTCACCATTCACGAGATCGGCCACCATTTCGGCCTGTCGGACGAGGACATGCACGCTCTGGAGGAGATGGCGGGCTAGGCACAAAGCCCACCCCCGGCCCCTCCCGCAGGCGGGAGGGGAGCAGGGCTTGCCTTCCCGCGCGGCAGTGCCATTGTGCCGCGCATGAAACACCTCCTCCTGATTGCCGCCCTGCCCCTCTGCCTTGCGGCGCCAGTGACCGCGCAGGAGGAGGAGGAGCCGGTCACGCCCGCCAGCATTGTTGCGGCATCCAGTCCCGATGAATGGGTGGAGATCGCGCCCGAGGATATCCTGATCATGCGGCTGGCGGACGATGGCAGCGAGGCCCCTCGCGACGTGGTGATCCAGCTGATGCCGCCGCCCTTCAGCCAGCCGTGGGTGCAGAACATCCGCACCCTCGCCCGCGCCCGCTGGTGGGACGGGACCAGCGTTTACCGCGTGGTCGATAACTGGGTGACGCAATGGGGCGATGTGAGCGAGGAGAAGGCGCTGCCGGAGGGGGTGGTTTCGCCGGTGGCTGGCTATGAGACATCGAAAGATCTTTTCGGTGACCTCCCCGATGTTGGTACCGCTGACACCACGCAGGAAAGCTGGATTCAGAGCATGCGCCCAACTCTTCGCCTCGGTATTCAGTTCGGGCTTGATCCCTACGCCCTTCGCAGGAGCATTTGGAAAGGTTGGCCATTCGCGGGAACACATTTTGGCGATGACTCGCTTGTCTGGCCCATCCATTGCTACGGCCACGTCGGCGTTGCCCGCGATCTCGAGACCACCGGTACCGGCAGCGAACTCTACGCCGTGATCGGCCATGCGCCGCGCCAGCTGGATCGCAATATCGCTGTCGTGGGCCGGGTGATCGAAGGGATGGAGCACCTTTCCACCATGAAGCGCGGGACGGGAGATGCCGGTGTCTACGAAAGCCGCGAGGAGGATACGCCCATCGAATGGGTGCGGCTGGCTACGGATGTCGAAGAGAGCGAGCACTGGCGGTATGAGTACCTCTCTACCGATAGCGACAGCTTTGCCGCCTATGTCGAGAGCCGCGCCAACCGCAACGATGCCTTCTACACCGTGCCCGCAGGCGGCGTGGATATCTGCAATGTGCAGGTGCCGATCCGCTGGATCGATCCCGAAGGCGACAGCTGATGCAAGGCGATGTGATCACAGTCACCGGCACACTGCTCGGCTGGCGCAATGATGCCGGGATGCTGGCGACTTACCTGCTACTGGAAGGCGAGCAGGCGAAAGAGGTTTCCACCCACGAACTGCACAGCCGCATCACCAGCGGCAAGATGCGCGGCTTTGGTTCCGTGAAGGTCGAGGCGGTGATTGGCGGCAGCACATGGTCCACCAGCATGTTCCCGCAGGATGATGGCTGGTTCCTGCCGGTGAAGGCCGCGGTGCGCCGCGCCGAGGGGCTGGAGGAAGGCGGCGAGGTGACCGCGGAGATCACCTTGCTGTGAGCGATATCGTCACCCATGCCAGTCCGCTCTGGGTGTGGTCTGGCGGCACGAGCGGCGGGACCTGGCATTTCCTGACCATCACTGGAAAGGCTGGCGAGGCGATTGCCGCGCATGAGGCGATGCGGCGTCTGGAGTTCGGCAAGGGGCGCGGTTTTGGTTCGGTGAAGGTGCGCGCCACGATTGGCGGGACCTCGTGGAGTACATCTGTCTTTCCCAGCAAGGAGACCGGCGGTTTCCTGCTGCCGGTCAAGCTGGCGGTGCGCCGGGCGGAGGACCTTGCTGAAGGCGATGTGGCCGAAGTGGCGCTGGAGTTGTTGTAGCCCTTCATCGTCGCCCCGTGCCTGACACGGGGCAAGGCTGCCTTGCTGCTACACCATGCAAGACAAGCCTTGGCCCGGATCAAGCCCGGGCCGACGGAAGCAATGGTTATTTCACTTGACATTAATAACCAAATAGGTTATATGCCTCACCGCCTTCGGGCGCTGGCAGAACCTCGTCGACAAGGGCTAGCCAGAAACGGACGCAACCGGCGCGCTGTGGCAGGCGGGGCAGCACCCCAAGTCCCGCAGGGCAAGCCAGAAGCGCCGGATGGATGTGCGATGTACTCGTTCGCTCCGCAAACCGCCACCCCGACAGGCGGTCACTCCGGGCGGGAAACCGCATCGCCGCTGGCGCGGGGTTTCACCCGCGAATGGAATGACGAGGGCCCAAGCGAGTCCCCCTCCCGTTCCGGGCCATCCGGTCAATCAGGACGGAGCCGGTGCCGTGCGGGCAGCAAGCGCATGTTCCGGCCGTTCGCGCAACAAATCTGCCGCCAGCCCCCGCCTCCCGATCCTGGCGGCGCGCCGGTTGTGTTTGGATTGTTCCCAAGCCTTTGCGCACGTCCGCAGCTGTAGGACTTCCGACAGCGATATCGTCATTGCGAGGAGCAAAGCGACGAAGCAATCCAGGGCGTCGGGCGAAACGGCACTGGATTGCCGCGTCGGCTGCGCCTCCTCGCAATGACGACAATGCGAGCTAGATCCGATCCGCCTGCGCCACGCTGTCGCTCGCCCGCAGGCTGCTGACGATCCGCGTCAGATGGGCAAGATCCTGCACTTCGAGGTCCACCTCGTAGGTGTGGAACGGATCGTCGCGCTGGGTCAGTTCGAGGTTGATCACATTGGCGCTGTTGTTGGCAAAGACCCCCGCCATTTCCGCCAGCGTGCCCGGTCGATTGTAGAGCGTGACAGACAGACGGCCCACCGCGCCGTGCGAATCCTTGCCCCACGACAGGTCCACCCAGTCCGCATCCTCGCCGCTGGCGAGTTCGAGGCAGTCGATCGCATGCACCTCCACCACCTGGCCCATGCGCCTGAGGCCCACGATCCGGTCCCCCGGAACAGGATGGCAGCATTCCGCGAGGGTAAAGCCCATGCCCGGGGTGAGGCCCTTGATATTGATCGCCCTCCCCTGTTGCGGTTCTGCCGGCAGGTCCTGCGTAGAACCGGGAACCAGTGCCTCCATCACCTCGCGATCGGTCAGCTTGGCCGACCCGATGGCGAACATCAGGTCTTCGTCGTCCTCCATGTCCAGCCGTTCGAGCGCGGCCTTGATCGCTTTCTTGCCGACCTTGGCGGGCAGGCGGGCGACGATCTCATCAAACAGCTTGGAGCCGATCTCGGCGATCTCCGCACGTTCCTTCAGCCGCACCGCGCGGCGGATGGAGGCGCGCGCCTTGCCGGTAACGACAAAGCCCAGCCACGACATTTGCGGGCTGGCTTCGGAGCCCTTGATGATTTCCACCACGTCGCCGTTCGCCAGTTCGGTGCGCAGCGGCATGTGGCGGCCGTTGATCTTGGCACCCACGGTCTGCGCGCCAAGATCGGTATGCACGGCAAAGGCGAAATCCACCGGCGTCGCCCCCTTGGGCAGCTGGAACAGCGCACCCTTGGGCGTGAAGGCGAAGATGCGGTTCTGGTAGACCGCCAGCCTTGTATGTTCGAGCAGTTCCTCGGCATCGTGGCTGGCATCGACGATCTCGATCAGGTCGCGCAGCCAGCCCACTTCGCCATCGGGCCTGTCTGCCTGCTTGTAGGCCCAGTGCGCGGCAAGGCCGAACTCGTTGGTGCGGTGCATCTCGCGCGTGCGGATCTGCACCTCCACGCGCATCGATCCGGCATGGATCAGCGTGGTGTGGAGCGACTTGTAGCCATTGGTCTTGGGCGTCGAGATATAATCCTTGAAGCGCCCGGGCACCATCTTCCACGTCTGGTGCAGCACCCCCAGCGCGCGGTAGCAATCATCGGCATCGCGGGTGAGCACGCGGAAGGCCATGATGTCTGTCACCTGCTCGAAGGAGACATGCCGCTCGGCCATCTTCTTCCAGATCGAATAGGGGTGCTTCTCGCGCCCCCACACCTCGACCTCCAGCCCCGCTTCGGCCAGCGCCTGCTTGATGTTGAGCGCGATGGCATCGACCTGCCCGCCCTCGCTCGACCGGATCTGTTCGAGCCGGCTGGTGATGGTGGCGTATGCTTCCGGTTCGAGCTGTTCGAAGGCGAGCAGCTGCATCTCGCGCATGTATTCATACATGCCCACCCGCTCTGCCAGCGGGGCATAGATATCCATGGTCTCACGCGCGATGCGGCGGCGCTTGTCCGGGTTCTTGATGAAATGCAGCGTGCGCATGTTGTGCAGCCGGTCCGCCAGCTTCACCAGCAGCACGCGCAGGTCCTCGCTCATGGCGAGCAGGAACTTGCGCAGGTTTTCCGCCGCGCGCTCGTTCTCGGGCATCTGCTCGATCTTGGAGAGCTTGGTGACGCCATCCACAAGCTGCGCAACTTCGGGGCCGAACAGCTGCTTGATATCGTCGATCGTCGCCAGCGTATCTTCCACCGTATCGTGGAGCAGCGCGGTGATGATGGTTTCCTGGTCCAGCTTCAGGTCCGTCATCAGCCCGGCAACCTCTACCGGGTGGCTGAAATAGGGGTCCCCGCTGGCGCGCTTCTGGCTGCCATGCTTCTGCACGGTGTAGACATAGGCACGGTTGAGCAGCGCCTCATCGGCGTCCGGGTCATATTCCTTGACCCTTTCAACAAGTTCGTACTGGCGCAGCATACAATGCTAAAATGGGCCTATGCCGGGCAGGAATGCAACCGGAAAGCGCGGAAGGATCGGCTTTTTGCCTGCTCGACCATCGCTTGCGACCACACTTGCGGTAAAGCGGTCACGGATGAGCAAGAAAGCATGCGGAACGGCGATCCCGAAAAGGCTTGCGACCAGTTACATCCGCAACCATAAGCCATGAACGCGCCCTTGTCGGCAGGACAAGGCGCCAAGTCGTTTATCGAGCCATATGACGCATCCGGCCAAGTATGCTGCCATGGATCGGGCTATCGATGTATCAGGTGATCATGTTCAAATCGCAGGGATTTTCCTGCTGCATATCGTGGAGAGACAATGCGCAAGACCGGACTGATTGCACCCCTGTTGGGTGGTATCGCACTGGCTTTTGCCTCGCCGGCTCTGGCACAGGATGCAGAGCCCCGTGGCAGCGACGATGACGATGTGATCGTGGTAGAAGGTGACCGCGCTGTAACGGTGCGCGATGTGCGCCAGCAAGCCGGATCGGTCACTCCGCGCGCGGGCACCGCCAATGCTCCGCTCGCCCGCATGCGGCGCGAAGTCTGCGCCGGGGTTTACGGCCTCGCGCCTGACAGCGCCCGGCTGGTTATCGACCGCATCTATTACAACGCCGAAGCCGTGGGCCTCACCGTGTCGCAGGAAGAGGGCTGCACCGCCAATGTCGTGGTTGCTGTCGTCGATGATCCGCATGCCCAGTTTGCCGAGCTGCGCCGCGTTGACAGCCCGCTGGTGCAAGGGATCGACCTGTGGGAGAGGAAACGCGTAGCAGACCAGCAAGGACCGGCAATCGCGTGGAATGCCATTGCCACCACAGCCTATGACGGATCGATCCCCAATGGCGGCCGCCCGCCGGTGTTCGAAAGCACCATGTCAGGCCGCACCGAAACGCACACGCTGCGCGAGATCATGGTCTCGGTCGTGCTGGTGGACGCTGATGCACTCGCCGGTCTCGATGGCGTGACGCTGGCGGACTATGCCACGATGCGCACCCTTGCCCACACCCGCGCGCCGATTGACGATATCTCCGCGCCTACCGTGCTCGGCCTGTTCGCAAACGATAGCGCACCAGACCGGTTGACCGCTTTCGACATGGGATATCTGCGCAGCCTCTATGGCGGCCCCGGAGACAGGCCGATGTCCTATGCCATGTCGGATATCGGGCGGCACGTGGTCAAGGAAATGGAAGAGCGCGAGTAGAACACTGCTTGCTCCCTAGAGTAGCGCGTTCCAAAATGCGCGCCATGGCTGAAAGCGCTCCGCAAAAGACCACGATCTTCACCCGCATGTCTGCCCTGGCGGACGAGCTGGGGGCGATCAACCTGGGGCAAGGTTTCCCGGACCTGCCCGAGCCGCCCGAATTGCTCGAAGCGGCGCGGCGTGCGCTGGTGGACCATTCCAACCAGTACCCGCCGATGCGCGGATTGCCCGTGCTGCGAGAGGCGATAGCGGAGTGGTACGCCCGCGAACAGGGGCTGGAGGTTTCTCCTGAAGAGGTAGTCGTCACCTCCGGCGCGACCGAGGCGCTGGCGGCCAGCATCTTCGCGATAATCCATCCGGGCGACGAGGCGGTGCTGTTCCAGCCGTTCTACGATGCCTACCTGCCTCTGGTCGAACGCGCGGGCGGCGTGGCGAAGACGGTGAGCCTCGTCCCGCCAGACTGGTCGATCCCCTTCGATGCGCTGGAAGCGGCGATCACGCCGAAGACCCGCCTGATCGTGCTCAACACGCCGAACAACCCCACCGGCACGCTGGTGCCGCGCGCGGAACTTGAGCGGCTGGCCACGCTGTGCGAACTACACGACATCACCCTTCTGTGTGACGAGGTGTGGGAGGCGATGATCTTCGCGCCCACCCCGCATGTCTCGCCGCTGCATCTGGAGAGCTTGCGGAAGCGCTCGATCAAGGTGGGTTCGGCAGGCAAGATCTTCTCGCTGACGGGCTGGAAGATCGGCTGGGCCGTCGCCGCACCGCCGCTGGCCGATGCCATCGCCGCGCAGCACCAGTTCCTCACCTTCACCACCGCCACGCCCCTGCAACGCGCCGTGGCCGAAGGGCTGGCCCTGCCGGGCGAATGGTTCGCCGCCCACCGCGCGCGATATGATGCAGGCCGCCGCTTCCTCGCTGATGGCCTCGAACAGGCAGGCTACACAGTGCTGCCCAGCGCAGGCACATGGTTCCTCTCGATTGACCTCGCCGCCTCGGGCCTGCCCGCTGATGACGAGTTGGTGGCGGAGCGCCTGATCCGCGAGGCGGGCGTCGCCACGATCCCCGTCAGCGCGTTTTGTCGCGATGATCCCCTGCGCGGCTACCTGCGGTTCTGCTTTGCCAAGCAGCGGGGGACGCTGGAAGAGGCGGTGGAGCGGTTGGCGAAGAATCAAAACCATTTTAGGAGGTGAAATTACCAAATTTTAGTCTATCCAAACACTAGATTTTCGTAATAGATTAAATTTTCATGGAATCACTTACGATTGGCAAGGCATGCTGCATCTGATATTTGAATAGTAGGAAGGACGAGAATAAATGGCACGATGCACAGCTCCAGTTTACGGCCATCGAACTGCTAGCGGTCGCGCAGCGTGCCCAGCATGTGGTGGAGGTTCGCGTTACAGCCGGTTTGGTTCTTTCAACGCTAGGCCAAGCTATTCGCCATCATCATTTGCATCGTCGAGTGGCATTGGGAGCGGCACGAGCAGCGGTAGCAGATCCGGAGGTCGGAACAAGAAGCCGCGATGGTCGAAGGGCACTTCGTCCGCGTGGTACACATCCGCCGAAGTGCAGGCGCTAACACCCGTTCGCGAAACTGTTGAGGCCCTTGCTAATAATCAACCTGACCTTCGAGACGTCTTTCTTTGTCACGCATGGGATGACAGGCAGAGCTCCGCAAAGGAGTTGCACGATCTGCTTGAGGCACGCGGTGTTCGCGTTTGGTTCAGCGAAAAGGACCTCGGCCTTGGCGTGCCAATGATGCGTGCTATCGACAAGGGATTGATCAATTCACGTGTCGGCATCGTTCTTGTTACTCCCGCCATGTTGCAACGTCTCCCTGCTGAAGGGATTGCCGACAAAGAGCTCTCAGCCCTGCTAAGGAGAGAGCGGCTCGTTCCAATTGTGCACGAAACAACTTACGAAGAGCTCGAGCGAGTTAGTCTCTTGCTAGCATCTCGATCCGGCTTGAGCACTGCGGAGCAGACCATGGCTCAAGTTGCTACAAAAATAGCCGAACTGGTGGCTTTGTAGGCGTCACTCACCCCCAAGTCACCTCAGGCGGCAGGCTCATCAGGATCGCGTCGATATTGCCGCCGGTCTTGAGGCCGAACAGCGTGCCTCGGTCATAGACGAGGTTGAATTCGACGTAGCGGCCGCGCCATTCGAGTTGGCGTTTCTTGTCTTCCTCGGTGAATTCCATCCCCATGCGCTTCCTCACGATGGCCGGGAAGGCATCGAGGAAGGCCTCGCCCACGTCGCGGGTGAAGGCGAAGTTGCGTTCGAACTGGTCCTCATTGTCGCATTCGAGGTGGTCGTAGAAGATGCCGCCCACGCCGCGCGCCACGTTGCGGTGAGGGATGAAGAAATAGTCGTCCGCCCATTGCTTGAAGCGTTCGTAATAGGTCGGGTTGTGGGCGCTGCACGCTGCGCGCAGGCGGGCGTGGAAGGCGTCTGTGTCCTCGGCATATTCGATCGGCGGATTGAGGTCCGCCCCGCCGCCGAACCATGCGGCCTGCGTGGTCAGGAAGCGGGTGTTCATGTGCACGGCGGGCACATGCGGATTGGCCATATGCGCGACAAGGCTGATGCCGGTGGCGGTGAACTGCGGCTGGTCCTTGCTCGCCCCGTTGATGGTGTCGGCAAACTTGGGCGCGAACTCGCCGGAGACGGTGGAGACGTTGACGCCCACCTTCTCGAACACCTTGCCCTTCATCTTGCCCTGCACGCCGCCGCCGCCATCGGAACCGTCATCGGTGTCGCGGTCCCACGGGATATATTCGAAGCTCGCGTCCGATCCTGCCTCGCGTTCTATGCTCTCAAATTCGGCGCAGATGCGGTCACGCAGGCTTTCGAACCATTCGCGTGCGGCTTGGGTTTGGGGTGTCCAGTCCATAAAAACAAAGTCCGTTCGTCCTGAGCCTGTCGAAGGACCGCTCTTCCTTTGAGTCTGCACTAGAAGAAAAGGCGGTGCTTCGACAAGCTCAGCACGAACGGAAATTGGCAGTTGCGCAGCGCCGCATTGCTTGGCATCAGCGACCCCAATGGTTCCCGTTTCGTTCGCCTTCCCCTTTTGCGGAGAGGAATTCCGCCTGACGCGCTCGAACGCGCTCTACTGGCCGCGCGAGAACGCGCTGCTGGTGGCGGATCTCCACCTCGAGAAGGCGAGCTTCTTTGCCAGCCACGGCCAGATGCTGCCGCCATACGACAGCCGCGCCACTCTGGAGCGGCTGGCAGCGGCGGTGAGGGAAACCGGCGCGCGGCGGGTCTATACTCTGGGCGACAATTTCCATGATGCAGGCGGCGCTTTGCGGCTGGAAGGACATGCGGCGGGCATGCTCGATGCGCTCACCCGCGCGCTCGATTTCGTGTGGGTGACTGGCAATCATGATGAAGGCCAGGATGAGGAGGGCCGCAAAGTCTGCGGCGGCACTTTCGTGGAGGAGCTGGAACTTGCCGGAATGGTGCTGCGGCACGAGGCGAAGAAGGGCGAGACGCGGCCCGAACTCTCCGGTCATTTCCACCCGCGCCTGCAACTGAAGGTGCGCGACAAGCACATCCGCCGCCCCTGCGCGGTGGTGAGCGAGAATGGCGCAGCATCGGGCCGCATGATCCTGCCCGCTTTCGGATCACTCACCGGCGGGATGAACGCAGCCGACCCGGCGATCCTTGGCGCGATGCAGCCTGCCCGCGCGATCCATGCGATGGTGACGACAGAGCGGAAACTGGCGCGGTTTCCCTTGTGGAGCGGGCGTTAACCTCCCCACTAGCGTTGGCGATGATTCATCACTACATAGGCGCCAGACTATCTGCAGTAACAGGAGCATACCCCATACCACGTCCACCCCGCCGCTCGATGGCACCGCCGGTCAAGTCCGGCCCACGATACGACCATCTCATCCAGTCCGACAAGGTTCGCGTCATTGACGAAAATGGCGAGAACATCGGCGTGATGTACACCGAAGAAGCGATCGAACAGGCAGCCGATGTCGGCCTGAACCTGGTCGAGGTTTCACCCAATGCAGACCCGCCCGTCTGCAAGTTCCTTGATGTCGGCAAGCACCGCTACGAAGCGCAGAAGAAGGCGAATCTCGCTCGCAAGAGCCAGAAGACGCAGGACATCAAGGAAATCAAGATGCGCCCCAACATCGACGATCACGACTATGACGTGAAGATGAAGG